>NZ_BAAAIJ010000009.1:0-163832 GCF_039526005.1 Arthrobacter flavus | reverse complement strand
CCACTATTTTCCCAAGTCAGAGCACTCTTTCCCTGCTTAAACACGCCCCGAACCACACATCCGATGAAAACCCGGGGCTAGGGCAGCGGGAGAGGCTTCCAGCAGGCACGTCATCGAGTTCGGCTGCGCCCTGCACCAAGGCTTCATCGGTCATCGCTGACTCCAAGATTGTTCGGATCTGAGGTCGGGTTGATGCTCTCAGCGGCCAGCTCGGTCGCGATGGCGCTCGCGCGTGCAAGGACGTCGAGCTGGGACTTGCTGTACAGCTCCACAGCGGTCTCGCGAAGCGTCTCCTGCGTAACCCGTGCACCCTTAGGAAAGTGCGCCTTCGGGTCGGTTAGCCATCGGTAGTCGATGAGATGTTGAGCGAGTTGAGGCGCAAGCGCCTCGGCAAGTTGTTGTCGGATCGCCTCGTCAGCGTCGAGAGGCAACGTGTCGAATTCGACGCCAGCATCCTCCGCCTCCGCCTCGATCATTGTCCTAAGATCGGCCATGGCTGACTCGTCGTAGAGCTGCGAAACTACGAGCATGAGGGAACGCTCCGGCTTGGAAAGCCGGTCAGCGAGGTGCTCAAAGCCCGACGGCACATCGGTGGCCGTTGTCCCGGCCAGGATCGCCCGAATCTCGGCTCGGGCACGTTTGAGCCGTTCGATGCTCACGGTCAGGTCAGCGTCGACTGCCAGCAGGGCCGACGCCGGTGCTTCCCCTCCGATATCCATTGACTCGATCTGAGCGAGTGGAATACTGAGGTCCCGGAGACGACAGATCTGCAGCAGCCTCACGAGATGGCGGGCACCGTACTGCTTGTACCCATTGGATGTCCGGTTGGGCTCCTCAAGCAGTCCGGACCGGTGGTAATGGCGGACCGTGTTCACCGTTGTGGCGGCGAGGCCTGCCAGCTCGCGTGTACTCCACGCCATACAGGCTCCATTCGTTTGCCAGCGACCGGTAAAGCCGGCTGCTCTTGTCCTGCCAGTAAAAACGATGTGCCGACCACAGGGTCAAGCGCTCGCCGCGGTGTTGAGGCGCCAACAACTAGTGGACCGCGCTACTTGAGAGAGTCGTCGCACGGTTTGCACCTCTGCGCTTATCTTGTCGAAGAAGAACCAAGACCACGATCACTGCGGCTATTCCGATGAACGGAGCAGTCAGCCCGGCGTAGGGAACATTGGACGAGAACGTCGAGAAGTCCCAGAGGCCGTGCAAGATCATCGCCGGCACCAAGGAACCGCTGAAGCGACGTGCCAGGTAATAGACGGATCCCAGACCAAACTGGATGAAGACCTGGAGGATCGCGATCGAGCCAAGACCGAAGAACACATTCGGGAGGTGCAGCAGAGAAAAGAGCAAAGTCGAGATGAACCAGACACCGGTCTCACCAAACCTACTACGCAGGGCCACGAGGAGCTGACCCCGCGCCACCGAGTCAGACTATGGCGCCTCGGGCAACTATGGCGTTCTCGATCAGATCGCCGCCCTGCAATGGATCCGGGACAACATTGCCAGCTTCGGGGGCGACCCGGACCGTGTGACTATCGCAGGAGAGTCCGCAGGAGGCGAGAGTGTATGCATTCTGGGGGCGAGCCCGCTGGCGGAAGGCCTCGTCGATGGCATCATCGGCGGCAGCGGCGCCTGCCTGGGCACCACTGGGAACACAGAAGACGGCGACCAGTTCGATACTCGTGAGGCGGCGGAGGACGCGGGGCAGCGTATGAGCACGGCACTGGGCAACGCGTCCCTGCAGGACATGCGCGAGATGCCCGTCGAGCGAATCCTGGGCGCATCGGACTCACTTGCCGGTCACTGGCGGCCTTCCGTCGACGGGTACGCAATCGAAAAGGCAACCACGGAGATCTACGCCTCGGGACAGCAGCTAAATGTTCCCATTCTCGTGGGAAGCAACGCAGACGAAGCGTCGCTAGCCCTCGCAGACCCGCCACAGGTTAGCGAGTCCGAATATCTGGCGTCCGTCCAACAGACCCACGGCAACCAATCGAAGCGCTTCCTCGAGATTTACCCGGGCGACACCGAGGAACAGGTTCTCGATTCGTCGCTGAGAGCGCAGACCGACAGTGTCATGACCCGCGCGATGCTCCGCTGGACGCAACTGCAGACAAACACCGGCGAGGAAAACGCATACCTATACTTCTTCTCTCACGTACCTCCGGAGGAGGGACTCGAGAAGTTCGGCGCCTACCACGGCGCCGAAGTCGCCTACGCCTACGATAATCTCGGAGCAGACCACGACATCATCTATCAGAAGGCCGACTATCGGCTCCGCGACCAGATGAGCGGGTACTGGCTCAACTTCGTCCGGACTGGCGACCCTAACGGGTATGGACTACCCGCATGGCCGACGGTTGCGGCAGCCCCCGAGGAAGTCATGAAATTCGGGACGGACGGCAGCGCTGTGTCCCCTCGACCACGGCAGGCCGCCATCGACTTCTGGCTCCAATACAGCGGTCCGATCCGCTGATCGCGCCGTAGGGAGTTATCCGGGACATGGTTGAGGCAGTCGGTTGGCTGGCCGTGCACTCATCTCCGGCGAGGGCGGGCAGGTCGAGGATCGACTCAGGACGGCCTGATCGGCTCGTCGGATACAGGCTCAAGATAGAAGCGCGCCCAGGACACGAGACCTTGAGTATCGGTGCACCAAATCACGGGGCCTGCAATTGTGACAGACGTTCCATCGGCAAGGGTGCCAACCATTTCCCATTCCGACCAAACTTCGTCTCCTTTGGTCGCGCAGCGGAGAACTCGCGCCGTCAGATTCGGGAACCGTGTGAGCATCGCCATCCAATTACGGAGCACGGTTGCGCGACCCACGAAGTTCCGGGAGGGGTGATGAGGGTTTTCGGAAACATAGTCGACGGAAAAGCATGCTGCGATGCTTTCGGCGTCATGGGAGTTGATCGCTTCCGCAAGCTTCGTGAGCGCTTGTGAGTCTGTCATTTTTCCAGCTTTCAATTGGGGTGATTCTCATGCGCTGGCCCCAGTAGGGCCGGGGCGGTGTTGCGCAAGACGTGGGATAGCAGAACTGCAGTGTCAGTCGCCGAGCGGCGCAAGCACTCCGGTTGGGGCTGGAGACATTGGGTCGGTGAAGTTGGGGTCTGCCCGATCCCCATAGAGTCCGAGTCTGGCCCAATGCTCGAACGCACTCTCTTCCAGCGGCAGGGGCTTCGCGTCGACAACCTGAGAGGTGGGCCTATCGGCGTTTCCCAGCAGGAAATCGAGCACCGGTCGATCGACGGCCGCGGTGCCGTAGGGGAAGACTCCGTGCACCCCCTCATTGTCCACAGCAATCAAGCTGGTGTTCGGAAGCGTAGTTCCGAGAGCCTGTCCGCTCTCCCATGCGCTGAGCGGATCCAGCTCACTTTGCAGGACAATCGTCTCAGGAAAGTCCCCGTTAGCTTCGGGCATCTCAACGTCTGTGGGCCAGAAAGCGCACTCCGGCGGGGCATCGAGGCGTTTGAGTTGCGCCGTGAACGGCGCCTGCTCAGCCATCTGAGCGTTGTACTCATCCCAGTGCGCCTGACCCTGCGTCCACTCGCCATCGGCGCAGCGGAGGAAGTCATCGGCGCTCGAATAACTGGCCTGCACGAGTCCTCCAGGCTGCGCCGGGACGGGCGCGTAGATGGGGAACTGCGCGATCGCGGCTTCACTTGCTTCATCCGGAAGGCCAAGGCTGTTGATGACCCGGGCGGCCCGATCGATGTGATCGCCCGGACCGTCTGACTCGCCCTCCACGATGAGCTGCTGAACCACGCCGACAACGAATTCAATGGAGACTGGCTTGGCCTGCAAAGTGGCCGCGCCGGTCGAAGCCCAGACAAGGTGCGCAGCATCAGCCATCTCGGGTGAGCCGGTCGCTGCGAAGTAGCGGTCCCAGATGGCCTCGGGTTCATCTCCCAGGGCGAACGAGGTGTCGTTCCGGGCGAGCCAATTCATCGTCAGCAGTCTGAACTGCCGGTCGATGGCAACGTATTGGCCCTTCCAGCTCTTCTCATACGTGGCGCTCGTCCCATCGATTGCCGAGTCGAGCACCATGCGTTCGATGTTGTCAGGGAAGAGTTTTCCAAACCACGATCCGAGCCAGGTCCCGTAGGAATAGCCGAGGTAGGAGACCTTTTCAAGACCCAGCAGATGCCGCATGAAGTCCATGTCATACGCGACTTGTTCCGTCGTCATCGTGGCGAAGTCGGGGTCATCCGAGCATGTTTCGCCGATGGCGCGCGGTTGTGCTGCCGCACCATCGGCGGGGTCGTATTCGTAGTCACAGCTCAAGGTACTCGACCGCCCGAGCCCACGCTGGTCGAAGCTCAAGAAGTTCGTCGATGAACGAAGCTCCGGTACGCGATGCTGAGTCGTCGAGCTGAACGACAACGAAGGAAATGGGCCACCGGGGTGTAGAAAAAGCGTCTCCGCTTCGGGGTCGGACACGTCGAGGTTCTGCGCGAAGGAGATACGCACGTCCCAGGTGTCTGTTGGGTCTGGATCGAGCCAGTCCTTCGGCACCTTGATGGTTGCGCACTTCACGTTCGCTGCCTCATCACCAGGTAACAGTTCCGCTGGGCCGAAGTCGCACGAATCCCACGTCAGCTCCTGATCCACCAGCGATCCGGCGAGCTCAGCTACGTCGGGCATACCGGGCCCGTCAGGTTTCGTTGAGCTCCAAAAGATAGCGGAACCCGCAAGCGCAGCGACTACCAGAATGGCCACACCCGCCATCACGGTTTTGGCCCCACGGCTCGGGAGCGGCGCGCCGGTTGCCTCATTCGCTTCGTCCGGGATATCCGGTTCATTTGTTGTCGAGGACACGATTGTTCTCCTTAGTCTTTGGCCGCCGCAGTGGCTCCCCTGCTAAGTCGACACCGTGTTGCAGGCACACGGTCAAGTGCTGGCCACCCAGCCTCGACTACTCAGCTACAACCAGCCGCGATCGCGGGCTGTCCTCGCGGCGTCGTGTCTGGTCGTGGTCGCGGTCTTCTGCGTGGCATACGAGAGGTAGTTTCGAACGGTGCCTGGTGCGAGGTGCAATCGTCGAGCGATGTCTTTAACCGAGTACCCCTCGCGGGTCTCCCGAAGAACATCGGCCTCGCGTTCGGTCAGCGGCGAGTCATCGACGACCGCGGCCTCGAGGACATCGTGCGCGATCCAGCGCTGACCATCGTTCACCTTGCGGATGACCTCGGCGATCTCTTCCGGATCGGCACCCTTGCTCATGAAACCCCGCACCCCAAGTTTGAGGGCCCGCCGGAGGACACCCTGTCGCGCGTGCCGGGTAAGCATCAGCACGCGTTGGTCGGCACTTTTCAACATGATCGACGCTACTGCCTCTAGGCCGTCCATCCCAGGCATCTCGAGGTCGATGACAAGGACATCTGGATGCAGCTGCAGCGTCGCGGTCACGGCCTCATCGCCGTTCTTTGCCTGCGCGACGACGTCTATGGTCCCGTCGAGCATGAGGAGGGCAGAAAGCGCCGACCGTAACAAGTGCTCATCATCGGCCAGGATGATCGTGATTGGATCCACGGCGGTCATCTCCTACCCTTCGGACCCGCTGCTTCTGATCTGGGGATCGATCCGAACGGATACGATAAACCTACCCGGTGGACGTTCGACCAGCAGCGCGCCGCCCGCGCCTTCTACCCGGTCCCGCAGGTGTGCAAGCCCTCTCAGGGGAGAGCCGCCTGCATCAGTTGTCCCGTCGTTACTGACCTCCACGGACCTCGACGATGCGGAGATCGTGACAGCGGCCGGACGCGCATGGCGCAGTAGGTTGGTGGTGGCTTCCCGCAGCACCTGGGCCAGCAGGGGATGCGGAGCACTCTCTCCGGTGTCGTCGAATGTCACCTCCACGGCCACGCCCGCCGCCTCGACCAGCCGCTTTGCGTTCTCGATTTCAGCCACCAGATTCAACTCATAGCGCGCATACGTCAGTGCCCTCGTCTCCCCGATGGTCTCGTCGACGAGACGGCGGATCTCGCTGAATTCCATTTCGGCTCGGTCGGGAGCAGTACGAACCAGGCGTCGGCCGAGCGCGGCTTTGAACTTGATGACATGCAGCGAATGGCCTTGGATGTCATGGAGGTCACCGGCAAAGCGCATCCGCTCGCGTGCGACCGCGAGCTCTGCCTCCGTCTCCTGCGCGCGTTCGAGCCGCCGCACTACCTGCCAGGCCTGCTCGCTGAGCAGGATTACCGCGACGATAAAGAGCGAGCCGACAGCCGGGAGCGCGAGGTACTCGGCGGCGAGGGTCCAACTCGCAGGGTGAAAGACGAATGAGCTCGCCCCGATCGCCGCGACCGCAACCGTGAACGCCGTGATCCATAGCCGCCGTCTTCGTGTACGCGCGAGCAGGAGCGCGCCGATCAGCGACATCGGCACGAAACCGAGCGGACTCGAGGTTGTCAGCGCCCCGACGATCCACGACGCTATGGTGAACATGAGCGCGAGGATAGCCATGCGGGGGTACCCATCCAAGCTCCACTTGCGCAGCAAAGCGAGGGTGACCAGAAACCCTAGGGCAACGGACAACCCCTCCGACCAGGATGTCGCAGTGAGCACGATACCGATAACGGTCGGGGGCGCAATAGCGGCGACGGCCGTGACCATCGCCACCCGACGCATTCGCGTGATACTGGGAGCCTCCCCTGTCGGCTGGTCGTCGATAACTAGCTCCGGTTCTCGGCTTCCTGCCGCGTGATCTGCCGGCCGACCGGGCGTTTCGCGATCATCGCCGCGATGCCGATCCCCAGCCCTATGTACTGTAGCGCCCAGTTCCGGAGAAGCATCTCCACGATGCTCGCTGGAAGTGTCATGAAGAGACCAAAGTCGAAGTAATGGAAGCCGACGTAGGCAAGAAAGACGGTTGCGCCTAGGACAATGGTTGCGCTCAGCACCAGATCGAGGATTCTCATGAATCCCACTCTCGCGCCAATGGGGCGCCAGCTGTAGTGACGCAGTGTCACATCATCTGATGATGTGACGTCACTGCACGCGCGCTTGGTGTTGGAGTGTGATGGACACATGACATCGTTTCAAGAGACCACCCCGATTCCCACACCCCTGCCACTCCGGCGACGCCCCTTCAAGGTCATTCGCGAAAACAAGCGTGCCTACCTCATCATCAATCTTGTCACCTACGGCCTAGCCACCATCGGGTTCCTCATCGGGCTGGCATTCCCCTCGCTCAATGCGGACAAGGTTGCGGCGCTGGAGGACGACGGCACCGTCGAGCTTGTGAGCTGGCTGATAAACATCCCACCTCTGTTCGCTCTGGTAATCCTCGGAGTCAATGTTTTCCGGCTCAGCCTGCTGACCATCGTGCTCCCGTCGCTTATTGTTCCGTTCGCGGGTCTCGCATTGTTCGGATATTGGGCATTTCAGATCGGCATCACACTTGTGCCGGCTTCCCCAGAGGGATGGGTTGCCCTCATTCCCCATTCCTTGACCTTCGTCATCGAGCTCCAGGCCTACGTGCTCCTTGCACTTGGCGCATACCGCATGGGCAAGAGTTGGCTGTTCCCACGCAGTGTCGGAGCACCGAATCGTCGCAGGGGCTACGTTCAGGGCCTGAAACAGGTCGGCCTACTGGCACTCCCCGCGCTGGTACTGCTCATTGTTGGAGCTGTGTGGGAGGCGTACTCGCTACGCTACTTCGTGCACCCGCTCATCCAGCTGCTTCTGTAGCTGTCCGCGGCCCACCGTAGCGCGCCCGTCGGGATGAAGTGGTTTCCGTCAGCTGGTCAGGTGATTCGGGAGCCGGTTCCCCGGCGCCCGTCCCCTGATCTCCAGGAGTTCCCGCGCGTGGGCCTCGAGCCGGCGGTCCTCCTCCGACTGGGGAATCCACCCCGGAACTGCCACAGCCGTACCGGTTTCATCCCGGGCCACCATCACAGTCAGGCAGTACGTCGTCAGGTGCATCTCATCCTCGGTGGGCCTACCCGACCTGACGTGGACGGCAATATGCATCCCCTTGTTGCCGGTGTAGACCAGCCGGGCCTCCACCTCGACCACGTCACCGATCAGCAACGGACGGTAGAACCGCACCCCGCCGGAGAACACCGCCACGGTGTCTTGGCCGCAGTACCGCGCCGAGCAGACGTAGGCGGCCTCGTCGATCCAGTCCATCACCGTGCCGCCGTGCACCTTCCCGCCCCAGTTCACATCGGTGGGCGCAGCGAGGAACCGGAGGATGACCTTCTCGGCGGTGCCTTCATCGGTGTAGACCTGCCCGCGCATCGCTTCGACGATCTCCTCGCGGACGGCGATCCTGGCTATGGCCGCTTCACGACGGCTGATCTCCTCGGGCGTTGACGGCTCGTAGGGCGGCACCGGGACCGGCTTGCCGTCCTCCCCTACCGCCACAAAGATCACCAGGCACCGACTGCGCATGGTGGCGCCGCTGCCCTTGACGTCGCCCGAAGACACCACCGTCTGGATGTGCAGCGACGACCGACCGGTGTACACGATGGTCGCCTCGACCTCCACCATGTCGCCCACGTTGACCGGGTCAGTGAAGTGGATGTTGCCGACATACGCGGTCACACAATAGCTCTTCGCCCACCCGACAGCCGCCGCATAGGCGGCCTTGTCTACCCACTCCAGCACCGTCCCGGCGTCGACGGATCCGCTGTGCCCGAGATCTGTGGGTGCGGCAAGGAATCGCAAGGTGACGGAATTGGTCTGAGTCATTGAGCCAGTATCGCGCACTGCCCCGTTGCCGACGGTTATGTGTCGGTCACGAAGGCGAGCCGACGCTCCACCGTTTCGGCGATCTCCGCGAGGCGGTGCGCCCGCGCGGACTCCGCCAGGGTAAACGGCTCGTCCGCCCGCCGGAACAAGAGCGGCCCGTGCCAGGCGGTGGGAATCTTCAGGATAGTCCGGTCCGCCGACGACGACGGCGCCACCTCGCAGGGCTGCATCACCTCCGCAGACAGCAACTCGGCCACCACATGCCGCAGCTCGCCAGGGTCACGGGTCAGCTGGGCAGCGAGGGTCAGCGCCTTCGTCTGCCCATCCGCGAGGGCGAGCGCCGTCGTCGGCCAGATACTGGCTGCCCGCCCACCGCCGTCGTGCAGGACCTCCAGAATGTCCTCCTCCCGAAGACCGCCGGGGGCGGACAGCACAAACTCGTCCAGCGTGCCGGACTCAGCGGGATGCACATGGATGCTGAGGATGTTGATGTCGAGCCGGGCCAGCCGCCGGGTGATCCGCTCCAACGCTCCCGGCTCATCCCGCACCAGGACGCGCGCCCGCCACAGGGCTGCCGCTGTTTCGAGCCGGCGGCGACGCCGGATAGCCGGCGCGTGCAGGAAAGAACGCAGCAGCCGGGCCGCTGCCGGGTCGGCCACAAAGATCACCAGGGCCGTGGCAGTCACCGCCAGCACCAGCACCTTGGCCAGGTACGGCAGGTCGGTGTTGACCACCGCGGCGTGCACCAGCAGCTCGATGGGAAGCATCACCGCCACGTTGGCGAGCGTCACCCGGGTCTTTCCCGGTTCGGGAAGTTGACCACACAAATCGCAGATCAGTTCAGCAGTCGCTGCATGGGTGAGATGTCGCTTCATACCTCCAGCATGCAGGCCCGCTGTTTCGCCCGCGTTGCGACGTCGTGACCGTTTATCGTCAAACGCCACGGGGACGATATTCTGGGGATACCACCCGCGCACCACCGAAGCCCCCGACACCGTCGTCCGGGCGGACCGCGCGACTGGGCCAGCACCCGGAACCCGGGTTAGCCCGACAAGGCGACTGGCCAGACACAGCGCTGGAACACCCAGCGACAGGAAGGGACAGATAGTGCACCGCGACCCATCGGAATGCCTTGACACATGGATGAGCCGCGAGGCTCTTGCGGAGGGAATGATCCCCGTCATCGGGCGGCTGTACCGCGAGAACAACGTGGTGATCAGCATCCACGGCCGCAGCCTGATCAACAAGTCGGCCATGAACATCCTGAAAGCCCACCGGTTTGCCCGCCGAATCAGCAAGGAAGAACTGTTCCTGGAGGAGACCGCACCGCTGCTGCGCACCCTGGTGGACCTGGACCTCGGTGCCGCGGCCATCGATATCGCCCGGCTCACCCAGAAGTTCAAGGCCGACGGCGGCGGGGCATCCCTGGAGGACTTCCTCCGGGTGGAACTGGCCGACGTCGTCGACAAGCGCGGAGCGGACGAACGCACCAGCACCGACGTCGTGCTCTACGGGTTTGGCCGCATCGGCCGCCTGGTCGCCCGGCTCCTGATTGAAAAGGCTGGCGGTGGCCACGGGCTGCGGCTGCGCGCCATCGTGGTCCGCAAGGGCGCCGACAATGACCTGATGAAGCGGGCGAGCCTGCTCCGCCGCGACTCGGTGCACGGCAGTTTCGAGGGCACCATCCGGATTGACGAGGAAGCCAACACGATCACGGCAAACGGTGTCCACATCCAGGTCATCTACTCGAATGATCCCTCCACCGTCGACTACACCGCCTACGGCATCAACGACGCACTGCTGGTCGACAATACCGGACGCTGGCGCGACGAGGAGGGGCTGTCGAAGCACCTGCAGAGCAAGGGCATCGCCCGCGTGCTCCTCACCGCCCCGGGCAAGGGTGCGCTGAAGAACATTGTGCACGGCATCAACCACAACACGATCCTGCCCACGGACCAGATCGTCACCGCTGCGTCCTGCACCACCAACGCCATCACCCCGGTGCTGAAGGCCATCAATGACCGGTTCGGCGTGGTGCATGGGCATGTGGAGACGGTCCACTCGTTCACCAATGACCAGAACCTGATCGACAACTTCCATCAGGGTGACCGGCGTGGCCGCTCGGCTGCGTTGAATATGGTCATCACCGAGACCGGTGCTGCGAAGGCCGTTGCGAAAGCGCTGCCCGAGCTTGAGGGCAAGCTGACGGGCAGCTCCATCCGCGTGCCCACCCCCGACGTGTCGATCGCCATCCTCAACCTCACCCTGGCCGACGGGACCAGCAAGGACGAGGTCAACACCTACCTTCGGGAGACGTCACTGCACTCCGATCTGCGGAAACAGGTGGACTACATTGACTCGCCCGACGTCGTCTCCACCGACTTTGTCGGCTCACGCCGGGCCGGGATTGTCGACGGGCTGGCGACCATCGCGAACGGCACCAACCTGGTGCTGTACGTCTGGTACGACAACGAATTCGGCTACAGCTGCCAGGTGGTTCGGGTGATGGAGGAGATGGCTGGCGTGCACCCGCCGTCGTTCCCGGCCAAGGAACCCGTCGCGGCGACCGTGCGGTCCTCGGCGGGCTGAAACACGCCGCCCACGCGAAGGCGCCCATCAGGGGCACCCACGAAACCGCCGGTTAGGCACAGAGTTGCCGCTTGCAAGCGGCAACTCTGGACCCGACCGGCGGTTCTGTGGGGCTTCAGACCGAGCGCAGGCGAAGCCAGGCCTCGAAGGTCAATCCGTTGACGGCCGAGTCGCTGGCAAGATTCTCGCCGCTGCTGAAGAACTTCCCAAGAGCACCCGGCAGTGGCAGGGTGATCTGGCGGCCGGTTGCTCCTGTGATGTCGCGGTAGATACGGGCCAGTTCGGCCATTTCCAGCACTTGCGGGCCGCCGACGTTGATGATTTCCCGGGGCATCGGCTGATGTGTTGCTGCGTCGGCCAGTGCACCTGCCACATCCTGCACGGCGATCGGTTGAAACACGGCACCTTTCAGGACCGGCAGGAGTCCCACCTTCCCTCCCGCGTCAAACACGCCGACCACAAGATTGTGGAACTGGGTGGCTCGAACCACCACTGACGGAATCGACGAATTCTGGTAGATCTTCTCCTGTCGCGCCTTGGCCCGATAGTAGGAGAACGCCGCCAGGTCGCAGTTGACGATCGAGAGCACCACGGCCCGCCCGACCCCTGCCTCCCGGGCAGCGCCGAGCAGGTTCAGGGCGCCGTCGTCGAGCGCCCGCTGGCCTTTTCCGACCCGGCCATCCAGGACGTCAATCAGGACATCGGCCCCGACCAGTGCATCCGTCAGGCCCTGCCCGGTGGTCACATCGGCTGCGATGTACTCGGCACCGGCGACCCACCGGGACGAGTGGTGGGCGGGAAGGTGGCGGCTGATCGACCGCGTGTGGTGACCTCGTCTCACGCATTCGTCCACCAGCTGGTGTCCCACCAGACCCGTACCTCCGACTACCACTACTCTCGACATGGCCCCTAGGGTACGCCTGCCCGCTCCGACGGACCAGAGAGACCCAGCTCGATCCTGCACCGTAAATCCGCCGGTAAGGACAAGATCCGCCGATTGGAAGCGGCCCTCCTGACCGTAACCGGCGGTTTTGGGGGATGGAATGCCGGCAGGGGCCGGAGCCCGGGGATTGCCGCGCCAGAGGCTCAGCTGGCTAGAGTCAAGGGATGGAACAACGAAATCTTGGAACGACCGCACGCTCCGTTTCGACCGTAGGACTGGGCACCTGGCAGCTCGGCGCCGACTGGGGAGACGTGGACCCCAACGATGCCAGGGCCATCCTCCATGCCGCCGTCGATTCCGGCATCACCTTCTTTGACACGGCCGACGTGTACGGCGATGGCCGCAGCGAACAGACCATCGGCGCTTTCCTGGCGGATAACCCCGGCCTGGACATCACCGTCGCCACCAAGATGGGCCGCAGGGTGGAGCAGCGGCCTGAGAACTACACACTGGCAAACTTCCGCCAGTGGATCGACCGGTCCCGCACCAACCTGGGCGTGGACACTCTTGACCTGGTCCAGCTGCACTGCCCGCCGTCGTCGGTCTATTCTGACGCCGAGGTCTACGACGCCCTCGATACGCTGGTCAGCGAAGGCGCCATCCGCAATTACGGCGTCAGCGTCGAACGCACTGATGAGGCCCTCGCGGCCCTCAAGCACGGCAACATTGCAACCATCCAGATCATCCTCAACGCCTTCCGCCTCAAACCACTGGACGAGGTGCTGCCCGCGGCCAAGGAGGCTGGCGTCGGCATCATCGTGAGGGTTCCGCTCGCCTCAGGCCTGCTCTCCGGCAAGTACTCGAAGGATACGACGTTCGCCGAGAACGACCACCGGAACTACAACATCAGCGGTTCAGCGTTCGACGTCGGAGAGACCTTCTCGGGCGTGGAATTCAATACCGGGTTGACGGCCGTCAAGGAGTTCGAGGGCCTGATTCCGGCGGGCGTGACCACCGCCCAGGCCGCGATCGCCTGGATTATGGCGCAGGACGGCGTCAGCACCGTGATCCCCGGCGCGCGTACCGTCGAGCAGGCACGGGCCAATGCAGCAGCCGCCAACACCGGGGATCTCGGGGCCCGGCTGAACGACGGAGTCCGTGCTATCTACGACCGCCACTTCCGTGCAACGATCCATCCTCGCTGGTAAGGATCCCCACCGGCTCTGTGGTTGAGGACCCAGTCAACCGACGACGCCGCGGCGGCCCGTTAACGACGGCCCCTGTTTAACGACGACGGCCCCCACACTGCGAGGGTGGGGGCCGCCGTCGTTGCTGCAGCACTACGAACTGCGGGTGGTTACCCGCCGAACAGTGCCGACACGCGGGTCATGGTCTGGAAAATCCCGTAGGCCAAGGGCACGGTCACAAGTGCCCAAACGAACGTAGTGCTTGCTGCCTTCATCTCATGCCTCCATAGCGGGTTCTTTGGTGGACGTCCCGGATTCAGGGGCCGTCTTTGGTTCGTGGAACTTCGAGTCGACCGGCTTGATCATCAGGTTCGCGATGAAACCGATAATCAGCAGACCCACCATGGTGAGCAGTGCCGGCTGGTAGGCGGCTGCGGTGAGCTCGCCCGGTGTGCCCTGAGCGTCGAGGAAACCGTTGATGATCAGTGGTCCGGCGATGCCCGCGGCTGACCACGCAGTCAGCAACCGGCCGTGAATGGCACCGACCTGGTACGTGCCGAAGAGATCGCGCAGGTAGGCAGGAACGGTGGCGAAACCGCCGCCGTAGAAGGAAATGATGAAGAAGGCCAGGAAGACGAAGAGGATCGTGGTGCCTGCGCCAGCGAGTGCCAGCGTGGTGTACAGCAGTGCGCCAACACCCAAATAGATCATGTAGATCCGCTTGCGACCAATGATGTCGGAGGTGGAAGACCAGACGAAGCGACCGGCCATGTTTCCAATCGACAACAATCCGACGAACCCACCGGCGACAGCGACGGTGACCGCAGTCGACCCGTCTGCTTCGCGGAAGAAGTCCTGGATCATCGGGGAGGCCTGCTCGAGGATGCCGATACCTGCCGTGACGTTACAGAACAGGACGATCCACACCAGCCAGAACTGCTTGGTCTTGATGGCGTTCTTCGCCGAGACGTTGTCGGTGGTGACGAGAGGCTTGGACTTCAGCGTCGAGGGGTCGAAGCCGGCCGGCTTCCAGTCGGCAGCGGGAACCTTGATGGTGAACGCGCCGAACATCATGTAAACGAGATACACGGCGGCCAGGGTCAGGAAGAGCATGCCCACCGAGTCGCCGCTGGCTACCCAGCCCTCGGCGTCGGAATTTGTGTCATACATGCGCAGCAGCTGGGTGGAGAGGGGGCTGGCGATCAGCGCGCCGCCACCGAAGCCCATGATGGCCATACCGGTGGCCAGTCCTGGCCTGTCCGGGAACCACTTGATCAGGGTGGATACGGGTGAGATGTAGCCGATACCCAAGCCGATTCCGCCGATGAAGCCGTAGCCCAGGTAGACGAGCCACAACTGGTTGGTGAAGATGCCGAGCGAACCGATGAGGAAACCGCTGGTCCAGAACAGGGCGGAGGTGAACATGGCCATTCGGGGGCCGTTCTTGTCTACCCACGTGCCCATCACCGCGGCGGAGAGGCCCAACATCACGATGGCGATCGAGAAGATCACACCGATCTGGGTCAGGCTCGCATCGAAGTGCTCTACCAGCGCGGTCTTGTACACGCTGGTGGCGTATGCCTGACCGATACAGAGATGCACAGCCAGCGCAGCGGGGGGGATCAACCAACGGTTAAACCCCGGCGGGGCGATGGTGTGTTCTCGGGCAAGCCAACTCATCAATGTCTCCTTCTTGCTGGAACGGCGGGGGCTGTCAGGACGGCGGGCGCTGACGCTGCGTGAAATTGTTCAAAATTCAACTTCACTAAGGGTAGACGAAGATCACAACATAGTTTGAACGGGCAACTGTTGCGTTTGGTCGACCGAGTCGACCTAATGACGGGGAGCGAGGGCTGCGTAGTAGCCCGGGATCTGTTCCGGCTCGCCCTTTGCCCGCATGGCAACGGCATTAATGGTCACCGGACCGTCCTCGAGCACGGCCCAGGACTCGTCATCGAACGCCGCCTGACGTTCGGTGGGGCCAAAGTGGCCGGGTTTCGGCAAGCCCCCAATGGCAAGTTCCAGCGGTTTGGGAATCCGGCCGGGCGCGGCACCGAGGCGTGAGATGTAGCTGAGCGCGTCGCCACGATAGTTGGTTTCCACCAGAAACACCCGCCCCCGAGACCCGATCAGGGACTCAAGCGTGGTGGCCAGGGCGGAACGGGCCGCCGGGTCGAGGACGTGAAAAACGCCCCGGACAAAGACGTTCGCGTGGCCGAAGTCGGCTGCCAGGAGTTCACCAGCCCCCGGAACGGTGCAGTCGGCGGTGCGATAGTCAACGTTGCTGAGGTGAGCCGATTCGTTCAGCGCCCGGGAGGTGGCACTCGACGCGACGTCCACTCCTACCGCCAGGGGAAAGTGGGCGGCCAGCAACCGGGTGAATGCACCGTTGCCGCAACCGACATCGATGACCGGCAGATCAGGATCCAGGGTCCGACTGATGCCGGGAAGATAACTGTTAAACTCCTGGCTTCCGCCAGCGTCCCACAACACGTCGCCGTCGGAACCTGTGCTCTGAATCCGGTGCCAATAGTTTTCCCAGGCGACATTGCGATCCCTGGGTACCCCTGAGGAGAGCTTGATGATCGCAGGTAGCAGGAAGTATTTCTTCGGGAATGTCGGCACGCGTCAACACTAAACCCTCAGCGAGGGCAATCCTTTACCGATCAACCCTGCCATCACTGACGCCTCGGCCGGCCGGCCGAAAAAGTAACCCTGCCCGTAGTCGCAGCCCATCCGGGTCAGGAGCCGGGCCTGGTCGGCGGTCTCGATCCCCTCCGCTACCGACAGGAGGCCTGCCGCTTCGATGAGTTGCAGGACGGCTGCAACAAACTTCAGCTGCCTCGGATCGGAGACAATATCTTGGATCAGCGAGCTGTCCATTTTCACGGCCTGGGCGGGGAGTTTCCTGAGGTAGCTGATGGACGAGTAGCCGGTACCAAAATCGTCGATTTCGACGCCGACGCCGAGCTTCCGCAGCCCGAGCAAATTCGCAGAGCTGGCTTCCGGATCAGTCATCAAGGAGGTCTCGGTGATCTCGACGATAAATCGCTCGGCAGGAACAGCATGCTCGGCGAGGGTCCGATCGATGAGATCAGCCAGACCGGGAGCCCGGCTTTCCGCAGCGGACAGGTTGATGCGGACGGCAAAATCCCGATCCTCCAACACCTCGGTCCAGTCTCCCAGTTGAGCAGCGACTGCTTTGATCATCCATTCACCGATATCGACGACCAGTCCACTCTCCTCCGCTATCCCGATGAAATAGTCAGGGTAGAGCAGCCCACGGTCCGGGTGATTCCAGCGCACCAGAGCCTCGGCGCCAATAATCGTGGAAGTCTGGAGTGAGACCAGCGGCTGGTAATGGACCCTGAGCTGGCCGGCAGGGATGGCCTGCCGCAGCTCCTCAAGAATGGTGAAACGCTCGTGCGTCGCTTGCAGCATGGCTGGGTGGAACACCTGGACATTGCTGCGGCCGAGATTCTTCGCCACATACATTGCGGTATCGGCGTCGCGCATCATGTCTTCGCCCGACTGTCCAGCTTCACCGCACCGTACCCCGATACTTGCAAGGATCCGGATGCTGGTTTCGGAGACGATCATCGCCGGCCGCAACGCATAAAGAATACGCTCAGCAATTTCGCAGGCAATCTCGTCGGTGGTTTGCGGCAGCAAGACCGCAAACTCGTCGCCGCCCAGCCGGGCAACGGTATCCGTTTCCCGCACGGTCGACTCAAGGCGGCGGCCTACTTCGATCAGCACCTGGTCGCCGGCTGAGTGGCCAAGGCTATCGTTCACCGCTTTGAACGCGTCAAGATCCAGCAGAATCAATGCGGCGGGTTGCACCTCTGCGGCCCCGGCCAGCGTTTCGTCGTCAATCCGTCGGCGCAGCAGGGTTCGGTTCGGGAGACCCGTGAGACTGTCATACATGGCCATCCGTTCCAACTCAACCTGGGCCGCGTGCAAGCGTGCGGTCCGGTCACGGACCCGTTGCTCCAGCTCCTCGTAAAAAACTTCGAGTTCCTCGGCCAAGAGATTCACGCCGCTGATCACCGCGTCCATTGAGTCTCGGGCGGGTGAAACTTCCATCCTGACTGACAAGTCCCCGGAGGAGAGCCGGACAATTCCCTCCACCAAGGCGTCGAGCCGCTTGTCCACAAACTCTTCCGCCATTTACCCCTCCTTCAGCCAGACGATCGCGGCCGGTTCGGAGGTGAAGAATTTAGTGGGGCACGGGAGCGAGCTCACTCCAAGAATGAAGTTGGCAATGACCTTATCCACCTGGGATGAGCCCAGGAGCGCAATTCGCGAGGCCGAGCACGGCAATCCAAAAACCGTTCGCGCTCCCCGGCTGACGGCCTTCGTGGTGGCCATATCAACGAGCATGGGGAGGCTGACCCCGGAGCATAGTTCGTTCACCTCATCCATTGCCAAGCGGGCATCGGCTTCAGTGATTGAGATTCCTCGCGACCACCGCAGCCTCAGGATGTTATCTGGGCCACGGCTGAGGGTGGCGTCAATTCCCTGCACGCCGTCCGGCGGGATCTCACCCACAGTGCATCATTCGGTAGTCCAGCGCGTGACAAGGCGGATGCGAGAGGAACCATGATTCGACTGAGACCATGGTTACAGCATAGAACCTCCGGGGTGTCGCACCGGAATAGGTCAGTCCCACCAGATCAACCAGCCATCACCCGCGCCAGGGCAGCAAATCGGTCATTGTCCGGCAGATCCTCGAGGAGCACTGATTGGCCGTCGGAGCCGGCGAGGGGAATCCGCCAGTTGGGGTACTCGTCCTTGGTTCCCGGTTGGTTCTGGGTGCGCCGCTCTCCCACCGCATCCGTCAGCGCGACGCCGAGCAGCACCGAGGGAGTGCGCACTATGAACTGGTGCAACGCTTCCACCGTTGATTGCACCGTGTCGGCGTCGGCTTCGGCGGTTGGTCCCGTCACTGCACGGACCAGTGCCAGCACCGCGTCCTGGGCCGTCTGGTCAGCCGCGCGTTCTTCCTCAACCGGACGATTCAGCAACCCGAGCGACTCCCGCAGGTCAACGTGCTCGCCCGCCAGGTACCCGGCTGACGGCGGCAGGTCGTGGGTGGTGACGCTGGTCAGGCACGCCTGGCGGTAGTTTTCGGGGCGGCGGGGGCCGTCGTCGTCGTGCTCGAACCAGAGGATCGAGGTACCCAGGATGCCGCGTTCGGCAAGGTAGTCCTGCACCCCGGGCTCAAACACGCCGAGGTCTTCACCGATGACGACGGCGCCGGCCCGCTGCGCTTCGAGGGCCAGGATGCCGATGAGAGCCTCGTGGTCGTAATAGACGTAGGTGCCGTCGCCGGAGCCGCCGCCAGCCGGGATCCACCACAGGCGAAACAGGCCGAGGATGTGGTCCACGCGGATACCACCGGCGTGTTTGAGGACCGTGCGCAGCATGTCCCGATAGGCGGCGTACCCTGATTCGGCCAGGCGGCCAGGGTGCCACGGCGGCTGGCTCCAGTCCTGGCCCTGCTGGTTGAACATGTCGGGTGGTGCGCCGACGCTAATCCCTTCCGCGAGGACGCTGCGCAGGGACCACGCATCGGACCCGTGGGAGTGCACACCGACGGCCAGATCATGGATGATGCCGATGCTCATCCCGGCGTCGATCGCACCCTGCTGCGTTGCGGCAAGCTGCTCGTCGCAGAGCCATTGCAGCCAGAGGTGGAACCCGATCCGATCCGCCAAGGCTAGGCGCCGGGTGTCGAGGTAGGGCTGGTCATCCCATTCGGGGGCTCCCGCAGGCAGGGTTTCTGCGAGCGCGCACCAGAAGGCGAAGCTCTCCAGTCCCTGACCTTCCTGTGCCCGGAACTCATCAAAGGAACGTTGCCTTTCGCGGCTCAGAGGCACCCGGTGGATGCTCTCCAATGCGCTGAGCTTTGCGGCGTAACTACTGTCGCGGTCCAGAATGTCAGCATCGGTGTTGGCTCGGCGCAGCGTTGCAGCATCGTGTTCGATGGCATCCCGCACCTCGGCGGTCAATGCTGCGTACTCGGGGACGTTCTCCACCCGGAGATAGAGCGGATTGAAGAACCGCCGGGTCGACGGCAGATACGGCGACGGTTCGACCGGAGGTGCGGGCTCGGCGGCATGCAGGGGGTTGATCAGGACAAATCCGGCCCCCCTGCTCGCCGAGAACGCTGCCAGTTGACCCAGGTCAGCGATGTCCCCGATCCCCCACGAGTCTCGTGACCGCACCGAATACAGCTGGGCCATCAGCCCCCAGGTTCGATCGAGCCTTTCCGTGGTGTTCAGCCGTTGTGGTGTCACCACCAGCGTGCACTGGGCAGCGGCGCCGTCGGCCTGCGCCGCGTGCAGGGTATGCCACCCGAGCGGCACATCGCCGGGGAGGGTGAGGTGCAGGCGCTCCAGCGGCACGCCGTCGATCTCTGACCGCTCGACGGCACGGCCGGACAGCTCCAGTTCCCTTCGCTGTCCGTCCTCAAGCACGAGGCTGATCGTCGGCCGGCGCCCCGCTGGGGTAATAACCGGAATGTCCTGGACCACCGTTTCCCTGCCGACGACGACGGGAGGGAGCGTCCGGCGCCATGGAGCGGTCTCGGCGTCGTGGAGTGCCCGGACGACGTCGTCGTTCGTTTCGCAGACAACTCCGAGCGCGCTCAGCACTTTCGTCAGGGTCTGCGGGCTGACGCTCTTTTCCTCGCCGTCCCAGCCCCGGAAGGCCGTGCCCACGCGGTGGGCCTCGGCGAGACGGATCAGGAGGTCTGGCTCGGGGGGTCTGGACGTGCTGGTTGTTTCTGTTGCAGGCATACCCTCAAACCTAGGGGGTTCAGAGGTGGTTCGCTACGCTGAACCGATGAATGAACAGCAGCACACCCGGCTCACAGCGATCGTCACCGGAACCGTGCAGGGTGTCGGATTCCGCTATTACACCCGCAGGCGGGCTCTGGCGCTGGGGCTCCTGGGTATCGTCTCGAACCGGGCAGACGGGTCAGTGCTGATCGTGGCCGAGGGCGCTGCTCGGGCGGTCAGTGAATTGGTTACCTGGCTTGGCTCCCCCGCCGCTCCCGGGCGGGTGAACGACGTCGAGGAGTCCTACGGTGCGCCGACCGGCGAGTTCACTGATTTCTCGACCGATTAGTCCAGGTGACCGGCTAGCACCCTGCGCGTGCGGAAACCCGATCCAGTGCTACCGGACCCAGACGTGCGGGGCTGGTCGCCTGGTGCTCGGCAATGAATTGTTGAGACGCCACTCGTGGATCCATTCCGGCAGGACCAGAGCCGCAGGGGGCTGACCCAGAGCGGCGAAAATGTCCTCGTTGCTGACCGGGCCGTCCTTCGAGACCAGCCGGGTGGCGATGACCGCTTTGGCGTAGATCTCGCCCCCACTGACCATGCGCTGCTCGAAGTAGATGGCACGCTCGTCGAACTCGACAATGCGGGTCTCGATGGTGTATCGCTGCCCCAGGGTCAGGGATTTGCGGAAGCTGATGGTCTCACCATTGGCTACCGGGCTCCACCCCTTACGTCTCATCATTGTCCAGGTGCCGCTGCGGATCATCAGGTCGAACCGGCCCAGGTCCATGAGGGAGAAGTACATGCCGTTGTTGACATGCATCGCGATGTCAATGTCCGTCGGCAGGACACGGAGCGGCAATGAGGACTCCCCCCAGATGCTCAGCTTTGGGCGGCGTCTGGAGATGAACAGGGTCAGCAGGGTCCGGAGCAGAAGGTGCATGCACCTATATTACCGACCAGTAACATCCGGGATGCAAGGATGCGCCGAGTCATTGCCGCCGAATGGTGAGCAACCTGGACATCCGTGAGGGACATGTCCCTCACGGATGTCCAGGTTGACCCACTGTGTCCAGGTTGCTCACCCAGGCGGGCCCGCGAGCCCGGCCTTCCGCCGGCAGAGTATCTAGACTCAGGTGATGACAGCTCCGTATCCGTATGCCCTTCCCTTTGACCGGTACCGTGCGCTGCTGGCCCGGGACCATTCCCGGATGGTTGAGTTGGCGCCCTCGGCCCTGACCTTGCCTGTGCCCGCCTGCCCGGGCTGGACCGGCGAGGACCTGGTTCGCCACACGGCGATGGTGTACCTTCACAAGTCCGAGTCCATCCGGACCGGTGCCAGGCCGACCGGTACCTGGCCGCCACCGGAGCTGGACCAGATGCAGCCCGTCCCCGCACTGCAACACTGCTACGCGCGGCTGATGGACCAGTTCGATGTCCGTGCCCCCACGGAACCGGCTTTCACCTGGGTCAAGGACGACCAGACAGTCGGCTTCTGGATCCGCAGGCTCGCCCACGAAACGTCAATCCACCGCCATGACCTCGAGTCAGCGCTGGGCCATCCCCACCCGATCGACCCCGACCTTGCGGTGGACGGGATCGATGAAATCCTCACCGTCATGCTGGTCCGGAGCAAGCCCGACGACGACGCCAGCGGCGCCACCGTCACCCTGCGGAGCGCTGGACTCGCCTGGACCCTGACCATCGCCCCGGAGGTGGTCACCCTTGAACGCCAGGTCAGCGACCGGGCTGATACCCAGATCAGCGGCCGGCCAGCCGAGTTGCTGCTCTGGCTCTGGGGTCGTGGGCCACTACCGGAGGGAAATCCGCGGAGCCGTGCGGCGGACGAACTTCGACGCCGCCTGGCCTCCGCCACCTAGGGCAGCGTCCCTACAGGTGGGACGTTCAGAAAGGCAACACCCCCGCCGGTCCCGCCGCGACGGCGGACAACGTCAGACCCTGATGTCCTCCGACTGGAAGAGGGCGCTGACCGATTCTCCGGTGTGGATCCGGCGGATCGCTTCGGCGAAGGCGTTGGCCACCGAGATGACCTTCAGCTTCGGATGGGCCTTGTCCTCCCCGATGGGAACGGTGTTGGTGCAGAGCACCTCAATGACGTCGTCGCGCTCGGCGATCCGTTCGACGGCCCCGTTGGAGAAAATGCCGTGGGTGCAGACCACCCGTGCCTTGCGTGCCCCCATTTTTGCGAGATGATCCAGCAGTTCCAGGACAGTGCTGCCGTTGGCGATCTCGTCGTCGAGCACCACGATGTCCTTGTCTCTGACATCGCCGATGATCGAGGTGATCTGTACCCTGTCGTTCTCAAACCGCTCCTTGGCCCCGGCGGCGACCGGTGTGCCCAGCAGACGCGAGAACGCCGTCGCAGCCTTGGCGTTACCCAGGTCAGGGGAGACCACAATGGTGTTGCTCAGGTCCAGATCCTGGAAGTGCGCGGCGAGTTCCCGCAGGGCATGCAGTTGATCCACGGGAACACCGAAGAACGCCTGCACCTGTGGTGCGTGCAGGGTCATGGTGAGGACCCGGGAGGCGCCGGCGGTGGTGAGAAGATCCGCCACCAGTTTCCCGCCGATGGAGATGCGCGGTGCATCCTTCTTGTCGGAACGCGCGTACGAATAGTGGGGCATCACGGCGGTAATACGCCCAGCGGAGGCCCCCCGGGCGGCGTCAATCATCATGAGCAGCTCCATCAGGTTCTCCTGCACTGGCTTGACCAGCGGCTGCACAATAAATACGTCCCGTTCCCTGCAGTTCTCCAGCAACTGCACTTCCAGGCAGTCGTTCGCGAAGCGCTGCAGCCGGGACGGGAGCAGCGGTACACCCAGGTGCCCGCAGATCTCCTCGGCGAATCCCCCACTTGCTTGTCCACTGAAAACGGCGATCTCTTTGATCAACGGCTTACCTTTCCACGGCAGTTGGTGGGGATGATGCTGTGGACACCATTGTCGTACAGATTGAGCCGGGGCGGGTGCCGGTGAAGTAACGTTGGTGCCGGATCGGAGCCCCTACCGAACCGACAACGACGTCTATTCACAGGAGAACACAGTCATGCCGACCTCCGGTCCCCCCACACAACAAAAAACATCGGCGGTGTCGGCTGCGATGCGCCCGATCAACTCAGTGGTTGAACGTTTCCTCCCCAGCGCACTGGTGTTCGCCGTCGTGCTCAGCCTCGTTGTCGCTGTCGCTGCGCTGATGTTCACGGATGCTGGGCCCGTCGACGTCCTCAACGGATGGGGCGACGGCTTGTCAGGGTTGCTCGCCTTCATGACCCAGATGGCCCTCATCCTGCTGCTCGGCCACGCGCTGGCGCACACCGGCCCAGTCCGGAAGCTGTTGGCCCGTCTCGGCGGGATTCCCCGCAGCCCGATGCAGGCCTATGTCTTCGTGTTCGTGGTGGCCGCGACGGCGTCGTTGATCACCTGGGGGCTGGGCCTTGTTGTTGGCGGCCTGCTCGCCAAAGAGGTTGCCGCGCAGGCCCGTGAGCGCGGCATGGCGCTGCATTTCCCCATGCTCGTCGCAGCAGGGTTCTCCGGTTTCGTGGTGTGGCATATGGGCTACTCGGGGTCCGGTCCCCTGACCGCGGCAACCGAGGGTGCTTTCATCGCCGAGCAGCTCGGCACCACCATCCCCATCACCGAAACCACTTTCTCCTGGTGGAACATCACTGCCGCCATTGCCACGATCGTGCTGGTCAGCGCAGCCCTGGCGCTGGTGTCCCCCCGCTCTGGGGACAGGATCTCCGAACTGCAGGTCGACGCCCGGCACACCGATGACGTCGAGATGAACGACGACGTCGTCACCCCCGCCGACCGCATTGACGCCAGCCGTATCCTCACCTCTCTGGTGGGCCTGGCGCTGGTTGCCTACCTGGTGGTCCACTACGTGCAGGGCGGCACCGCCACCCTGGACATCGTCAACTGGACCTTCCTCGCCCTCCTCTTCCTCCTGGTCCGCAGTCCCTTCGAGTTGATCGCGCTGACCAAGAATGCTGCGTCAAACGTCGGCGAGATCCTGCTCCAGTTCCCTCTCTACGCCGGGATCATGGGCATCATGACGACGACGGGGCTCATCAACGTGGTTTCGGACGCCTTCGTGAGCATCGCCAACCCCACCACGTTTGGGTTGTTCGCCCTGCTCTCCGCGGGGTTGGTCAACTTCTTCGTACCATCAGGCGGAGGACAGTTCGCGGTACAGGCGCCGATCATGCTCGACGCTGCCGAACGGCTGGGTGTAGACCCCGCAATAGCGATCATGGCCGTGTCGTACGGCGACCAGTGGACCAACATGATCCAGCCCTTCTGGGCCCTGCCGCTGCTGGCGATCGCTGGCCTGAAGATGCGCGACATCCTCGGCTACACCATGGTCACCCTGATCGTCTCAGGTGCGGTGTTCGCCGGGATCCTGCTGATTGTGGGGGCCAGCTAAGGGATGCCGGGGCGGTCCTGTGCCGCAGGCGGGCCCTGGTCCTTGACCAGGCGGCGTAGCCCACCTTTCGGTGGCACCACCACCGGGGTGGGCCACCGTGGGGGCAGGTTGTCGCCGAGGGTGACCCGGCGGATCTTGCGCCCCGCCAGTGGCAACACCCAGTCGTGGATCCACCGGCGCTGAGCGCGTTCCCACTCCCTGAAGGTCCGGGGAACCGCTGGCTCCCAATCCTTCAGCTTCACCGAGTGCTGGACCTCGAGAAGGTCCAGCACTCGGGCGGCCAGGTACTTGTGGCCAGCCTTCGACATGTGCAGACGATCCGGCCCCCACATGCGCCGATCCTCGTAGGCTTCGAACCCCCAATAGTCCACCAGTTCCGCGCCATACCGGTCCGCGATCTGGCGGACGCCGTCGTTATAGAGCTGGTGGCGCTTGCGCAGCAGCCGGAGCGCGGGGGACACATCGACGTCATACCCGGTGAACAGAAGTAGTCTGGCGCCGGTCGCCGCCAGGGGTGCCACCAGTTCCTCGTAGGCCGCGAGGAGGAGCGGCACCGAGGTCCCGGCGTCGAGAATGTCGTTGCCGCCGGCGTAAAGCGTGATCAGGGTGGGGCGCAGCGCCAGGGCGGGTTGCAGTTGCTCGGCGGTGATGTGGCGCAGCCGCTTGCTGCGCACCGCCAAATTTGCGTACTCCCAGCCGGGCTGATCCTTCGCCAACCGTTCAGCCACCCGGTCGGCCCAGCCGCGGACGCCGTTAGGCAGATGTTTGCTCGGATCCCCCACCCCCTCGGTGAAGGAGTCACCGAGCGCCACGTACCGCGGCGCGCGCTCGGTCATGCCGCGGTGGCGGCGCCACCGCCCCCAGCGTCAGAGACGAAGCAGCGCATGTTCCTCGATGACCTCTTCATAGTGCTGGACCAGCAGCTCGCAGAGCACCGGCCAGGTGCGTCCCTGCACACTCGCGAAGGCGGCCTCGGCGAACGCCTGACGTTTCGCGTCATCGCCCATCAGGTCCACCACGTGGCCACGCAACTGGTCCAGGTCACCCGGGGTGTAGAGCCAGCCGGTGCGGGACGCATCGACGAGGTCCAGGGGCCCGCCCCGGCCGGTGGCAACCACCGGCACACCGGAGGCCATGGCCTCCTGGATGGTCTGACAGAAGGTTTCAAGCTCTCCGGGGTGCACAAAGAGGTCAAGGCTGGCGACAGCTGTGGCCAGTTGTTCCCCACCGAGGAACCCGGTGAAGACGGCCTTCGGGAGAGCTTCCTCCAGGGCGCCCCGCAGGGGGCCATCACCGATGATCACCAGCCGGGTGTTTTCGATATCGGCCAGGACCCGCAGGTCCTCGACCTGCTTCTCGGCGGCGAGGCGGCCCACGTACCCGATCAGGCGTTCCCCTCCGGGGGCCAGCGCCGACCGCAGCTTGTCGTCCCGCTGGCCGGGGTGGAACCGCCGCGTATCGACTCCCCTCCGCCACAGGTGCACCCTCGGGATGCCGTGGCCGCGCAGTTGGTCGACAGCTGAGGTGGACGGCGCGAGGGTGCGGGCGGCGCCTGAATGAATATTCTCGACCCGCTGCCACGCCCAGTTGGCCAGAAATGGGACACCGTAGCGGGCAGCGTAGCCGGGGACATCGGTCTGGTAGACGGCAACCACCGGAATGCCGAGCTGCTCGGCGGCGCGCACCGCACGCCACCCCAGTTCGAAGGGCGAAGCGAGATGGATGATGTCCGGTGCGAAGTCGGCCAAAATATTGCGTACCCGGTTGACACCGCCCAGGGCCACCCGAACGCTCCCGTACCCCGCGAGGGGCACTGCAGGCAGCCGGTGAACGCGGACCGTTCGTCCACGGCTCGGCTCAGCCCCGCCTGCTCCGGAGGGGGCGATCACCAGCACCTCGTCACCTCGCGCCGCGAAATGCTCGATCATTTTCTGGACGGAATGGGTCACCCCGTTCACAGCGGGCAGGAATGTTTCAGCAACAATCACGATCCTCACACCCCCACGGTGGCACCGCCCGATGGGTCAGGGGTGACGGGCGGGTGTCGCCGATCCGAAGGGTCGGTGAACAGCAGGCGACGACGACGGCGGGCCGCGGCGGCCCGGCAGCGAGACGACTCTAGGGCCAGAGCAGTGCCCGCTCCCAGCCGTCGCCGTCGCGGGCGTAGCGCAACCGCAGGTGTCGACGGTCGGGGTCGGCCTGCCAAAACTCAACGGTGTCCGGGACCACCGTGTACACCGTCCAGGTGGCCGACCCGGGAACAGCCGCGTCGTCGTCGAGCCCGTCGAACCGGTCCAGCTGGGCAGCGACCGCGACGTCGAGTTCCTCCCGATCGCGCAGGCGGCTGCTCTGCTCACCGGCGAGCACCAGTGCACGCGCCACCGGGTGGCGCCGGCGGAAGTCGGCGTCGTTCTCCTCGGCTCCGGCGGGGCGGACCTTGCCCCTGACCCGAATCTGACGACCCACCGTGGGCCAGAACAGGGTCAGGGCGGCGGCTGGGGAGCCCTGCAACTGGCGACCCTTGGGACTGTCGCTGCTGCTGGCGAAGGCAAAACCCTGCTCAGTCACGTCTTTCAGGATCACCACTCTGGCGTCGGGGAGGCCGTCCCGATCCACCGTGGCAACGGTGACTGAATGCGGCGCCATCACTGCAGCCTCGACGGCGGCCACAAGCCATTCATGGAAGAGGTCCACCGGCGACTCCGGTGCGGCCGCAGGGTCGAAGGGGGGCAGATCGTCGGGGAAGACCGGCACGCCGTGCACCGTGTCACGTAGTGAGTGGTGATCGTTCATCCCCTCAGCCTAGGCCCCCCAGCCGCGCTAAAGTCGACGAATGACATCCGATAAGGACCATTTCGCTGGCGGCAGGGACTACACCCGGTGGACCACACCGGTGGGGCGGTTCCTGGTCCGCTGGGTGCGGACGCTGGCCAGCTGGATCGGACCGCGGTGGGCCATGCTGCTGATCCTGGCGGTCGGCGTCGGCATTGCGGTGTCCCTCGCCCTCGCATCCGCCGAAGTGTATGAGGCGGTCGCTGAAACGGATGGGATTGCCATCCTGGACCAGCCGGCCCTCGATGCCTCGGTGCAGCTACGTCATCCGGTCCTTGTGGCGCTGGCGAGCGGTTTCACGTTCCTGGGCGGTCCGATCGTGATGCCCGTCCTGACGGCCGCTGCGATAGCTGCCCTGTGCTTCCGTCGCCGGTCCGTGACACCGCTGATCCTTGTGGCGGTGGCGGCTGGCGGCTCCCTGCTGATGACAGTGCTGGGAAAGAACGCGATTGGCCGGTTGCGCCCGCCGCTTGAGTTCGCGGTTCCCCCCTACGAATCGTCGCCGTCGTTCCCCAGCGGGCACACGCTGAACGCCATGGTGATCAGTGGCATCATCGCGTACCTGCTCGTGCTGGGAGCACACCGCAAACGCTCCCGCGCCCTGATCATCGCCGGCGCCCTGGTGTTCACCTTCCTGATGGCTGCCACCCGGGTCTATCTGGGCCACCACTGGGTCACGGACGTGGTGGTTGCTGCCACGCTCGGCCTCGGGTGGCTGGCAGTGGTGATCACCACGCACCGGCTCTGGCTCACAATCTCCGACCGTCGACAGCCGGTCCAGCCGAGCCGCTAGGGGGTGGACGGCGCGGTGGGTCCAAGGGGCCAGCGCAGGAGGGCTGCAATCCGGTGCGGGTCGAGCGCCCCGGGCGGGAACAGCACGACGTCGGCGTCGGTAAGCGAGGCGGCGCGAAGAAGAGCCGAGGGGGCCGAAAGGGTGCCAATCAGACGGACGCCAGAGGTCTCGTTCGTCGATGCCGCAATCCAGGGTTCGGCGGCGAGCGCCAGCAACCGCTGCTCGTCCCACGCGGAACGCTCAATCAGGAGAGTCCCCACCTGAGCTTGCTGCAACGCATGGACCACGGCGCCCAGTCCCGCCACTGACTCGGGATGTTCCCTGCCCTGCTGGTTCTCGAAACGCTCCAGCAGTCGCTGCTGCTCTCCCGCAATGCAGGCAGCCACCCGTGCTGAGACCTCCTGGGCAAACGCCTCGCGGTCAGCCCCCTCCGTCCGGGTATGGCTCTCGATGACGGTCAGGACGGCACGGCTCGCCTCCGACAGCTGCTCTGCCACGAGGTTCCGCGCCCGGATATCGCCGGCGAGGATCAGCAGCTTCGCGTGACTGCCCCGCACCACCCGGTCGACTTCACTAGCAATTTCCGCCGCGTTGGCACGCCAGATGTTCTCGGTCCGGTGCAAGTAGCTGCCCTGCGACGCGCCACCGCCCGGGATCTTCTTGAGGTTTTCGGTGGAGCCTTCCACCTCGATACTTTCGTCGTCGGACCTGTTGACCCGGTGCAGGTGGATGGTTCCGCCGTCCCGGCCTGCCTCCGCCACCACATAGGCAAACTCCTCGGGGCGGTGCCTGACCAGTGGCACCAGATTGGGGACGGGCCCGACGTCGTGCACCTCCTGCATTACCAGCCGGCCCGGGAGGAACTCGTCAAAGGCCACCTCGCCGTCGTTGACCAGCAGGAAACGTGCCACGGGGTCTGGCAGACCCTTTGCCGAGCTGCTGAGCGCGGCGTCGACCGCCTGGACGTCCCGCCGGTCCGCACCGGCCTTCTGGAGGGCCGCGGTGATCGCGTCGGAGCGTGCGTCATCGGCGTGGCGGGAATCCCCGGCCTCGGTACTGGCGTCCATATAGATGGTGCACCAGGGGCCGGGTCGTTGATAGAGGGCGCTGTAGGAGTGATGTCTTGAAGTCATCTCACCCCACCCGATTTCCTCTCGCGAAGGCCACGACGGGGCGCCCCTGACGGTTTTCCTGTGGTGTCCCGCAGCGTCATGGCGGGCCTCCTGGTTCCTCCGGTGATCGACTTTGACCTCGCCGGAAATGTAGGGTTGCATTCGGTTTACCACTCTTCGCCTCTGATGAACAGACCCAGACGATGCGCAGCACCTCCGCAACACCCCGGAAATTCGACGACAGGCACGATGCTGGCCGCCAGCTCGCCCATGCACTCCTGCCTTACGCTTCTTCCCCTGGGCTGCTGGTCCTTGGGCTGCCCCGCGGTGGGGTGCCGGTCGCCGCCGAGATTTCTGCAGCGCTGAGCTGCCCGCTCGACGTCGTCCTGGTCCGCAAGATCGGAGTTCCAGGGTTCGACGAGCTGGCCATGGGTGCCGTCGCTACCGCTGGCGGTAGCCTCAGCACCGTCCGCAACGAAAAGGTCATTGCGGGCCTGACCGGTGACGGCAACGCAGTTTTCGAGGCGGCGTGCACCCCTGAACTGGCTGAACTGGCACGCCGGGAGAAGCTGTACCGGGCGGGATTGCCGCCCCTGGAGCTCGCTGGGCGGACCGTTGTCGTCGTCGACGACGGTGTGGCCACCGGCGCCACCCTCCGTGCCGCCCTCCACGCCGTCCGTCAGCTCCGCCCCGCCCAACTGTGGGTCGCAGCCCCGGTCTTCCTCGGACATTCCCTGGCCGCCATCCGTTCGCAGGCCGATCAGACGTTCTGGCTGCGGGATGCGCCGTCGCTAGGGTCGGTCGGGCAGGCGTATCACCAGTTCGAGCAGGTGCCCAATGACGAGGTGCAACGGCTGCTGCGGCGTCCTCCGGAATAAAAACGGCCCGACGTGCGGTTGACATAACTAGATAGCTGGCAATGGCCAGCACCCTCCCGCACGTCACACAACCTGAAGGACCAGCATGCCCACGGCCAGCATCAACGCCGAACCCTGCCGCACCGACCCCACCCCTGGCGGTGGCAGCCGCATCCGCAGCCTGCACTCCCTGAAGCGGGGCGATCGCATCGAGGCCAGGCTCCAGCGCGAAGTCCTCTACCGCGGGCAAGTCGAAGAAACCGCCCCCGGCCTGGGAACCGTCTGGATGCGCGACGAATCAGTGGATACCCGGTTGGCGCTCAGCCAGGACGACTTCACCTTCTGGACCACCTAACCCGCCACCTTCCTCGGCCGTCCTGCGCCCCTAGCCCAGACTTCTTGTTCGGTAACCGGCGCAGAAACGGCTGAGGGGCCAAGATCCGCCGCTTGCACACTGGGGTTTCTGGTCCTCGAGGCCGTTTCTGCGAATGATCGGCCACAATTGAGGCATGGATTCCTTACTGCCGCGGGAACGAAGCGAACCCGCCCCGGGCGCCGTCCACCTACCCGGCTGGCTCAGCCTCGAGCAGCAACGCGAACTGGTTGTCGCATGCCGCGGGTGGGCTGCAGGGCCTGTCCCGATGCGGGCCGCCAGTATGCCCAACGGGTCGATGATGTCGGTCAAGACGGTGTGCCTGGGCTGGCACTGGCAGCCCTACCGGTACACCAAGACCGCCGACGACGCCGGTGGCGGCCAGGTGGCCGAGTTCCCGGAGTGGTTGGCCCAGTTGGGCCGCGATGCAGTGACCGCCGCCTACGGCGGTACGAATAGCTATGCACCCGACGCCGCGCTGGTGAATTTCTACGATGATGGGGCGGCGATGGGGATGCACCAGGATAAGGACGAGCGGTCCCCTGCCCCAGTGGTTTCCCTGAGCATCGGCGACTCCTGTGTCTTCCGCTTCGGTAACACCGAGACCCGCAACAAGCCCTGGACCGACCTAGCCCTCGAATCGGGTGACCTGTTTGTCTTCGGAGGCCCCTCCCGTTTTGCCTACCACGGTGTGCTGAAAACCCAGCCGGGAACCAGCGATCCGGCCCTTGGCCTCAAGGGCAGGCTGAACATCACGCTCCGCGAAACCGGTCTTACAGCAACCCGCGACTAGTCCCAGGCCTGGTCCTGGGCTACCCGGAGCTAGTCCCGCTCCCCGTCCTGGGTCAGCAGGCCCCTCACATAGGCTGCCTGGCCGACGTGCTGCATGCAGTCTTCGATCACGCTGACCAGCCGGACCTGAAGCGTCACGGGAGGGTTCCAGGAGGTGTCTACGATCCGGCTCAGGTCCGCCTCGCCGAGACCGGTAACAAAGTCCAGCGTGCGGGCGTGCACGGCGTCGTAATAGTCGACCAATAGCTCAGGGCTGGCCGGGCGAACCTTGCTGACCTGTGCCGAGGAATGCCCGTATCCCGTGTCCGATGCGTCGAGGTCCAGGTCAAACCGGACTGCCCAGCCGCCGTCGTTCCATAGCTCCGGGAGGGCTGCGGCGTCGGCAATGTGGTTGTCCTGGACCCGCGCCAGATGCCAGACCAACCAGGCGATTGAGTTTCCTGCCGCTGCGTTTCTCCCCGAACTGTTTCCTTCCGCGTTGCCGGGACTCGAGGGTCTGAACGCCAGTTGATTCGCGTCCAGACCGGTGACCGCCCTGCGCACAGCGTCCGGAATTCTTCCGTAGGCCTCTTCCAGGATTGCCGTTGCACTCATCGTGTTGCCTCCGTCTAGTCGTCGCGTTCACCCGAGTCTATAAACCCGCTTCGCGGTAGAAGCCAGCAATGTGGTCGGCGATCAGGGTTGAGGCATCCGGCCCCGGCGAGCGGGCGTCGCCGGCTGGTTCGGCGTCGTCGTTCCCAGCAGCGATCGCCTGAAAGATGGCCCGATGCTCAGATCGCAGGCGTTCAGCAGTACGGTTCCAGTCCGGCAGGCGGCTGGTCAGCTCCAGCGTGTAGGACTCAATCGACCCGCGAAGCGAGGACATCATCGCGCCGATCAGCACATTCCCGGCCGCTTCGGCGAGCGCCACATGAAACAGGGCGTCGAGGCGGAGGAACTCACCAGCCGCCAAGCCAGGATGGTCCATCTTCTCCAGGAGGTCCGCGGCGACCGCCATCGAGGGTGCGGTGGCCCGCGCCTGCCCCACTGCCCAGGTTTCGAGGAGCAACCGGGTTTGGACGATATCTTCCACTGGAAGATGCGAACTGGCCACGTGGAAGCGGAGAGCTGCGCCGATCGCCACCGCCGGGTTAGCCGTGATGACCGTGCCAGAGCCAGGGCCTGATCCCACCCCTGCCCGCACCACCCCCATCGCTTCAAGGACACGGATGCCCTCCCTGGCGGATGCGCGGGACACGTTCAGTTGCTCAGCAACCGCACGCTCGCCTGGCAGCCGCTGGCCAACGGCCAGCCGACCCGCCGCCAACTCGACTTCAATCCACGACAGCACGAGCTCATGGTTACGCATGCACCAATAGTAGTCAGTGGTCCGACCACAGGGGCAGGGCAGAGGCGCGGAACGCAATCGCCGACGGCTCTCAATGCTTGCGTGGCTGGACCGGGTGACGGTAGAGTCCAGGAAAAGCCCTGTGGTCGGACCACACCGGATTGAAGCGAGGTCAGCATGCCATCCCAGACTCCCCCAGCACTCAAACGACGCATCCCGAAGGTCCGTGACCTGGCGCCCCTGATGCAGTTCAAGAAGCCTGAGCTGGGGGCGGCCGCCCGGTTAAGGCGCGCCAGCACGATCTGGGATCTTCGTGATCAGGCCAAGCGGCGCACTCCCACCGCCCCCTTTGACTACACGGATGGCGCGGCGGAAGCGGAGATTACCTTGCAAAGGGCAAGGGGGGCGTTCCTCGACCTGGAATTCCGGCCCGGCATCCTCCGCAACGTGGAAACGGTTGACCCGTCGGTGTCCGTGTTGGGTCAGTCGTCCGCCCAACCCTTCGGCATCGCCCCCACCGGTTTCACCCGGATGATGCAGTCTGAAGGCGAGTACGCCGGTTCGCGGGCCGCCGAAGCCGCCGGCATCCCCTACACGCTATCCACCATGGGCACCGCCTCCATCGAGGATGTGGCTGCGGCAGCCCCGCAGGGACGGAACTGGTTCCAGCTCTACCTGTGGACCGACCGGGACCGGTCAATGGAGTTGATTAGCCGCGCTGCCAAGGCGGGCAATGACACCCTGATGGTCACCGTCGATACGGCGGTAGCCGGGTCGCGGCTGCGTGACGTGCGGAATGGCCTCACCATCCCGCCGGCGCTTACCGCGAAGACGGTGCTGGACGCGTCCTACCGCCCGGCCTGGTGGTTCAATTTCCTCACCCATGAGCCGTTGGCTTTCGCCTCGTTGTCACGCTATTCGGGAACCGTGGCCGACCTCATCAATTCCATGTTCGATCCAACCCTCACCTACGAGGACCTTGACTGGCTCCGCGAGGTCTGGAAGGGCAATCTGGTGGTGAAGGGCATTCAGACGGTCGACGACGCCAAGAAGGCCGTGGACCACGGAGTGGACGGGATTGTGCTGTCCAATCACGGCGGGCGCCAACTGGACCGGGCACCCATCCCGCTGCATCTGCTCCCGGACGTCGCGGCCGCGTTGAAGGGCAAGACGAACATCATGCTCGATACCGGCATCATGAGCGGCGGTGACATTGTGGCGGCGCTGGCCCTCGGCGCCGACTTCACCCTGATTGGGCGGGCCTACCTGTATGGGCTGATGGCTGGCGGACGGGCGGGCGTGGACCGCACCATCGAGATCCTCAGCAAGGAGACCGCGCGGACCATGCAACTGCTCGGCGTAAACCGGGTGGAGGACCTCAATCCCGACCACGTGCGGCTGCTGTAGCATCTCATGCTGCACACGGGTGGCTAGTCGCGCAGGCGTCTGCGGCGCGCTTCAGCCTGCTGGTTCTTGCCATCTTCGACTAGCGCGTCATCTCCCCTGGCGTTGCCTGACATCTCTGTAGCTGCCCCCTTGACCTCCGCCGAGATGATCTCCAGAGCATCAAGGGGGCCACCCTTCTTATCCTCTGCGGGGAGCTCCGGGGTCAAGGTGATCGTGTCGTCGTGCGCCTTCGATCCACGACTGGCATGGTCAACACACAATCGCGCTACTTCCCGCGCGTGGGCGTGCATCACCGAGTGCGCTGCACCTTCAACTTCGAACGCGCTCGACGACGGCAGCCGGGCCGAAAGGGTCGCAATCCATTCCGGCGGGCACACGGCGTCATATTGTCCGCGGATCAGGAGCGTGTCTGCCTGGATTTGTGCTGCGGTGTCCTCGATCCGATAGGTCAACATGTTGGGTAGCACCCTGAAGAACCAGTTGAACCCGCAGGTCAGGTAGGCCGTCACGGCGAGCACCTTCACCCGAAACGGTTCGCGCCAGCTGGATCTGGCGAACCGCCAGGCCTGAGCGGAGAGGTTCCGGTGTTCTGCGTCCACCACTGGGCTGATAAGGACGATGGTGGACAAGTGTGGGCGCCGCGCAGTGAGATCAGCAACCACCTGTGTTCCCATGGAGTGTCCAACGATGATCGGGTCCGGCGCGTCGAGGGAGTCGATGACATCACCGAGCAGGTCGGCATATTCACTCATCGACAGACCACTGCGATTGTGCGGGACACCCCCGAAACCTGGAAGGTCCAGCGCATACACCGGCCCATACTGCTCCAGATGCGGAGCAAGCTGTTCGAAGTAATGGGACGAGACACCAATCCCGCAGACGAGCACGAACGGCCGCCGCTGCCGCGCTCCGACGGAACTCACGCGGGTCCAGAGTTTCCCGCTGTACACGCGGTCGACGCGAATTCTTTCGTCTTTATTTCTGGCCACGCTCAATTATCGACGATAAAACGTTCAAGTGACCGATTTGGGGCTAGGATCAATCTTGAAACCCTCTTTTGTGGGTGACATTGACTACTGGGACCAAGCGAATGGAGCACCAGCGGATGAATTATCCGTTGCAGTACCGGCGTGCCCGTGCGCTGGTCTACGCGGTACTCCTGTTCTGGTTGTGGGCGTGGCTCGGCAGCAGCTTTTTCATCGCTGGTCTCTTCGGATCCCCCGTTCACGCGCTACTGGCAATGTATGCCCTCACCATCGCGGTCCTGGTCTCAATTCCCGCATTACTGCTCGCCGTCGCCCGCATGCTTCTCACACGAACGCGCCCGCAGGCAGGCACTAGGGTCAGCCCCGTGGTGACGGATCTGAGGACGCGGCGTTCCCCGGAATCGGCTCCTATTGACGAGACTGACTGGTGGTTCTCGGACAAAGCGTCCTGAATTTGGCAAAACCTGCGGGAATCCTTCGGGTATTTCGGAAAGACTTTGCCAAATTAGGGCGGTCCGCGCAGTAGTAACAAACCATACTTTTGAGGTGACCTCTAGAGGTTCGGCGCTTATGGGTGCCGGACCTGTTTTGTGTGCAGGACCTCCCGGGATCTGCCGCAAAGCGGTCAAGTCTCTCGCCCCGGTTGAGTTAGGAACACACATATGCGCGTCTTCAGGCGATCCGCCGCGGCACTGACCGGACTGATCCTCTTGGCATCCACCTTGCCGACCTTGACCGCAGAGTCCGCCACGGCGGCCCCCCTCGAACCAGCTGAGACGTCGATCGTTGAGCCCGCCACGCAGGCACCGGTCGATCCGGCGGAAACCCAGGTGGTCGAACCGGCCACACAGGAACCGACTGCGCCAGAGGCGACCGTGCCCGGGTCGCCAGCGTCCGAGGCCCCCGCGATCGAGGAGCCGCTCGAAACGACGTCGGCTGCCCCCGCCGAAACGGCACCTGTCGAACCAGCCGACATACTGTCCGTTGACCCGAACAGCAAGGACATTTTCGAGCAGACCGGTGGCGCTCCCCGTTCGATTCACACCTACGAACCTGGCTACGATTTCGAGACTAACGGGCAGCCGCTCGGACTGCAGCGGGAAGGCGCCGCCACAGCGGAGCCTCAGGACGTTCCGGCGACCGTTGCCCCGGCGCAGCGTCAGGGCACCATCAGGGTCAAACTGGTCACGGTGAAGCTGGCCGACAGTTCAAGTACAGTCTCGATGCCCAACGCCATCAATTCAGTGAATGTCTCGAACAACTACTGGAAATCGATGTCCAACAACCGGCTCTCCATGGCGGTCACCTCCCAGGTGGCAGGGCACAAAACCAAAGCACGCTCCACCTGGTCCTACAACGACATCATGAATCAGGTCACCAACGAACTCCGCTGGACGTACAGCCCGTACACCGCGCTTGTGGTGTTCATCCCTACCCAGCTTCAAGGTGGCATCCTCGGATACGGCTGGAGCAGCAATGGCACCAGCGGCCGAATTCTCATGCCGCAGCACAGCAACTTCACCACCAACGTGGTGACCCACGAATTCGGGCATGTGCTGGGACTCATGCACGCCGACGCGCTGCAGTGCCCCAGGGGCCAGAGCGACATCCCCTCCTTCGCAGGCACCGGCTGCTACATCCGCGAGTACGCCGACACCATGGACCTGATGGGCTCCGCCCAGTGGTTCCAGACCCCCGCGATCAGCTCCAGTTTCTGGGATTACGGAAAGTTTGGTCGGGGAGACGAGATCCGCAACGTTGGGGTTGCCAATGGCAAGAAGACCTACACTCTCAAACCGTGGGCAGGCACAGCGTCAAACCGTGCAGTCAAGTTCACCGACCCAAAGAGTCGTGAAGTCTATTATCTTGAGTTGCGCGCACCTGTGGGCTACGACAGGGCATTGGCGGTCAACGGCAACTTCGGAGTGAAGATAGTGCAGCTAGGCGGTGCCGCACCGAATGCGTCACTGGTACTGATGCCGTCCACCAAGCCCTTCGCCGGCTACTACGCCACGAACCACGCCTGGAAGGCCGGCCGGACCTTTACCACCCACGCGGGGACGAAAGTCACCATCAATTCACTGTCCACCAGCGCCGCGTCGGTCACGATTGATGCCGGCGGCCCCTTCAAGGACATCAGCAGCTCAGGGTTCCGCACGGAGATCGAATGGTTGCACGCCAAGGGACTGTCCACCGGCTGGTCCGATGGCACCTATCGCCCGTCCGCAAGTATGAACCGCGACGCGATGGCCGCGTTCATCTACCGACACGCTGGCAGCCCACCCTTCAAGGCGCCCGCACGGAGCCCCTTCAAGGACGTTTCAACCAAAAGCAAGTACTACAAGGAAATTGCTTGGATGGAGGCTATGGGCCTTGCCACCGGGTGGGGTGACGGCACCTACCGTCCGCTGCAATCCATCAGCCGCGACGCAATGGCGGCGTTCATGTTCAGATACACCGCCGACGCCTGCAATCTCGGTGGCGCCGCAGGGTTCACCGCACCGTCGACGGCCCCCTTCAGAGATGTCCCGCGGGGCACTGAGTTCTATCGTGAGATCGCCTGGATGAAACAGACTCGCGTTTCCACCGGCTGGAGCGACAGGACTTTCCGCCCGCTGGAAAACATCACCCGCGAAGCGATGGCCGCCTTCGTTTACCGGGTCGACGGCGTACAGCGCAAGCTCGGCGGCTGCCGGCTCTGACAGATCCGCCTTGAAGTTCAGGTTTCCCGAGGGAGGCAGGTCTCTGGCCTCCCTCGGGGAGTAGGTTTGGGTGATGGAACCCGCGAAATTGGCAGACCCACAACTACCCGAGCTCATCGCAATGATCGAACGTGAGATTGCCGAGCTCCAGTTTCCCAGTTTCACCTTTGACGATGCACTGTCCCTGGGCCTGCGTCTGGTGAAGCTGGGCACCGACCGCGGCCTTCCGATCGCCATCGACATCAGCCGTACCGATCAGGTGTTGTTCCATGTGGCACTGCCTGGCGCTACCCCCGACAACGAACTGTGGGCCAGGGCGAAGGCGCGTACCGCCGCCCGGTATCAGGAGCCCTCATACCTGGTTGGCCTGCGTGCACTGAGTAGCGGGGCCCGCATGGAAGACAACCCGCTCTTCGACACCACGGTCTTCGCGGCCCACGGCGGGTCGTTTCCCCTCTATGTGCGGGGTGTGGGACCCGTGGCCACAGTGACCGTATCGGGACTCCCCCAACGTGATGACCACGACCTGGTGGTCGAAGCCCTCCGAGGACACCTCCAGCACTGAATACGGCTGGGTAGCTGTCCGTCCAGTAAGGTAAATAAGTGGACCTCTCCCTCGACAGTCCGGCAAGCCGTCTCTCCGCTTGCCCGATGACTCTGCAGCCCGCGCCGCAGTCGGCCCCGAGGTCCACCTATGACGTTGTAGCGGGAGTCTCCCGCTACCCGGTGATCGGCAGTGTTGCTGGCACCACTGAGGAAGATCAGATTTCGGCCAGTAACGGCCACCTGGCGGCGACCCGCTGCTCGCACATATCAAGTGAAAAAGAGTCAATACTGTGAATACCAACAAGACCACCCTGAACGCTCCGCCAGCATTGGCGAAGGGCAGCATGCGCATTGTCGCCCTCGGAGGGCTCGGCGAAATTGGCCGCAATATGACCGTGTTCGAGTTCAACGGCAAACTTTTGATCGTCGACTGCGGCGTGCTTTTCCCCGAGGAAGTGCATCCCGGCGTCAACCTGATCCTCCCCGACTTTTCGGCCATCCGGGACCGACTCCAAGACATTGTCGGCGTCGTGCTGACCCACGGCCACGAGGACCACATCGGTGGTATCCCCTACCTCCTGAAGGAACGGGCCGACATCCCCCTGATCGGTTCTCGCCTGACCCTGGCCTTCATCAAGGCCAAGCTCAAGGAACACCGCATTACCCCGAAGACCATCCAGGTTGAGGAAGGCGCCCGGAAACCGATGGGTCCTTTTGACCTCGAATTCCTCGCCGTCAACCACTCCATCCCCGACAGCCTGGCGGTAGCCATCCGCACCAGCGCCGGAATGGTGCTGCACACGGGCGACTTCAAGATGGACCAGTTCCCCCTCGACCGTCGTATCACCGACCTCGTGGGTTTCGCGCGGCTGGGCACCGAGGGCGTCGACTTGTTCCTCACTGACTCCACCAACGCCGACGTTCCCGGCTTCACCACCTCGGAGAAAGACCTGCTTCCGGCCATCGATACGGTCTTCCGTACCGCCCCGCGCCGGATCATCGTTTCCAGTTTCGCCAGCCACATCCACCGGATCCAGCAGGTCATCGACACCGCGCACCGGCATCACCGCAAGGTGGCCTTCGTGGGCCGCTCGATGGTCCGCAACATGACCATTGCCCGCGAGCTGGGCTACCTCACCATCCCCCGCGGCATCCTCGTGGACTTCAAGAAACTGCAGCAGGCAGACGACCACAAGGTGGTCCTCATCTGCACCGGCTCTCAGGGCGAGCCCCTGGCCGCGCTGTCCCGCATGGCAGGTGGCGACCACGCCATCCGCATTGGCCAAGGCGACACGGTTCTGCTGGCCAGTTCGCTGATCCCGGGCAACGAGAACGCTATCTACGGTGTCATCAACTCCCTCACCAAGCTGGGTGCCAACGTGGTCCACAAGGGCAACGCGAAGGTGCACGTCTCCGGTCACGCAAGTGCCGGCGAGCTGGCCTACTGCTACAACATCGTCAAGCCCCGTAACGTCATGCCGGTGCACGGAGAATGGCGTCACCTCAAGGCCAATGAGGCCATCGCCGTCGCCACCGGCGTGGACCCCAAGAATGTAATTCTCGCTGAGGACGGCACCACCATTGATCTGATCGACGGCAAGGCAACCATCTCGGGCAAGATCCCTGCCGGGCTGGTCTTCGTCGACGGCGACAGCGTGGGCCACACCACCGAGGACACCCTTGAGGAACGGCGCCGTCTCGCCGAGGAAGGCGCAGTCACCGTGCTCGCCATCATTGATGCGAAGACCGGTGAAATGGCCGAACCACTCGAATTCTTTACGAAGGGCTTCGAGTGCAGCCAGGACGACCTCGACAAGGCGTCCGAGGCAATCGAGAAGTCGCTGTCCAACCCGGGTGGGCGCCGCGGTGGCGGCAACAACGATCCTGAAGAGGTCATCGAGCGGGCAACTGCGTCCTGGATGCGCCGGTTCTACAACCGGACCCCAGTGGTGACCGCGATCGTCGTCGACGCCTAACTACCTGAGGAATGCCCGCCGCCCCGAACCCTCTGTGGTGGGGATGGCGGGCATTCTTGCTTTCAGGGGAACCTATTGCCACACGGTCCGGAAGTCAGACACAAATTGTCGGAGCGGTGTCGCTGGTTGTCCCGAAATTTTGCGCACGGCGCGGTTGGGTAACGCCGAAAGGTTGAGCCGCACAACTTTGTGAATCATCTTCTGCACGGCGATATAGTCTTCGGACGCTCCGTCAGTGACCAACCGGGACAGGTAGTCATCCTCGCTTGGGCGATCGTATTGGATGGGCCGACCGAGCACTTCAGTCATCACCTGTGCCACCTGCCAGTACGTCATACTTCGCTCGCCGGAAAGGGTGTAGGCCTTTCGGAGGTGCCCCGGCTCCGAGAGGACTGCTGCTGCGACGCGTCCGACGTCGCGCGCGTCGATGAACGCGATGCGCGCGCGTCCTGCAGGAACGAAAATCTCACCTCGAGTGCGAATAGGTTCGGCGTAGGTTGTCGAAAGATTCTGCATAAAGAAGTTCGGTCGGAGAAAGGTGTACGGCGCCCTGATCTGTCGCAGGTATTCCTCGACCGCATGGTGTGGCGTCTTACGATTCATCTGGACACCCTGGAGAGACAGGAAAGCTATCTGTCGGATGCCTGTGCGTTGAGCCGCGTCAATTACCGGAAACAACATGGACCGAACATCGGCTATCGCTGGCGGGCGCATCAGAAAAAGACGGTCCACTCCTTCGAACGCTTCCTCCAGCTCAGCCGGAGCCGCACCGAACGTGAACGCACGGACCTGGGCCGCCTCCGGCACCTCCGCCCGGGCGGCGCGATCGTGCACTCCTGCGATGACCTGCTCCCCACGGCCCAATAGGTGTCTGACGACCGCCGAGCCCACGGTGCCAGTGGCACCGGTTACCAAAATTGCTGTCATGGGGCCCCTGACACTTTGGAGAGAGAGGTGGCAACGTTGACCAGTTCATCGTCGGAAAGATCCCCGAACCAGGGCGTGGCACCGACAACCAGTGCTGTTTCAAACGCGTCGACCTGTTTCCTGGCGGGATCGGTCAGGCACAACACTCTTGCGCGGCCGTCGTGTTCCGCGGGTTTTTGTTGCACCAGGCCCGCCGCGCGTAGGTGTTCGACTGTCTGAGTGATCGCACCGCGGGTGACCTGCAGGGTGTCTGCGAGGCGTCCCGGAGTGAACGGCTCGCTGCCGTGGGCCAACAGAAAAAGGATGTCCACTTGGGTCCGCGTGAGTGTGACGTCCCCGAAAGGCGTGGACCTCGGTGAAGCCAGTACCCGGGAAAGCCGGACTACCTCGGTGAGGATTGTCCTGATCTGCTGTGATCGTTCGCTAGCGGGCGACGTGCTCATGCGCTGACAAACGGCATTTCCCCGACATAGGAGCGGTCCACCACCTGAGTAACAATGAAGTCCGCGAGATCGTCCCGGCTAATTTGCGTCGAGGCATCGACGCCGACCCAGCCCACCCGGTAGGACCCGATGCCTGGTTTTTCTGTCAGCCTCGGCCCCCGCACCACCGTCCACTCCAATCCAGAGGCCTTCAACACGTCGAAATGCCCTTCTGCATCCGCGAGGACCTGGCCAGACAGCCTTTTCAACAGGAATCGAATGATCCGGTCCGGCAGACGCGGCTGGTCCAGTGGCGCTGCCAGTCCCCCGCCCGACAGTGTGACGATCCGGCTCACCTCGTGCTGCTTCATGGCCGCCACGATGGTTCGGGTGCCGTCCGTCTGGAGTGACGCCGGGGAACCCTTCACCTGACCGAACAAGCTAAGGACCACATCCGATCCCGCCACCGTTTCGTCGACGGACTGCGGATCCATCACATCACCGCGAATGACAGTCAGCATCGGCGACGACATCTGAACCTTGCCGGGGTCACGCACCAGGGCTCGTACTGTGTACCCGGCGGCGAGTGCACGGCTGAGCACTCGCCGTCCAGTCTTTCCCGTTCCGCCAAATAAAGCGATTGTCACCATGAATATACTTTAGCTGCTAAACCTTTTCTCGGCTATGGCTTGGGGCTACCGTGGGCGCTCTAGGGTTCTCCTCCTTCATCGATCGGGAACGATATTGCTGGTCGGCAATATCCAGCGGTGCCTCCACTATCAAGACGACACCCAACTCGGAGGAGGTGCCGGGGCTGCGTTACGAAGTTGCAGTAGCCGCCCCGTCATCGTTGGATCCGGTTCGACCACAATCAATCAGGCAGTTGATGTCCGGGATCCGGCTCGTTCCCCGCCAGGGCGATTATCCGCTCCGCGGCACGCACCATCGCAATGTCAATGAACGTGCCGTCCTGAAGCACGAAGGCTCCGGTGCCGTCGACGGCGGCCGCCTGCACGCGATCCACGATGCCTTGTGCCCGGGCCACCTCCGAGGCACCCGGGGTGAAGACGCGGCGGATGACGTCGAGCTGCCGCGGATGCACCGCGGTGCGCCCGGAAAAGCCGAGGGTGCGGCCTGCGCGGCAACTGGCTTCCAGCCCGTCGACGTCGACGACATCGGCATAGACCGCCATCAGAGGCGAGGGCAGACCAGCTGCGGCTGCCGCGTTGACGACGCGACTGCGTGACCAGGCAAGCCCCGCTTCACCGGCGGGGCCAGCGGGAACTCCCAACGCGGCACGCAGGTCCGCCTCACCGGTTGCAATAGAGGAGACTCCTGAGCAGGCGATCTCGAACGCCCGCTCTATGGACAGCGCAGTCTCAAGAAGTGCATGCACCTGGCGCCCTGGCATTGCTGCGCGGAGGGCAGCAATGTCCTCAGCCGCCTGCGTCTTCGGTAACCGCACCCCGAACGCCGGCGGGAGCGCGGAGACCGCATCAAGGTCGGCTTCATGCGCAGAGGATCCGACGGCATTCACTCGTACCTGCACGGCTGGGGCATGATCTCCGCAGGCCTCCCAGAGCGCCGCGAAATCTGTCAGGGCCGCACGGGCCTCCGCCTTGCGCGATGCGGTGACGGCGTCTTCGAGGTCGACGATGACCGCATCCGCTCCGGCGCGCAGCGCCTTCTCGAACCGTTCGGGCCTGTCAGCCGGCGCATAGAGCGCGACAATGATTGGCCGGCTCATCGGATGCTGCCGTCCTCGCGCAGGGCCGCGAGTTCGCCGGCTGTGTAACCCAGCTCGGTCAACACATCCTCCGTATCCGCTCCATGAGCCCGCCCGGTGAATGCGATCGTCGCTTCATCGCGCGACATCCTAAACAGCGGTCCCTGCATGGCCATGTCGCCGAGGTCGGCATCCTTGATGCGGTGGATCGTTCCGAGCGCGTTGAACTGCGGATCGGCAACAATCTCGGAGGGTTCGTAGATAGGAGCCACCGCGGCCTCGGCGGCCTCGAACGCGCCGATGACCTCGTCTCGTGAGTGTCGGGCGATCCACGAGCCGACGGCGTCGTCGAGAAGGTCGGCGTGCTCGGCACGGGTCGCGCCGGTGGCGAACCACGCCTCGTCGGCCAGTTCGGGCCGGCCGACGAGAGCCACAACACGCTCCGCGATGGACTGCGCGCTCGTCGACACAGCAACCCAGGAGCCGTCCTTGGTGCGATACGCGTTGCGCGGGGCGTTGTTGACCGAGCGGTTGCCCGTGCGCGGTTGTGCAGTTCCCAGTTGATCCCAACGCGTGATCTGCGGGCCAAGCATCGCAAGGATCGGTTCGATGATTGCGACGTCGACCTCCTGGCCTTTCCCGTCGCGATCACGGGCGTGCAGAGCGACCATGACCGCATAAGCGGTAGCGAGGGACGCGACCCCATCCGCGAGCCCAAACGGCGGAAGCGTCGGTGGCCCGTCCGGTTCCCCGGTGGACGACGCGAACCCACTCATCGCCTCGGCGAGGGTCCCGAACCCTGGCCGGCTCTTGTACGGACCAATCTGCCCGAACCCGGTGACACGGGCCAGGACCAGCCCCGGATTATCCGCAGACAGCGTGGCGTAGTCCAGCCCCCAGCGCTCAAGCGTGCCGGGGCGGAAGTTTTCGATCACGACGTCCGCGGTCTGGGCGAGACGCAGAAATGCATCGCGCCCGCCGTCCGTATGCAAATCGATCGCCACAGTGCGCTTGTTGCGGCCGAGGGTCTTCCACCACAGGTTCTGCCCATCCTTACTCGGTCCATGACCGCGTGCCGGATCAGGCCGGTTCGGATGCTCGACCTTGATGACGTCGGCACCCATATCGCCCAGGTGCATCGCTGCCATCGGACCGGCAAAAAGTGTGGAGGCATCCACGACCCGCAAGCCGTTCAGGGGACTCATCGGGTTTTCTCCTGCCCTGTGACCTGGCCGTCGGACATCTGATCAGTGCAGATACGGAACCCGATGGAGTCGGACGCATCCTGACCAAGCCCGGCCAGAAGAAGTTTCGCACTGAACTCCGGATGTTGGACACCGCCGTCGAAGTACCAGTCCGAGCCCTCGCTGCGGTGGGCGCTCCCACCCTTGAGCATGACGAAGCGGGTACGGCCATCGGAGTGCTCAGACTCGGTCCAGTTCCACACTGCAGGAGTCCGGCGGAGAAAGCCCGCCCGTGTCGCAGCCAGCTGCCACTCGTCCTCGGAGGGGAGACGCCCACCCACCCAGGCCGCGTATTCGCGGGCCCGGGACAACGTCACGTTGGTGACGGGGCGTTCGGGGTCCCGAGCGTCAGTGTGCTCGCCGATCGCATCAAGGAAGCTGGCATATTCAGCTTCACTCACCTCAGCCACAGCAACCTGGACCGGATGCGCGACGACGACGGAGCGTTCCAGCGTGCGAGGGTCATGGAGCCGCGGGGGGAGAGGCTTCCACTCGTCGACGTAGGGTGCCCCGTTGTACATTCCCGTCTCACGCATCCGGAACCGAACGGTCAGCGTGTGCTCGCCAGCCGGAACCGTGACAGAGGGCACGGATACCGGTGTAACCGGACCATTCCAGCGAGGTGCGCTCATGCGACGTGCGGTGCGGTGCCGGAAGGACCCATCACACTCCCCGGTTTCGCCCTTGAGAGCAGAGCGGACAGCGTCGATTTCTGCGGGGACCCCGGCCTCGGCACCGACCTGCACCGCAGCGGCTATTCCCTTCGCGGGCACGGTGATCATTTCGGCTGTGTCACCGGGGTGCAGCGCCACCCATCCGCGGCCCGCCACATAATACTCGGCGTCCGCATCCGACGTGTTCGCCAGGAGCAGCAGCGTGACACCATCGAGCTCAAAGGCCGACCCGACGACCGAGCCGTCGACAACCGTCAGCGGCGTCCACTCACCGTCGATGAGCCAACGATGCAACCCTCGCTGGACAGGGAGCATGCGGCGCAACGTCGAGGCATCGCGGTCATTCCAGCCGACCCACGTCCCAAAAACGACCTCCCAGACCATGATTCCGACACCGTTGAGCCAGGCCGATCGGAGCTCCTCGGCGTGGTCCCGGTGCCACCGACGGATATGGTGCTGCATGTGGCGGCGCTCATACCATCGCGCGCGAAGGACACCCGGATATTCTGAGTCGCCGAACCACTGCGCCCAGGACAACGTATGGTCGGCGATTCGCTCGGTCGCGAGCTTCGACTCACCCTCAAGGCCGATGCCGGGGCGCGCTGCATCCAGCGCCGCGACAAGCTCTGGGTCCGCCTTCTTCAGCGTGTCAAGGAAGACGCCGTCCGCCCCCAGGCGGCGCACCGCCGCTGCGAGCTCGTCCGCGTCGGCCCCTGCTCGGCGCGTTCCCGTGTCCCACGGGTTGTAGTCCAGGAACACGGCGACCCCCGCGGCGCGCAGGACCGCTGCCGCTTCGGCAAGACCCAGCACATCGTAGAAATCCCATTGGTTGCGGTCATCGATGCCGATCACGGGATACGCGTGCCACAAGACCAGGCCATCAAGGCCGCCGAACCGCTCACGGCCGTCGGCCAGGAAACGCTCGGGCGTGAACCTCTGCGACTCGAAGTCGAAGAACAATTCGTCCCACAGCCAGACCTGCGCCACTGTGAAGCACCGGCTCGCCCAAGCTGAAGCGTCGTCGTCGTACCGGGTAGGCTCGCCGTGTCGCTCCCGCGCTCCGTCCCGCCACGCAGTGAGCTGAGCTCTCCACTGAGCAAGATCCTCCGGATCGGCCGGGGCCGCGAAGATCTTCGCGTCGTCGAGCGCAATCGCTGCATCTCCGCTCAACAGGTCCGTATCCAGCGGCACCCGACTGGGCAGATCCAGTTCGCGGGGATGCAATGGGTCGAATCCGCCGCTCATGCGTTGGTCCTTTCGATGAAGGCTAACACTTCGCTCGCCGTCGGCACCGCGTCCTGAGCTCCGGATCGGGTCACGGCAAGCGCTGCGGCAGCCGCTCCGGCACGAGCTGCTTGCAGGAGCAGGGGGATGTCCACGGTCGCCGGTGAACGGCCGGATGCGTCGAGGGTCGCGGCGAACACTCCGCAGAAGGTGTCGCCGGCACCGGTCGTGTCGATGGGGTCAGCGGCGAATGCGGGCACGTCCGCGCGTTCGTCCCCGCAGACAACGAGCGAGCCGTGTCGGCCGAGCGTCACAACGAGTGCGCGCACTCGCGTCGCGAGTGCCGTGACGGCGGTGTCAAGGTCACCTACTCCGGCGGCGTCGAGGGCCTCGTGCTCGTTCACGATGAGCACGTCAACGGAAGGCAGCAATGCAGCACCGTCGATGACGAACGGTGCAGAGGGTGCTGCATTCAGAAGGTGCCAGGCCTGCTTGTGACGGGCGGCTGAGGCATCCAGCACGAGCGAGGTCGGGACTTCCAGCTGCGTCAACACAACGTTTGCGGCGTTCACAAGGTCGCGTTGCGCCGAGGTGAGAGAAGTAGGCACAGCATTTGCGCCGGGCACGACGACGATCGTGTTCTCAGCTGCGGCGTCGACTGAAATTAGTGCCGTACCACTCGGCCCGTCGACCTGCGACAGGCCGGAGACGTCAATATCGTCCGTGACGAGGGCCTCTCGGAGCATCTCTCCGTCCGGGTCGGCGCCGACGGCGCCGACAAAAGCGACGGATGCGCCGCCCGCGCGGCGGGCGGCTACAGCCTGGTTGGCGCCCTTACCGCCGCCGGTTCGCACCAGCGTTGAGGCGAGGACGGTCTCCCCCGGCCGGGGGATCCGGTTCACGCGCGCGACGATGTCCTGGTTGATGCTGCCGACGATGACGACGCTCATGGTGTTCCTTTCGACAGCTGGTATGTGCGTTCAGCGAGCTGACGAATGGATCGCTCCGACTCACCGGGGAGAGAGGTAGCGATACGGTCCTTGAGCGGCTCGGTCCAGGCCTCACCGATCGCGTCGGCCCCGATCAGCCCGCCGACGACTGAACCGACGGTCGCGCCGACCGAGTCGGTGTCCCATCCTCCTGCGACGGCGAGCGCAATGGCGGCACCGAAGTCGTCGCCGTAGGCCTGGATGGCACACGCCGTGAGCGCGGCGTTGTTGAGGGTGTGCACCCAGTGCATCCCTGTGAACTCCGCATGGAGTGTATCGAGGGCCGCTTCGACGGTCAGCGACCCGTCGGCGAGGGCGCGGCCGGTCTCACGGCCGACCTGCACAGCGGCGGCGAGGCGCGATGCTGTTGGCACAACCGTATCGGCGGCATCCAGCACGTGATTGGCTGAGGCTTCGGTGAGGGAGGCGGAGCACAGCGCTGCGGCCCACATCTCACCGTAGATACCGTTGCGGGAATGGCTGAGCCGAGCATCGGTCCATGCCGATGCAGCTGCGGCGCGCACATCTCCGGGGTGCGCCCAGCCATGCACATCGGCCCGGATGAGAGCACCAATCCATTCGCGAAACGGATTGTGATGCCGTGCGGTGTCCGGCACGGTCCGAGCATCGAGGAGGTTCCGGTAGGCTGCGCGTTCCGCGGTGAAGACCCTGCCGGCGGGCAGTGCCGCCAGCCATGCCCCCGCAATGTGCTCGGTTGTCAGGTTCTGCCCGTGAGCCTCCACCAGATCAAGCATCAGAATGGGGAAGTTCAGGTCGTCGTCTTCGGGCATTCCGTCGATGTTCTCAACGAGTGAGGTCGGAGCGGAGCGACGGTTCCATGGCCAGCGCTCCGCGCTATTTCCTGGGAGCCCGACGGCGGTGAAATAGGTCTGGATCGGCCAGTTTCCGGTTGCTCGGGCGATCTCCTCAATGCCCTCGCGGGGGATTTTCTCCACCGGCTTACCCAGCAGGCATCCCGCCGAACGGCCGAGCCACGCTCCGTGCACCCGCCCGAACGCCACTGATGCGCTCGGGACCGGGACCTCGGGCGGGAGTAGCGCGATGATATCGACCCACTCATCCGGTTCTTGGGCGCTCGGTGTCTGCAGGGTCTGCAGCTCATCGAGTACCGTCCGGGCAAGCGCGCGCACCTCTGGTGGAGGGGCTTCGGCGCTCGCCCCGGATGGTGCAAGTCGAGTCGACCCTCCGGCCTTCGCCCATCGCTCCTCGATCGGAGCGATGTCGTTCTCCGCGACACCCTGTTCGCGAAGAGCGACGAGCTCAGCCGCGATCAGGTCCTCTGGCTGGGCCCAGGTCAGCCTCACGCCGCGTTGTCCGGGCCGAGCAGGGATTCCAGCGCCGCAACCCGCTGTGCGGCGCGGTCGGCATCCGCCCGCGCGACATCGCGCACCACTTCCGTCATCGACGCAACCACTCCGTTGAGATCGAGACGGCTGGCGGTCGTGACATCAGTGACCCAGTCGGCAGGCACGGCGTCAATGCCGTGGAGGCCACCGCAGATGGCGCCTGCCATGGTCGCAATCGAGTCGGAGTCACGGCCGTAGTTGACGGCGTCGAGCACCGCCGCACGAAGGTCCCCGTCGCGGGCGAGAACGAAGCCGAGAGCGACGGGCAGCTCTTCGATTGACTTGGTTCGTGAGGGTAGACGTGCATCCATCGCCGGGGCACGGTAGTGGTCGCCCACCGTGTCGAAGGGCGCAACAGCGGTACGCACAATCCGAGCAAGGTCGCGCGGATCATCCGATCCTCCATCCGCGATAAAGGCGTCCACCGCCTCAAACACGGCGCGGATCGCTGCGGCAGTTCCATCGTGTGCAACAGACAGCACAGCGTCCCTCACCCCGGCGACGGTCGCACCGGGGGCCGCGGATGCTGCCACAGCTGCTGCGAACACACCTGCGGCCTCACGCCCATAGGACGACTGGTGCGCTCCGGCGATATCGATGGCCTCCGCGTATGCGCTGCGCGGGTCGCCAATGTGGACCAGTCCGACCGGAGCCATATACATGGTGGCGCCACAGTTGACGATGTTGCCAACACCCGCTTCACGCGGGTCGGCGTGGCCGTAGTGCAGCTTCGCAACGATCCATTTCTCGGCGAGAAAAACGCGCTGCAGGATGAGTGCCTGATCCTCGAGCTCGGGAACCCAGCGACGCTCACCGATCATCAGAGGTACCAGATCGCCTGCGACGTCGTAGGCGTCGAGGTGACGGCGCCGTTTGGCGTACACCTCGACGAGTGCGTGGGTCATGAGGGTGTCGTCAGTAATGTGCCCATCACCCTTGTGATACGGCGCGATCGGTCGGGCGGTCCTCCAATCGGCGAGGAAGGGCCCAACGATGCCCTCGACCCGGCCGCCGTGGCGCTCCTCGATCTGTTCGGGGGTCCAGCCCTCCGTTGCACCGCCCAGCGCGTCTCCCACGGCAGCTCCCGCAAGTACCCCGGCCACTCGATCCTGTAACACGTTCATTCTCTCTCCTTGATTGCCTCTGATAGCGACGACGTGGCGGGGGTGAACCGGCGGCCCACCCCCGCGCATCATCACTCGGCGATGTCAGTCCAGCCGTCGGTCAGCTGGGTGGCCAGCTCCTCGCGGGTGATCTGATCGGCCAGGTACTGCTGGAAGGCGGGCGTGGCGATGGTGTCCTTCCACTCCGTGTACTTTTCCACCTTGAGGAACGGGGGTCCCTCAAGGCCGTCTCCGGAGGCCAGCACCTGGGTCCATGCGGGGTTGTCCGCTGCCATCGTCTCAACCTCGGCCCGAGCGGAGTCGGACGATGGGATGAGCGCATCGGCGTAGGCGATCTGAGCCAGGTTCTCGCCGCTTGTGAAGTAGTTAAGGAACTCGGCCGACTCTTCTACATACTCAGAATCAATATTCACTGAGTAGGTCTGCGGATTCGCGGCCTGGATGGCACCGGCTGAACCCTCAAGGGGAGGCAGCGCGACCCAGTTGAAACCCTCCGGTGCGTCATTGGCGATATTCGTGGCCTGGAACGAGCCCTGCACGGTCATCGCCACCTTGCCGCCGTAGAACGATGCCAGCACTTCCGATCCGGACTGGGTTAGCGACGTGGGCTCGACTGACTCGTCGGTGTAGGTCATGTCATGGATGAGCTCCGGCACCGCGAGCTCGGAGTCACCGACCTCGATTGATGCGTCGGTGCCTTCACCCTCAAAGTAGCCGCCGTCGAAGCCGAGCGAGAGACTCATCATTGTCGCCGTCGGCGATGCAAGACCCCAGCCAAGGCCATAGTTACCGTCCGTGGTCGTCGCTTGGGCGATTTCCCTCAGTTCCTCCCACGTCATGGTGTCGCCGCTGGGCATCTCTACACCCGCGGCCTCGAGAAGATCGGCATTGGCGAAGACCATGTATGACTGCAGCGTCGACGGGTACGCGATAATCTCGCCGTCCTGCGTAACGGAGTCCCAGATGCCCTCTGAGATGTCGGCCTTCAGGTCGTCGTCGATGTAGTCGGTCAGATCGGCAAGATAGCCGTCGGACGCGAAGGAGACAATGGAGCTCGCCTCGTAGTGAATGATGTCTGGCGCCGTTCCGCCGGTGAACTGGGTGATGAGCTTGTCGAACGTCCCGTCCCAACCGGCTTGGACGATCTCGACCTGGACATCTTCGTTCTCCCCATTCCACTCGTCGACGATCGACTTCACGGCGTCCTGAGTCGCCGGCTGGTCGGACAGCGACTGGAACTGGAGGGTGACTGCGCCACCTTCATCGCTGTCCGACCCATTGCTTGCACTGCCCTGCTGGCAACCGCTCAGGGCGAGGGCTGCTACGCCCACGAATGCGACGGCGCCTATGCCTCGGATTTTCTTCATGCTGCTCGCCTTTCTTGTTGTGATGCGTCTGGTGATTCTCTAATGGGCAGGGTCAGCCTTTGACTGCACCGGCGAGCATTCCGCCGGTCAGCTTCTTCTGCAGGATGGTGAAAATGATGAGCGACGGAATGGTCGCGAGGATCGCCCCGGCGGCCAGTGGGCCGAGCTGCGTCTGGCCTTCAGCTCCCAGGAACGAACGCAGGGCGATTGGGAGGGTATAGAGCTCCGGGCTCTGCAACAGGACGAGCGCCAGGAAAAACTCATTCCAGGCCGAGACGAAGGTGAACATGGCCGTCGCAACAAGCCCTGGTGCCAGCAGTGGGAGGATGATCGTCCGCAGGATCGTGATGCGCGAGGCCCCATCCATTTCTCCGGCTTCCTCGAGTTCGACCGGGATCGCCGCAACATAGCCCTGCAGCATCCACAGGGTGAAGGGCAAGGTGAAGGTGACGTACACCAGGATCAGACCCAACAGAGTGTCATTGAGGCCGATCGAACGCAGCACCAGAAACAACGGGATGATGATGAGGATGGAGGGGAAGACCTGGCTGGTGAGGATCCAGATTGTGCCGGCCGCGCGCAGCCGCCCCTTGAGCCGAGCGAGGGCGTAGGCCATCGGCATCGACAGCAGCACAGTGATTACCATCGTTGACAGCGAGACCATCAAGGAGTTGCCGGCCGCCGGCAGGAGGTTCTGACGCTCCAAAGCGGAACCGTAATTGCTGAAGTCCCACACAGCCGGCACGAGGTTAACGGCGAGCGAGTTCAGTTCCCCCGACGATTTGAACGAGGCGGACAGCAGCCACAGCAGCGGGAAGCCGAGAAAAAGGAGAAACCCCGTCAGCGCGGTGTACATGAGCACCGTCGCATACCAGGGACGCTTGAAATTCACGACCGTGCTCCCTTCGTCTGGCGGAACTGATTGATGAGGTACAGCGACAGGATCAGCATGATCGCGATCACGAGTACGTCGCCCATCGCCGAGGCGTATCCGATTTCACGGTTACGGAAGGCCTCCAGATAGGTGAACAGTGGTGGAATCATCGTGCGCCCTCCGGGACCGCCCTCGGTGAGGACATAAATGAGGCCAAAGGAGTTGAATTGCCAGATGAAGTCGAGGGCCGTTACCGCAAAAATGATAGGGCGAAGGGAGGGCAGGGTGATGTGCCAGAACCGGCGGAACGCTCCGGCGCCGTCGACCGCCGCAGCCTCATGCTGCTCGGATGAGACCGACTGCATACCCGCCAGCAGTAGCACGGTCGTCTGCGGGATGCCCGCCCAGACACCGACGACGATTACTGCAGGGAGTGCGGTCGAGAAGTCGCCGAGCCAGTTGACTCCCGGGATGCCGACCGATTCGAGCACTCCGTTGAGCGGGCCCGAGTTGGGGTTGTAGATCATCCGCCACACAATCGCGATGACCACCGGCGGCATCGCCCAGGGGATCAGGGCCAGCACCCTGGTGAGACCCTTCAGGCGTAGATCACTGTTCAGCAGGAGAGCCAGACCCATCGCGCAGACGAGCGTGAGGAGCGCGACCGAACCTGCCCAGACAATGCCGATTCCAAACGATCCCCAGAAGCGGTGATCACCGAAGAGTTCGATGAAGTTTCCGAAACCGATGAAGTTAATCTCGGCATTCCGCCTCAGCGTGGCATCGGTGAAGCCGAGAGCTACACCGCTTACCAGCGGGATGACGGAGAAGATGATGATTGGAAGAAGTGCCGGAATCACCAGACCGATGGCTTCCCGACGTTGCGCGCGAGCGCGGTAACCCACCCGTTTCACTCCCCGCGGTGCCATCTTCGCCTCGCGTGGGGCCTTTGTGGCGCTGGTGCTCATCGGGCTGCCCTCTCGTCGTTGAGATCACTGGCTTCGGTGCGGTGGCTGGGAGGTGATACTGCGGGGCCCTGAGTGCGCGCGCGGGATGATCCGCGGACGACCAGTGAAGGCGCGACGGTAACGGTATGCGCGGGACGATTCGGTTCCTCGATCCGCGCGAGCAGCAACTCCGCCGCGACACGACCACGCTCTTCTGCACCGAGGTCGACGCTGGTGAGGCCTGGGCGGATGACTCCCGCCAGTTCGGTGTTGTCGACGCCGGTGATCGCGATATCGCCGGGGACGGTTAGTCCGAGGTCGGTAGCTGCCTGGATTGAGCCGATGCCGATCAGGTCATTCGCCGCGACAATCGCATCAGGACGCGGGTGTTCCTGCAGGACCCGAAGCGCTGCGGCGTAGCCCGCCGCGATAGTGAAGTCGTCCGCGCCGACGCTACGCGCCGAGATGGCCGGGTGCGCGGCGACCGCGGCAGCAAAACCATCGCGTCGGAGGGCGCCCGGGGTGGTGTCGCTGGGACCGTTCACGAATACGACATCTCCCCGGCCCTCCTCAACGAGGTGGTCTACGAGAAGGCGCATAGCTGTGATCGAATCCGCGCGTACGGTGTCCAAGGTGGCGCTGTCAGGCAACCGTCCGAGGACGACCACAGGCGTCGGTGTCTTTGCGAGCGCAGAGAGGAGTTCATCCGTGACGCGCAGCGGCGAGAGGATCATCCCGTCGACATATCCGCGGCCGAGGTCGCGCACCACGTCGACCGAGGAGGAGGACGTGCCCGTGGATGACAGCACCAGCCGGTAGCCGGAAGCCGAGACGACACGTTCAATTGCGGTCATCATCTCGACGTAGACGGGGTTACCGATGTCGGCGACGGCGTAGGCGAGCTGGTTGGTACGGCCCAGCTTCAGCGACTGAGCCGTCGCGTCGGCAACGTACCCGAGTTCTTCGGCGGCTTGCTGCACCTTGGCTACGGTCTTGGCGCTCGCGATCTGACCGTTTAACGCCCGCGAAGCAGACGCAACGGACACACCGGCATGTACGGCGACCTGCGTGATAGTGACCCGGACCAACGCTCTCCCTCGAGTGTTGTAAACGTTTACAGTGGATGCACGAGATAATTCCATTGACGCGCTCCGGTGTCAAGAAAAAGCGCCCACTGGGCGTCGGGACAGTGTCTTGTGGTCCCCCTCGGGCCTCTGCGTGGGTGCGTGACTCCGCCCGGATCAACCGGGGGCAGCCGAGGCTGATGCCCTAGCTGGCTCATCCTGAACACCAAGACCGAGACCAGCCCCGGGCGCTGACCGGAACTGCGTCATCGACATGATCGTTGAGAGGGCATGAACAGACGCATTGTTGTTCCGATAGTGACCCTACTGGCCTTCACCGTTATTGCTGTCGGGCTGTATCTGTTCCAGCCGTGGCGGATGTTCACCAGCTCAACCGTGACCGAGGACATTCCGTCTGTAACGGAGACTGTCACCCCTGCGCCAACCCAATCCGGGCAGCCATCGGTTGAGCCCTCCGAGCCCTCGGCTGAGCCCTCCCCGATCGCTCCTCGTGAGATTCTCACCGGCGAGCTGATCAGCCACGAACATGCCAGCACCGGTACCGCGAAGATCATTGAACTCGCCGACGGGAGCCAGATCCTAAGGCTCGAAGGCCTGGACACCTCCGACGGCCCGGACCTTCGGGTATGGCTTACCGACGCCCCCGTGATCGAGGGAGTAGACGGCTGGCATGTCTTTGACGACGGCGCCTACCTCGACCTCGGTGCCCTCAAAGCCAACAAGGGTAATCACAACTATGCGATCCCGCCCGGGGCAGACCTGACCGCCTATAGCTCGGTCAGTATCTGGTGCGCGCGCTTCGCTGTGTCCTTTGGCGCCGCCGAACTGGAGGGACAAGTCTGATTCGGGGCCGAAAGAGATTCTTGTAGCCGTACGCCTCGTCCAGCGGATGCCACCCACGCCAGAACTCCAACTAACCAAGACTGAATTCGCCCGAACTCAGTAAAGAACATAGCGTACTGTTTTCTTTGAGATGGCTCCCTTTACTTTCACACGGATACGACGCGATGGATAGGCTCACCTCGCCTGATCGTGACATTCCCCCGAGAACGACCGATTGACCGCCTGCCGCACATCAGAACCGAGGCCCAATGTCTGACAAGTCCGAGTCCAGTGCTGCTGGCGAGTCCGGGTCGTCAAGCAGATTCAGGCATCTTTTGCCGTACCTGGCTGCCCACAAGACAGCCCTCACCCTCGCCTTGATGCTGAGTGTCCTCGGCGCGGGAGCGTCGTTGGTGCAGCCGTTACTGGTGAATCAAGTCATCGGCCGAGTGGAGGCTGGACAGGCACTCGGGAGCCTCGTGGTCATCTTGGCGGTCCTCGTCGTCCTCTCGGGCGTCCTGGGCGGCTTACAAACCTACATTCTCCAGCGGACCGGAGTTGCAGTAGTTTTCGCCGCCCGGCGGGGACTTGTGCGCAGTATCCTCAATCTTCCCATCAAGGAGTTCGATCGGCGTCGTACGGGCGACCTCGTTTCTCGCGTCGGCTCTGACACCACACTGCTCTACGGCGTCCTCACCCAGGGCCTCGTAGATGCCGCGGGAGGCTCACTTGTCTTCATCGGCGCGCTGACCGCGATGCTGATCATCGACCCAGTAATGCTGGCCCTGACCCTCTCCGTTGTCGCCATTTCAGTGGTGACGGTCACGGTACTGTCCAAGCGCATTCGGCGCGCGAGCCTTGAGCAGCAGCGACGCGTCGGAGACCTGGGCGCCGCGGTCGAGCGGGTCCTCAGCGGCATCCGGACCGTACGCGCCGCGAATGCTACGGAGCGAGAGATTGCCAAGATCGACCGACAGTCTCGTGGAGCTTTTGAAGCTGGCCTCGAGGTCGCCAGGATCTCCGCATTCATCGTGCCCATCTCCGGGATCGCCATGCAGGCATCCTTCCTTATCGTCCTGGGGGTCGGCGGCTACCGAGTCGCTTCAGGCACGATTTCATTGGCCGACCTGGTCGCCTTCATTCTCTTTCTCTTCATGATGATTGGCCCACTGAGCTCCGTGCTCGGAGCGATCACCTCCGTGAATCAAGCCTTGGGCGCGATAACTCGCATCCGCGAGGTGACGACGTCTCCCAGCGAGACTGACGACGACGTGAAGATCGACCTTGTCTCGCCCTCCTCCACCGCAGCCGTGTCCTTCGAAGAGGTCACCTTCTCTTACGGAGACGAGACCACTGACGATGAACTCTCCGGACAAAGCCACCCCAGCTCGCCTGTCCTGGTGGGGCTGTCATTCGAAGTACAGCGGGGGTCGCGGACCGCAATTGTGGGGCCGTCGGGAGCGGGAAAGAGTACAGTGCTTGCTCTTCTTGAGCGATTCTACGACCCGTCGTCGGGAGTTGTGCGGCTGAACGGAACGAATGTAAGAGACATAACTCGGACCAGCCTGCGGTCGCAGATCGGCTACGTCGAGCAGGACGCCCCAGTGCTGGCGGGGACGATAGGCGAAAATCTCCGGTTGGTGGCAGACAGCGCAACAGATGACGAGTGCAGGGCCGTCTTGGCATCGGTGAACCTCGACGCAGTTCTTGGGCGGAGTCCGATGGGACTGGAAGCATCAGTCGGCGAGGACGGCGTCATGTTGTCAGGCGGCGAACGTCAACGGTTAGCTATCGCGAGAACACTGCTAAACGCGCCGCCGATCCTGCTTCTCGACGAGTCGACGTCGTCGCTGGACAGTCTCAATGAAGTATTGCTGCGCGACGCAATCGATGCCATCTCAGCGCAGCGAACACTGATAGTGATCGCGCACCGGCTCTCGACTGTTGTCGACGCCGATCAGATCATTGTCCTTGATGGCGGACGCATCGTCGGAGTTGGCACACACTCAGAGCTCCTATTCACAACGCCCTTGTATCAGCGCCTGGCGGAACATCAACTCCTCGCCTGAACGTATCCCGTGCTCGGCTATGACCGGTATCCGGAACACGAATATCACTAGGACTCTGGAAACAAAACAATATAATCGGTATGTTTATTAGGTCGCCGATCCGACGATGATGCTATCCATCCACACCACGAGGTCGATGAGATCCCATGACAATCATGTTGAAGCGCCAAGCTGCTGATGAGCATCGAGCAGGAGACCGGCCTGAACCGGCGAGTGACAGCGAAGGTTTTGATGAGTATCTCGGGCCAGCTGACCAACGATACTTTGGATCTGGCTATCGGCGCGTCAAGCACCAGATCCTGGAGCTGGCAATCCGATGTGACCCCGATGGGTCCGCTGCTCTGGCAGGGATGGGTGCCGCGCTCTATCCCCACGACTGGTCGAACGACCCGGCCGGGGTGCCCCGAAAGCCTCACCTGAGCACCATCGATGCCTTAGTCATGTCCGTCAGCATGGCTGAAGAGCACCTACGCCACGTCGATGGTTTGTCCGAGGCTCAGTTAGGCGATGCGTGGCTGGTTGAGATCGACGTCAAGGCCGGGGCGCAGCCGTGGGACCAGTTGAACAACATCCCACTATTCTGTCGACGAACCAGCCTTGATCGCTCAGGGACCTCAGCCGAGTCAGCTTTCAAAGCCAAGGTCGGAGCCATGTCGGTTGTCGTGCGCCTACGACACAATTTTCCTGTCCTGGATGACGCAGCCGCAAGGCAGAGCGAACGGGACAAAGGAGTACGCAACGCGTCATGTCTAGGCCGCGCTCTCGAGGGGCGGTACCGGGAGACAGGGCATAAGTCCTCCGTTCGCCTCGTCGAAGTGGGCGGCGAGATAGTGATGGATTCGACCCACCGGATCGCTCCTCGTGGCCAGAGTCGTCCAGAAGGCTTGGAGAGTTCGTATTGGCCTAGCGTGACGGTGATCGATTGTCTCGTGATCGCATCGCAAATGGCGCAGGTTCTCATTTACGCGGCACCTTCGATCAGTCGCAGTACCGTTTCGAACCTGTGGATGCGGAGAGCGCGCTTCACGGCAAAGCGGCCACCCCAAGCGGGAACGTACGCCTCCGCGGTTCTGCGGATCACGGGAGAGCGGTCATTCGATCGGGGGAAAGAGGGATCTCTGCACAGCGTCGACGTCGAATGCTCGAACCTGTTCGGCATCGCGGCTTCTGCCTCTCTTGCGTACACCTTGCCAGTTGCCGACGGCGAACTGCCTGCTCCTCGTGATCGCGATTAGGGTGCTGACGGAACCTCCGGTTCGTGACAGCGGAGCGGCGAGTGAGGTGGGCGACGGTCGTCGTGTTCTGTTGATCGGCGCCCGAGGATTCATCGGCACGGCTGTCTCTCAGCAACTCAGAGCCAGTGGGTGGCTCATCACCCATTTGACCCGCCATGCGCTCATCCCGGGGCAAGGTGAAATCGCAGGTGACCTCACAGATCTCGATTCGTTACGACGAGCGTGCGTTGGACACGACGTCGTCATCAATGCGGCGAGCTATGTCGGTCCCGATGCGAGAGAACAGCACGAGGTGAATTCGCGCGGGTCGCGGCACCTGGCCAACGCTATCGAGGGAACGAGTGTCTCGCGCCTGGTCTACATCAGCAGCACAAGTGTGTACGGCGGCCAGGTGCCGAACGGATCAAGGGAGCAGCACGTCGGATTCACACCACGCTCCACCTTGAGCGCGAGCCGACTCGAAGCAGAGAGAATAACGCTCGACACCGGTGGAGTGGTTCTGCGACCGCACCTCGTCTACGGTCCGCGGGACAGGTTCTTCCTCGCCCCGCTAATCCTCGCGATGCATTCACTGGGCGGTTGGATAGAACGCGGCAAGGCTCGAATCTCCGCTATCTCCAGCGAGACCCTCGCGCGTGCCGTATCCGAAGTGGCTGCACACACCTCCATGCCGGTTGCCGGCCAGGTTTTCCACGCTGCTCATCCCAAGACTGTATCCGTTGAGCAGTTGGTAGAATCGATACTGCGCTCCGCTGGTCGTACAGCGCCAACCAGGTCATTCTCCGCAGACCACGCCTTCGAGGTATTGAGATCGAAGGGGGTCACTGCGAACCAGATCAGTATGGTTGCAACTGACAACTGGGTCGACTCCACTCGACTCTGGGAGCGTCTGAATGTTCCACCAGCCGCTCCTTTGCACCTGACTGCTGCTAGCCACACGTGGTACCAGTCTCAGCTGGATCGTATGTAATAAACTGTCCCAAAACTGACAAACCGGGCGATGGAAGGATGCGAACAGCACATCCAAGCCGGTAGCATTTCCGCGAAAAACAATGGAGACGAATGGCCAAGCAAGCTCGAGCGCGCGCGACGAGAGAACTGATCGTTCAAGCTGCCGGCACCGTGTTCTCGCAGAAGACCTATGCACAAGCCACGCTGGGAGATGTGCTGGCAGAGGCTGGCGTTACGCAAGGCGCCCTGTACTTCCACTTCCCCTCCAAGAAAGCTGTCGCGCAGGAAGTAATCGATCGGCAGCATGAGCTATTCCTGGCCGCAGGCGAAACTCTCAGCGACCCATCCGTCAGGGGGTTGGAAACGATGATTATGCTGTCACGGGAACTCGCCCAACAGATCACTTCGGATCCGCTGGTGCGAGCCGGCCTTCGACTGAGCACGGAATCAGCAGACGTATTCGTCGAGACCGCGAGCAAGCCCTACGAGGACTGGATCTCGGCGTGTGAGGTGCTCATAGATCGCGCGATCATCGAAGGCGACATCTCTCCACGGCAGGACTCAGGTCGGCTAGCCGCTTTTGTAATCGCGACGTTCACCGGTGTGCAATCTCTTTCCCAGGCGCGGACCCACTGGGCAGACATCATCGACCGCCTTGAAGAGATGTGGGCGTTCTTGCTCGAAGGTATCTCCTCGACAGACGCAGCCCAACGCCCCGACGTCTCGGCACTGCTTAGAAGCTGAACGCGGATCCACCGGTTTAGGTGGCGATCGTGAGGTTTGCGTGCTGTATCTGGCTAGATGAGGATGCATCTGACCGGCCGGGCCGACACCGTCAAACTTGAGCGGCGCTGGTACGGGACTGGCCCTGCTCTACTTCGAGGGTGATGAATCGATCCGGCAGGCGTTGGTACCACCTGAGAGACGGTAGCGGTTGCCCGCAACCCACCGGTAGCCGGGCTTCGCCGCCCAACTCAATGGCGGGGTTCGGAGCATAAACCCGGCCGCCGACCAGAACACTCCTTGATCACGCAGTAATTCTGCGATCGCCAGATGACCGCCGATGGGCGCCCTGCCCGGGCGGTAGACCCAGGCTTGTTCCACCGCGTCCGACGTGGTGAGCCCAATGCGGGACAAATCCACATCCGGGTGGGCGGCCAGTTGCATCATCGATGGCAGCCGCCGTCCGAACCACGAGAGCGCATTCATGCAGAAGCCACAGTCGGGGTCGTAAATGAAGAACGGAACATCGACGTCAGTCACTTGATCCCGCATCTCCTTTCGATTCGCCTGCCGCCCGCAATCCGGGTCAGGTGTCTTCACACAGAGCATGAGCATTCGGCAGCGACGCCTGGATTGTGCCGGATAAAAGGTCGCCAACCGACCTTCCAGCCCGCAACCGGGGGCATGAATAAAACCTATCAAAAAAACAGGGCGTATGGTATTTTTTTGAAGAAGGACAGGGTTTAGACCTTGGGGGCGCGAACCGATCGCGGCTTTCGGCATAGTCGTCGGCCTGCAGGAAACCTTCTACACAACGAATGGGGCTACGAAATGATTGACCTTCTCGAAAAGCGTGTCGGGGCGACACTCGACGCAGCAACCGCCGCAGCGAATGGCAGGACGTTCGCTACGTCAGTCAGCCCGGTGTTGGCAACACCGGCGGCGGCTCCGGTCGTGGCCGTCGCCACCTGGAAGCTCGCTGCAGGAGCAGCCGCCGGTGCCGGAAGCGTCGTCGGCGCCTACGTCGCTGGCCGCTGGGCTGGTAGCTGGTAGCTGGTAGCTGGTAGCTGGTAGGTCCAGATGGACTCTCTTACACTGCGAGCCGCCACCGTCCTCGACAGCATGCATGTCGACGGCGCACCGGCGCGCGCCTTGGTCAGCATGCCTGTGCTGGCTACTCCTGCTCTGCTGGTCGGCGCGGCTTACGTTGCTGTCGCGGCGACTGTTCAAGACTGCCCCAAAGTGGGCGGAAGGTAAGGAACGACATGACAACAATCGACCAGCGGGCAGGTGCCGTTCTCGACCGCCTCGTATCTACCAACCCGAATGAGAAGGGGGTCACGCGAAGCAGCATGCCCGTGCTCGCAACGCCATTCGCAGCTGCGTTCGCCGGTGCCGCATATGCGGGCGGGCTCATTGCAGCTTTTGAAGCAGGCAGGACCGTTCGCGGCGGCTGAGGATCGGTCGACGACGACCGAGATTCTTCCAGCTAGGCAAAACGCACCAGTAGTTGAAGGGTACGGACATGGGTCTGTTTGACAGCATCGCCACTTTGGTCGCTCAAGGAACCGGGGAGCGCGAGCGTGCTCTTCGTAATTCTGAGCGATTAGGCGCAGTGACGGCCATGCTTTCCAGCCTTGAGGCTCTGGCCAGTCCGAGGGACACTGGGCGGGGACAATTGAACGATTGGCACACCGTGCGAGGCGTGCTCTCTGAGCGCTCACCTTTCCTCACCCAGGTTCTGGACCAACTTGACAGCAATCGTGCCGATCGGGCGTTTCACGCAGTGCGATGCGCCATGGGGGGTTTCATACTTCTGCCCGGCCAGAGTACTGCAATAAGGAATGTGAGAACTGCCGCATCCCTTGGTCTTGTGGCGGCGGGGATGTTAAGTCAAGTGCGATCACGCTATGGAAGCGACGGGTCGGACCAGGCGTCGCTGCAGGTGAATGCTGCGACCGCTGTGGCTAGGCTCATGCCGAGTGCGCGGGTCGTCGATGCAACCCTCTGGTACATCGCGCTGCAGGGGGTCATGTCTTACGCCGCGTCCGGGTGGGTCAAACTGTTGGGTCGCCCCTGGCGCCAGGGAACAGCGCTATCCGGCGTGATGCGAACCTCAACCTATGGACATGACGGAGCGTGGCGGTTCCTGCAGAAGCATCCGAAATTCGAGCACATTGCCACCGCAGGTCTGCTTGTGTTCGAATCCGCTTATCCTCTGGTCTATCTTGCTGGCCCCCGAGTTGGTGCGTTGGTCTCGTTGTCGGCGATGAGCTTCCACGTTCTGAACGGTGTGGTCATGGGGCTTGGCCGGTTTGTGTGGGGTTTTGCTGCGTTCCATCCTGCAATTCTCTATACGACTCACAGACAGTCTGCGCGTTCAGGCGGCTACCTGCTCCCGATAGCAAGCGCCTCGCTGTTGGCGGCAGTGGTTGGAGTTATCCAGATCGCAGCACTTCACCGGCGACGGCTCGTGCTCGACGGTCCACCATTCCGTGAGAACCTCGAGACTCGCAGCGGCAACGTGCTCAACTACGGCGGAAAGCTCAAGGGAGCATCTGTGCTGGTTGTCATGGAAAACGCTCTGTTCGCGACGCAGGAGCACTACGGATGGATCACATCGGCTCTCGACCGCGCGGACGACGTGGACTTCATCACCTATGACCGTGCCGGTTACGGCGCTTCGCGCCTGAACGCCGCGAAAAATCGCACTGGTCAATACCTCATCGACGATTCAGTTGAGGATCTCGTCTCATTGGTCTCTACCCTGCACAAACCTGGTCAGAGACTCGTCCTCGTCGGACACTCCTTCGGCGGAGAAATTATCCGTCGCGCAGCACGCCGGATCCCATCCGAGGTGCTCGTCGGAATCGTTTTGATCGACAGTACCCACCCTTCTCAATTCGCATCGTCTGCACTTCAAAGTGAAGGTCTGCAACTGATCAGGGATGGGCAGGCTCAAGTAGGAACAATCGTGAACCTCGGTTTCGGTTCGCTGATGGAGCGCCCGGAGTGGGTGGAGCAACTCCCACGTCGCTTCCGCCGGATTGCGAACAATCAGTACCGCGACGGCCGGATGTGGACTGCTGGGAGACGAGAAATCGACGCTATCGCTCGGGAGCTGGATATTGAGGAGCCGCCACAGCTCGAGAAGCTGCCACACACGAAAGTCTCAATCATTTCCGCATCGCGGACGATGGAAGATCCGGACGCGGGCCGAATGCAGGTCGAGATGGCCGAATATTACGGAGCGGCGCACGCTCATTCAATCTTCAAAGCGACTCACGACTCGCTGCTCACCGACCCACTCGTCGCTGTGAGGGTCGCAGGCGTCATCCTCGACCTGGCCTGCACAACGGAGGAGGCGAAATGATGCCCCGTAGGGCTGTCACGACCGCTGAGCTCGGTATCGTCGCCGCCTTCTCCGGCGGCCTCGTCATCACGTTCTTATCCCAGCTTCCGGGAAATGCATTTGATCGCCTGCGCAGAACCGACGTGTTCGGACTCATACCGAATTGGAAGTTTTTCGCACCTGTTCCTGCGATGGAGGATCACGAACTGTTCCATCGTGCGCAACTTCAATCAGGCGACTACAGCACCTGGACGCGTACGTCCCCTCCCGCTCCGCGTCAGCTGGCTCATCTCGTATGGTTTCCAGGTCGCAGAGCGGACAAAGGAATCTTCGACCACGCCAGCGAGCTCGTACAACTCACGATTGCCGATGGGCTGGAGGATGTGGGCGTCGCCCCCTCTTACCGACTGATCCAGGCGAGTGCCGAAGCTGCTGTGCGGCGCACGCACCCCGACGCGCCCGCGTACCAATTCGCAATCGTCAGGCACGCAGGATTCGACGACTCGGTCGAACCGCAGGTTGCGCTGTTGTCGCCGATACACCTTGTGGCTACCGACCGCCATCGCGATCCCTCTACCTCTGCCGTCCGGCAGACCCAGAAAACCGAAGTAAGGAAGAAGGTACAAAGATGACAACTCTCATTGTTTTCATACTCGTCGGAGGCGCATCCCTATCCACCGCGGTCTGGCTCGGATTGCGTGGAACCAAGGGCGGGCGAGAATTTCTGCGCCGCGCAGGAGAAGAAGACGTACAGAAGTGACGATTGAGGAGGCAGAGGTCGAATCTGTCCTGACCGCGAAACAGATCTCGGAAAAGTACGGCAGTGACGTCGCACCTATCTACAAGTCCATCTTCGGTGAGTTGAACCCAGAGTCGTCTGAGATTCTGGCGCTGAAAAGTTTGATCGGCGACCTCGACAGCCCTATCGTTGTTGAGTTCGGAGTCGGCACCGGCAGAGTCCTAATACCCTTGGCGGAAGCGCTCGCCCCCGACACCTCACCCCGGCTAGTTGGTATCGACGGGTCATCAGATCTGCTGGATATCGCACGAGCAGCCTCCGAGCGTCTGCCGATCGAGCTGATCGAATCGGACATCAGCGCTATCGACCTCGATGTTCCCCACGCGTTGGGGGTGACCTCGCTGGTCTTCTGCGTCTGCGGTACGATCTCGATGCTGCCGGATCGCGAATCTCAGTTGCGATCATTGCACAACGCGGCCGCGCTCCTCACAGAGACTGGGCTTCTCGTGATCGAAACCCATTCGCCGGAGCTCATCCGCCAGGCTCTTGGACAGGGTGGCGGGTCCACCTATGTACCTTACCCACCCTCGAACCGAGGTCTTGTGTCCTTCCACGACATCGATGGAGACCGTTGGACAGTAAAAGAGGTCTGGATTGACGGCGACGAAATTACGAGGATGTCGGAGTCCAGCCTGCTAACCACAGTCGATGACTTGACCGCATTGGCTGCACAAGCTGGCCTCGAGGTAGTCGAGACCTGGGGGTCGCTCTCTGGGGGAGAATATTCGCTCGATGCGTCCCCGATGTATGCGCTTGTCCTGCGCCGACGGAGCAAGCAAGACTCGGGGAGGCCCTGATCTCGGTCCGGGAGTTGCGTACCGTCTGTCGACAAGTGTTGACCGATCACGGTCCAGAGGACCTAGCCCGAGGTCCTCAACCGTTCTCCAAGGACCAGGCCGGGCGGGGCCTCGGACGAGTTCGGTCTTCGGCTGTGGAACCGCTTCAACGCTTCGGATTAAAGTGCAGTCATTCGGAATACGCTCGGGCCTCCCCTATCGACGCCAATCAGCGAAATGGAAAGTCGTCAGAAGGATCTTAGCGGGCGCTCCCGTTTAGGTGCTGGAACATCAAGTGATCCTGCCATTCCCCTGCAATTTTCAAGTAACGAGGAGCAAGCCCGTACTCTTTGAAGCCTACTTTCGCGAGGACCCGCTGAGAGGCGACGTTATTCTTCAACGTCTCGGCCTGCACCCGGTGAAGCCCCAACTGACTATCCGCAAAAGCCAGCGCTGACTGGACAGCCGCAGTAGCCAGGCCCTTACCAGTCTCACTTTCAGCAAGCCAGTACCCCATGCTGCACGACAGAAAAGGGCCCCGGACAATGCCATTGAGGGTCAGCCTGCCCGCAACTCCGCCATCGTCGCCTAACACGACCCACGGCACTGTCTCCCCACGCTCATGGCGAATAAGTGAAGCTTCGATATCGGCCCGTTGGCCAGAGGGGGTGAAGTAAGTATCCGGTCGAACAGGATCCCACGGCGCCAAGAAGGCCCGGTTCTGGATCTGCAGCTTCGCGAGTGCTTCATCGTCTGAAGGCGCGATGAGCCGGAGAGGAAAAGTCATGAGTTCTACATTCGCAGATCCCACCATGTCCACTCAATCGCACCAAATCGGCAGAAAACCCATACGCCGATCGCTATGTGGGCTTGTCACGGCTGACGATTCCCCAGTGCGAAACTCTGTTTCAGGTTGTCGTGGCGGTGCTCGGAAGTTCGGCAGCGTAATCGTTCAGCGCCCGCTTATACCCATCCAATGTGGGAATAAGGGCTGTCAGCGCTATTCGCAGTGAATCGCCATGCCGCCCCTCGTCGTGCAACGCCAAGGCAAGGAAGGCCTGGCGGGCACCCTCATCAGCTCCACCATCGGGCATCGATTCAAGGATCGACACGGCCTCTTTCGAATCACCGACATTCCGCAGACTGCTCGCGAGCTGGATGAACGCGCGAATCGCATGTGTGCCCTCGAGGCCTGCTTCGATGGCTCGCCTGTACAGCGGAATTGCCTCGCCTTCGAGCCCAAGAGCGTCGTGCACGCCTGCTAACTCAAACAGTGCCTCCGCGTCACCATCTGGCCGCCCTGACATGAGATCGCGCATTTTGGCGATAGAGCCATTCGGGTCATCATCGTCGAACTCTTGCTCGTAGAATGCGCCGATTCTTTGGTCCCAGCTGGCATCAGTCATGATTCCAGCTTGCCATGTCACTCTGGTCGACTGCATAGTCTCTCCTAAGGGATCGGCTTGCGGACTTGCTCGGTACTGGTTAGCTGGTGGGGTGAATGATGAATTGGTCCCCGTCGAATTTGCCTTTCCCGGTGCGTTGCGGGACTACCTACTAGCTGCAATCAGATCCGGAACCAAGACAGCGACAGCATCTCTCGCTCGTGAGTACGAGGTTGGGGGCGAGCCGCTACCGGTTACCGGCCAGCGAGGTACCGTCATCGACTCGGACGGCAACGGATCGTTCATCATCGAAACGTCCGAGGTTCAGATTGTCCGACTGGACGATGTCCCCTTGGACCACGCGCTGGCGGAGGGCGAGGGGTACGAGTCCGTTGCAGAGTGGCGGGCCGGGCATACCCAGTTCTGGACGTCGGTAGCTATGAGGACGGAACTTGGCGACGAGTTCGTGCTAACAGGCGCATCTTTGGTAGTGCTCGAACGCTTTATTGTGGTGCGGTAGGGGATTCCCAACGCGACACTGGGCCCGATAATCTATGCAGTGTTTTGCGTATCGAGGCCATAGCGTTGCTGTAGGGGTGATCTGGCGACGGACGGTAGTCGGGATCGATGCCCGTGAGCCGACTTCTTACTGCATCGAGCTCATCGAGAGTCGGATAGGGCTGTCTTGGTCGCCCTAGTCTCCGGCATCTTCACGGTGACCTCTCTTATTGTGTACCGGTTCACTTTTTAGTGTTGTCGCAGTCGTCCACAGAACATCGATGATTACCACTAGGACCCAGATTTTTCCGGCGTTGTAGATGAGGCTTGGAACTCCTTCGAGTTCGGGACGACCCCCTGTACCAAGATGCGCGCCGAGGTCATTAGTGCTGAAGGTATCGGTGATCCAGGACCAGCCGGTGAGAGCCAATCCAGTCTGAACCACGGCGAATATGGCGACGTGCCACATAAGACCGGTGATTTTGGAGCGGTCGGCCCGAGTATTCGTCACGGTTTCCTCCTCGGTTAGCTTTTGGGTTGGTTCCGTTCGCAGCGCGGCGCCCTGCACCACTACTGCGGGGGACGAGACCGGGGGCGCAGACTTTCTCGGCTCGCTGTCGCGGGGAAAGTTGGTTGCACCGGCGCGTTTGACCGCCCACGGGGTGATGAGGGCGCCGAGAGCAATGATGGATGCGAAGAGGAAGCAGGCGATCTGCCAGTTCGTGGTCTCGTAGCTGATCCCAGCTGCCAAGACTCCCGCCCCGGCACCAGCCAGTCTCGCGGATTCATAGAGTCCGAATCCCTTGCCCGCACGGTCACCAGATACTTCAGCGATCACGGACTGTTCAATCGGGATGATGGTTGCCCAAGCGGCCCCACTGAGAATCCACAGTGCGGCAATCAGCAGTGGAGATGGAGCAAATCCAAGGGAGAACGCGAACAGAGCACTGGACAACGCAGCGATAGCAACCACTTTGCGCCGCCCAATACGCATGGCCAGCCGGTGCGCTGGCACAGGCATCAAACTCATCACGATCGCCCCGGGCAAGAACACCAAGGCGACAGTCACCACGTCAAGGTCGAAAGCACTTTGGAGATGAAGGAGCAACAGTAGCCCGATGGCTGCTTCCGCAAGCGACGTCACCCCCGTCGCGAACAGCATTGGCCAGTGCCGCCGGGTAGGAATCGCCCGGGCTTCACGGCCCAGCCGCAACACGGGATGGCGAGGAGCGCTAACCAGCAATGCTGCCGCAATGAAGCAGGCTAGCGAAGCGCCGAGGAAAACGCCGTGGAAATCGAGAGAACCGATCAGCGTCAGGCCAGTAACGAATGCCACCCACGAGCCGGTCTCTTGCCATGCCATCAGTCGCGGGAAAGATGAAGAATCCTCTGCCACCGTCTCGCTGACCATCGCGCGCAAAGGCACCCAAAACAGTGCCCCACCGACACCACCGACTACAGCGGAGGCAAACGCCATTGCGGGGGCAGAGGAGAAAGCGTACCCGGCACACGAAATCCCATATAGTGCTGCTCCTACTGCCGCGATACTTCGACGATCACTCACATCAGCAAGAAGCCCCGCGGGAAAGCGTGCCACGAATGACACCAGCAGCTCGGTGGCAACCAACAGTCCGATCATCGTTGCATCCAGCCCCAGGGCAGAGCCAGCCCACAGGGGAATCAGGAAGTCGAGCAAGTCCACCGGCCCACCCACAAGTGCGGCGGACCACCTCACGGATGTTACGCGAACGGGCTGTCGTTCAGAACTCGGTGGCGATTGCATGATTCACAGAATACACACGTATTCTAGTTCTATGAACCGAGCCCCGGACAAGCACGAAGCTTTCGCTGAATCTGTGCTGAAGTTGATTGTCCGCGGGGGCATCCAGGCTGTAAGCGTGCGCACCGTCGCCTCAGATGCTGGCTGGTCAGTCGGCGCTCTACAAAAAACGTTCCCGAACAAAGAGGCCCTCCTGCGTGCCTCTCTCCAGCTTTTGGTAGCCCGGGTCGACACCCGAATGGAAACCATACCCTTCACCGGAGACGCAGCAGACTATCTCGTGCGTCTCATCACGGAGACCCTCCCCCTCGACCAGGTGCGAAGAGATGAAGCCCTAGCCTGGAATGCGTTCACCGCCGAAGCCACTCATACCCAGTGGATCGCCGACATGCTCACTTCCCAGGACGAACGTATTTCCGAACAACTCGTGCAAGCTCTCAGTGCTCTGGGGGTCCCGCAACCCGCAATCACCGCAGCCAGCATCCTCGCAGTCTCTGATGGATTCGCAACCAGACTCCTGTACAACCCGGACCGCGCAGAAGAACTCAGGGCGGCGCTCGAACCAATCATCAGCCGTTTACTGGTCATGTAATCGCCGAACATGAGCGTTTCGTTTGCGGATCGGCCAGCGGGACAGTCGAAGCAAGCGATTAATGCAGTAGCCGAGCACGACAAGACTGACTATCGCCAAGAGAACACTCTCTGGCCAGCCAATCGCTGGCCGCCCGTGAGTGATCCCTCTGCGGGCGTGGTTTGAGGCGATCAGGCGGGGATGGTTGTCATCTTGAACGGAACATTTGGGCGTACGACCTATCGGGAATCACCGATGGTCCGCGCTGACTCCTCGATGGCGCTTCCACTTCAAGTGAAGAACCAGCCCTCGAGCAATCATCGCTATCCCAAGGGCAAGCATTAGATAGGGGCTCCACCGCTGGAAGTCTTCAACGGCTCCAACTACTCCTACACCGCACCAAGCCAGTCCGAAAGCCAAAAACCAGATTGATTGGGCACGCGTCCTATTTGGATCAGATCCATTTCCAGTGCTCCCCATCACCCCACACTACAAATATTTGTACCCAGTGACCACCGAACACTACATCGATAGGGACTGCTGAAGGCTTACTTGACTCTTTTCTTTATGGCTGACGCCGATAACGTTCAAATACGTCAACTAGGGTCTGGCTTGCCTAACGATCGCGGCAATGTCGCTGGGCTCGGGAAGACGAGTTCATGACACCTGCCGACGTTGGTCTTCTCGATGGTTACAACCGGACTCTCGACGCTCTCAAGTGGCGCTATGGCGACGCCCTCCCCGAGGCCAGTGCTGAGCAACTAGAGAAACTACAGCCTAAGCATGTTATTATGCAGTCACTGCAAGTTTTACCGGGGGACAGGACTGAAGGTCACAGCAATGACATCCACGCCAATCATCGACGCCAAGAATATTAGCAAAGCCTACGGATCAGGGACGGGCCGGTTTGAGGCGCTCCGAGATGTCTCTCTCCGAGTACACCGGGGTGAAAGTGTTGCCATCGTGGGTAAGAGTGGATCTGGAAAATCCACGCTGATGCACATTATCGCGCTGCTCGATGTCCCTGATGCTGGAACAGTTTCTTTCGCCGGTCAAGACGCGCTGTCTCTTCCCGCAAAGCAAATGAGCGAGGTCCGCAATAAAGAGTTCGGCTTCGTCTTCCAGCAGTTTTTCCTCACACCTGGCGCCTCAGTGCTCGACAACGTCACCTTGCCTCTGAAAATAGCGGGTGTTCCGGGCAAGTTGCGGAAAGAACGCGGGCTGGCAGTCTTGGAACAGTTCGAACTCGCAGACAAAGCCTCCAATAAAGCCACTGACCTCTCCGGCGGTCAGAAGCAGCGGGTGGTGATCAGTCGGGCGTTGGTCAACGAACCGAGCGTCATCTTCGCTGATGAACCAACCGGCAACCTCGACAGTGCAACGGGAAGAGTGGTCGAGGATACGCTATTTGATTTGAACCGTGATCTTGGGATCACGCTGGTCATCGTGACCCACGACGAGGACCTCGCGGCGCGGTGTGACCGTCAAGTCTTTGTGCACGACGGCGTCATAGTCTCCGAATCCCGCAAGACGGAGGACGCAGCATGAAAGCCACTGACCTGATCGGTTCCGCCGTTCGCAACACTTTCCGCAGCAAGCTCCGGACAACCCTCACCGTGCTCGCGCTATTCATTGGTGCGTTCACCTTGACCTTAACGACAGCAGTAGGCGCGGGAGTCACCGACTACGTCACGAAGCAGGTGGCGAGCCTAGGCTCAGATGATGTTTTCATCATCTCCCGCACCGTACCGACGTCGACTGACGGTCCCGTCCCGTACGACCCTGCCACCTCGAGCGCATCCTCCGGCGCCGGAGGAACTAGCCTCCCGGGGCCAGGCGGAAGCGATCCGCTAACCGACCCGGACCTCGCCGAACTGGCCGCTATCGACGGCGTCCTCAGCGTGGACCCGGTCCAGGGCATCGCCATCGACTTCATCGAACACGCTGGCGGACCACAGTATGAGTTCAGCATCAACCCCACATCATCGATCACGCAGGCTGATCTCCTCGCTGGAGAGCAACTCTCGCAAGACTCATCGACCAACGAAACAGTGATTCCCTCCGATTACGTGGAATCGCTTGGCTTCGCCGACGCGGACGACGCCGTCGGTTCCACCGTCCAACTGGGTCTGACCGATCTGCTCGGGGAGCAGCACACGGTCGATGCCGTCGTCGTGGGCGTGTCTCAGGACAGTCTCCTCGCCTCCGGCGCGGGAGCGAATCCTGCACTGGTTGCCGAAGCCGCCGACCTCCAGTCAGCGCGGATCGACACAGGCCCGGCCCGTTACCCCCTCGCCGTCGCCTACTTCGACCCGTCCCAGTCCGCCGCCGGAATCGACACGCTGAGAACCGAGATCGCGGATGCGGGTTTCAGTGCTCAAACCATTCAGGACCAACTCGGAGTCATCAAGACCGTCATCGATGGGATTGTCGGCGTCTTAAACGCCTTCGCTGTCATCGCGCTCATTGCTGCCGCGTTCGGGATCGTGAACACGTTGCTGATGAGTGTGCAGGAACGCACCCGCGAAATCGGTCTGATGAAAGCGATGGGAATGCGCAGCGGCAAAGTGTTCTCCCTCTTCAGCCTCGAAGCCGCGTTTATCGGGTTCCTCGGCAGTGCTATCGGTGTCACCAGCGCCGTCGTGATCGGAACAGCCCTCAACTCCATCCTCAGCGCAGGTCCCCTCTCGGCACTCCCCGGATTGGAGATCCTGCTCTTCGAGCCTTCAGCCATCATCGGGGTCATAGCCCTCATCATGGCTATTGCCTTTGTCTCCGGCACGCTTCCTGCGAGCAGGGCCGCGCGAAAGAACCCCATCGACTCGCTACGCTACGAGTGATCATATGATCCAATCGACAAGACCCGCCGGCGCGCGAAGGGCGAACTCGTAGCAGGAGGAACCGCGCATGATAGCCCCCAAAGAACCGGGACCACGCCAACGTAAACAAGCAGCGACGGCACTCACCATCGAACGGAGCGCAGTCGCTCTCGTGCTCGAACACGGCCTCGAAGCTGTCACCGTAGACATGATTTGCGCTGCAAGCCATGTATCCCAGCGCACCTTCTTCAACTACTACGGAACAAAAGACGCCGCGATCCTCGGCACTGTCCCCGCCAGTCTCAACGAACAAAAAGTACGCGAATTCCTCGCTTCAGACTCCCCCGACCTCCTCGGGGATCTGTTGGACCTCCTCGCCGCGCTCCTACCCGGAGGAGCGACTGACCCGGAACTTGTCGCCACGCGGATGAAGATCATCACCCAGACACCCTCACTGATGCAAAAGGAAATGGAGCGGTTGTCAGCTATCCACGACGACGTCTGCGGCATCCTCTATCTTCGTTTGCGCAGACACGCTCAACCTGGGGAAACAGAAGATGCGATCCGCCAGCAAAGCACACTAATTGCCCACCTCATACCCGGCGTTGTGCGTTTCAAATTCGAGCAACCACACGATGGCGCCATTGCAAGTGAGGTGGGCCCCACATCGCTCCTAAAATCAGCGTTGAAAAAACTCATCCCGCCGGATCGTCCCGCCCAATCCTCCACGGACGATGGTTCTGAAAAGCGCTGACAATGGCCGCAAGAATCCGATCTGGCTTCGGTAAGACGCCCCGCCCTCCCTTCCCGCACCCCGTAGCCTCTTGATACGTCAACCAGGTTCGCGGTTAGGCGGTAATAGGGGTGACGGGTCCCGAGATGAGGGCGGCGGTGGCGAGGAGTTTGACGTTGATACAGCTGCGGCGTCCCATTTCGAGTCCTTGAGTGATCGTGAGCTGGTCACCGGCTGTGACCCGGCCGAGCGTTTTGAGGTAGCCGGCGAAGGCCGCTGCCGCTGCGCCTGTGGCTGGGTCTTCGATGACTCCGCCCCAGGGAAACGGATTCCGTGAATGCCATTGTCCGGCCCCAGCGGGGGCAATGAGCTGAATGGTCACCCAATTTTGGGCCCGGCAGAGTGCACGAAGTTTCTCGAAGTCGTAGCTGAGCTCAGCGAGCCTTGATGTTTTCTGGGCGACGAGCACAGGGTGATGATTACCTCCGAATCCGATGGCCGGTGGGTAATCGGGGTGCAGGTCCGTGCTGTCCCATCCGAGGTAGTCCAGGAGATCGTTGAGATGGCCAGGGTCTATGGGTGTGCTTGAGATGGTGGGACTCTGGAATGCTCCACTGGTTGCTGTACCGGCGTTGGTGGCGGATGCGAGAACGTTTCCGACGTTCGTGTCCAGGGTGAAGTCCCCGAAGCCAAGTTCGTGTCCCAGGGCTACCGCAGTGGAGATGGTCGCGTGTCCGCAGAAGTCGACTTCTCCCCCAGGGGCGAAGTAGCGCACTGTCAGCGCGGTGCCGCGCCGAAGGGGCGAGGTCACGAAGGCGGTTTCGCTGTATCCCACATCGGTTGCGATGCGCTGCATCTCCAATGGGGTCAGAGACTGTGCGTGGAGGACGACTCCGGCGGGGTTCCCGCGGTCGGCTCGGTCCGCGAATGCCGCGTAGCGGCTGACCTCGGAGGCGGGGAAAATGGTCAAGGTGTCTCCTCTGATTCACCATCGATGGCCCAAATGTGTTCCACCAGCAACCGCCGTAAGTCAGCGACGACGCAGCTCGCGCACCACATGCTCGATGTGTCTGGCCCTATCCAAGCCATGGCTCTCCCGGTTAAAGAAAATCAGCCCGAGCCGGGAGGCGAGCGGGCTGATCATGATGAATAGAACCTACCACGCACCCGATGAACACTCAGGGTAAGGATCCGAAGCCGACTGTAGAAACGAGCTGAAGGCTTCCGCATGTTGCCGTCGTTGTTCAGCTCACACAATTCATCGTTTGCGTGGCGCAGCGAGGAGGGAGTGCTTGGGCGGGCCTCACTGATCCTGCTCTGGTCCTTTGATAACCTCGGCGGAGTCGCAGGCGATACATGGGGGAAACGTGAATAGCGAAGCATCCGGTCTTGGTTCAGCTGATAAGTGGGTGCCCATTAGATGATTGCGCTGCTACTTGCTGCGGCTTTAGCTTTGATTATCGCCCTATTCGGCACGCCCTTGTTCGCGCGTTTCTTAGTCAGGAAGAGCTACGGTCAGTTCATCCGTGAAGATGGCCCGACCTCTCACCACACCAAGCGCGGAACACCCACAATGGGTGGGGCAGTGATCATTGGAGCGGTGGTGATCGCCTACTTCGCGACACACGGCATCATGATGATGTTCAGCGAATCGGCCGGCCCATCGGCCTCCGGACTGCTGCTGCTACTGGTCGCTATTGGTATGGGTTTGGTGGGTTTTTGTGATGACTACATCAAAATCTCCAAGCAGCGCAGCCTTGGCCTCACCGGACGCGCGAAGATCATCGGCCAGACAACTGTCGGCGTGGCATTCGCTATTCCGGCTCTCAACTTCCCGGATGAGAACGGGCGGACTCCGGCCTCTACCGCTATATCGTTCGTCCGGGATACTTCCCTCGATCTGGCGTTCGCTGGCCCGTTGGTCGGGGCAATCCTCTTTATCCTGTGGTCCACCTTTATCCTCACCGCTACGTCCAACGCCGTGAATGTCACTGATGGGTTGGACGGTCTAGCCACAGGCGTCTCAATTTTCGTTTTCGGTGCCTACATGCTGATGGGTATCTGGCAGTTCAATCAGCGCTGCGCCAATCCCGGTGTCCCTGACAACATTTGCTACGAAGTACGAGATCCACTCGACCTGGCCCTGATCGCAGCAGCGTTGTGCGGTTCACTCGTTGGATTCCTCTGGTGGAACACCTCGCCAGCAAAAATCATCATGGGCGATACCGGCTCACTCGCCCTAGGCGGTGCAATGGCTGGATTCGCCATCCTGTCCCACACCCAACTCCTCCTCGTCATCCTGGCCGGACTGTTCGTGATGGTGACCATGTCCGTCATCATCCAGGTGTCCTACTTCAAGCTTTCCGGAGGCAAACGAGTATTCCGGATGACCCCACTGCACCACCATTTCGAGCTGAAGGGATGGGAACAAGTAACAGTAGTAGCCCGCTTCTGGATCGTTGCTGCCCTCTTCGTCGCCGCCGCGCTCGGCATCTTCTACGCCGAATGGGTTGTACTGGTGTAACGCAATTCATCGTCATAGGCCGAAGCTATACATCATTTAGCCCAACGGTGAAGTGATCAGAGTCAACCCCACAAAGAGGACAAAGGAGATGACAGGAGCACCTATTGCTATCCAAATAGCCACAATGCCTTGTTGACGACCTCGCCGCTTTGATACAGCCACTGCTCCTTGGATGAGTGCCCAGAGACTAAGTCCCAGCCACAACACTTGCGACCCCAAAGCCGCGAAACAAGCTATCAGAAGGCTCCGCTCCGATTCGCTAAGGCCTTGGGCACTCTCAACCTCAAGCGGACCGAGTTGCGAACCCACAAACGTCGACGCGACAAGAGAACCAACCGCTGCAACTATTCCAATTCGCATCGCAATGGTTCCTAAGCGGTTCGTATAGGTAGAACGCTCGGTGTCGGTTGGTGCGAAACTCATTGCAATACCCTTTCACGTCTACAGCTAAGACAAGAACCAGACGTACAGTACCGCGCAGTTCTCACCACTTGCGGCTCACCAGCGACGTCGCCTAAACGATCATTCTCGAGACCGATCCTCACGGAAGATTTCCGATCCCTGTTGCGGATGGGTGTACCCCAACGCGTCACACATGATGGGCGGGTGATCACCCAATCAGATTCAGACTGCCTGGTTTCTGACGTAAAACCCGAACCGCTCGTAGAGCGGCTATTCTCTCCGACGCTGCGGTTACAACGACTGGGACTCCGGCAGGAACGTATTCCTCGATCGCAATTCTCGCAAATTCAAGCCCACTTGTCCGTGCACCTGGCGCGAACCATAGATCCGAAACGCTGCAGCGTCTTCTTAGTACTTCTGGCTTCAGTCAGAAGAATCACGGCATCGCGGGAGCGCGAGGTGATCACGTCCACTGACGGCATGTACATCAGGAAGAGGAGAACGAGGATTGGCAGCGTGATCGCTGCTTGCAGCCGCTTTTGCCAAGAACTCCGAGGGTTTTTTTCCTCTGCTCAGAGTCAGGGACGTGCTCCAACTGAGCGGAAGCAGATCGACCATACGGGCCCGCTTCACTTTCTAGCTGACCGTCCGCGAGAGATTTCATGAGACCTGATCCTACGGATTCAGCATGACAATAACTAACCCCTGCCGCAAGCGAAATTCCCAGAAAGCGAGGGCCCTCCCACCCAACGTTTCCGCGGGTCAAAGGACCTCAAAAGTGGAGCTTAGGGGAATCGAACCCCTGACCTTTTCATTGCGAACGAAACGCTCTACCAACTGAGCTAAAGCCCCGCAGAAAGTACTGTAGCAAATCGAGGCCCAGACCCGGAGTAACCTCAGAGAATGACCACACAACGCTCCGCTGAGGAGCAGACCGAGATCAACGCCTGGCCAGCGCTCTGGGCGCTGGTGATCGGCTTCTTCATGATCCTGGTGGATTCCACGATTGTCTCAGTCGCCATCCCGGCGATCATGAACGGGCTGAACGCCGATCTGGACAGCGTGGTGTGGGTCAATAGCGCCTACCTGCTCGCGTTCGCCGTGCCACTACTGATCACTGGACGGCTCGGGGACCGGTTCGGCCCTCGCCGAATCTACCTCGCCGGCCTGACGGTGTTCACCCTGGCCAGCGTGTGGTGCGGGATGGCCGGGTCAGTGGAGATGCTCATCATGGCCCGGGTCCTTCAAGGACTCGGGGCGGCGCTGATGACGCCCCAGACCATGGCCGTCATCACCCGCATCTTCCCACCGGAACGCCGAGGCGCTGCGATGGGGCTGTGGGGATCCGTGGCAGGTGTCGCCACCCTCATTGGCCCGGTACTTGGCGGCTTACTGGTCGACTCACTCGGCTGGGAGTGGATCTTCTTCGTGAACGCACCGGTCGGCGTCGTCGGTCTGATCCTTGCCTACCGTCTGGTCCCCCGGCTTCCGACCAACAGCCACAGCTTCGATTTCCTCGGCGTGGTCCTGAGCGCCGCGGGGATGTTCTGCCTGGTGTTCGGCATTCAGGAGGGCCAGACATATGACTGGGGGACCATCGCCGGGCCCATATCGGTCTGGTTCCTGATCATCACCGGCGTGGTCCTGCTCGTGGCTTTCCTCCTGTGGCAGCGTTATAACCGCAAGGAACCCCTGGTACCTCTGGGTCTGTTCAAGGACCGTAACTTTTCCCTGGGCAACACATCGATCTTCGCGATGGGTTTTGCGATCACCACCGTCGCCATCCCGCTGATGCTGTACGCGCAGAATGTGCGCGGCTTCTCCCCCACCGAGGGCGCCTTGCTGCTCACCCCCATGGCGATCATCTCCGGTTCACTTGCCCCTCTGGTGGGGCGACTGGTCCAGCGCGGTAACCCCAAGTACATGGCCATCTTCGGATTCTCAGCCATGTCGGTGTCACTGTTCTGGCTCGGCGCCATCATGACTCCCGATATGCCCGTCTGGGCGTTGCTGCTCCCCATCTCACTGCTCGGCCTGGCAAGTGCCGGCATCTGGGCGCCGGTTTCCCTGACAGCTACCCGCAACCTGCCTCGGTCCTCGGCGGGCGCCGGCTCCGGCGTCTATAACACCACCCGGCAGGTAGGGGCCGTACTCGGAAGCTCCGCCATTGCCGCAATGATGCTCTCCCGTCTGGCTGCCAACATCGGCGACGGCGGAGCCGAGGCTGTGCCCGGCCAGCAGCTTTCCGAAGCCCTACAGCCCGGATACGCGGCAGCCATGGGCCAGTCTCTTTTCCTGCCGGCCACGGTAATCCTCATTGGGCTCGGTGCTGCCCTGTTCTTTGCCCGCCCCCAACCCCGGACCGGCTGGGCGGACGACGAATCGCCGTCGGGCGTTCCAGCCGAGACGAATGCGGCGAAGTAACCGCCGCTGGCTCCAATTTTGGGGAGCAACCTGGACTGGACGCGTCAACCTGGACATCGGTGAGGGAGATTCTGCTATCCGATGACCAGGTTGCTCACCAGGACCGACAACGGCGACCTCGACGGCCCCCCGCCCGCCCGAGACACACCGCCGACGACGACTGGTTGCCTCGGGGAACTACCTGTACGCTCGAGTCATGGCTGACAACACTGCAGAAACCACCGATGACTCCGCAACCTCCGAGAAGGTCGAGGAAGTCAAGGAAGTCACCGACGACTTCGCCATCCGGCAGCACACCACGGCGTCGGGCCTGAAGTACACGAGCACTACCGGCCGGTTGGTCCTGCGCCGGGAGGAAACGAAGGACGGGAAGTCCGACGGATTCAAACCCAAAGCCGAAATCTTCATCGTGGCCTACACCAAGGACACGGAGCCCGACGACGGCCAGACCCCAACACGGCCCGTCACCTTCGCATTCAACGGCGGTCCCGGATCGGCGTCGATCTGGCTTCATCTGGGCCTGCTCGGTCCACGCCGCGTCGATTCCGGCGATACCGGTGCCATGACTCCCGCACCGTTCGGCCTGGTGGACAACCCCGAGACACTCCTTGAACACAGCGACCTGGTCATGATCGACCCCGTCAACACCGGCTTCTCCCGCGTCGTCGAAGGCGAGAAGTCGGACGAGTTCCACGCCTTCATCGAAGACCGCGATCTGGTGGCCGAGGTCATCCGGCTCTGGACTACCCGCAACAACCGCTGGCTCTCGCCAAAGTACCTTGTCGGCGAGTCCTACGGAACGCTCCGGGCCGTCGCCGTCGCCGGGCGGTTGTTCGACGCCTACGGCATGGCAGTGAACGGTCTGGGCCTCATCTCCACAGTGCTGAACATGTCAACGCTGCGCTTCTTTCCCGGCAGTGACCTCCCCTACGCCCTGCACATCCCCACCTACGCGGCCATCGCCCACTTCCACGGCCGCCATCCGGGGCGGGACCTCGCCGACGTCGTCGGCGAGGCCGAAGCCTTTGCCGCCCGCGACTACGGGTACGCCCTGACCCAGGGCAGCCGACTCAGCGCCGCGGAGTACGACGACGTCGTCGCCCGGCTGGCCGCGATCACCACCCTCGACGAAGCCTTTGTCCGGCGCACCAACCTGCGGTGGGAATACGGTGAGTTCGCCGCCGAGCTGCTCCGCACGGAGGGGCTCGCCGTCGGCCGGATTGACGGGCGGTTCACGGCGCAGCCTGCCAGCCTGCAAAGCTCCGCCATGACCGATGACCCGAGCATCCGCGCCATCACCGGTCCGTACGCGGCAGCCATGAACCACTACGTGCGCGCCGAACTCGGCTACGAAAATGACCTTCCATACGAGGTACTCACTGCCCGGGTGCACCCGTGGAGCTACAAGACCTTCGAGGGAGCACCCGTGGATGTGAGTCACACCCTTGAGCGGCTACTGGTCCACAACCCCTCCCTCCGCGTCCACGTGGACTACGGGTACCAGGACGGCGCAACCCCACATTTCGCGGCTGAGTACGTGTTCGCCCACATGAACCTGACCGACCAGATGAAAGACCGGTTTACGCACCACTACCATGAGGCCGGGCACATGATGTATCTGAAGCCTGAATGCCGATTGGCGCAGTTGGCGGCGCTCAAGGACTTTGTGACGCACACCGGCTAGCCGCCAAACGGGACGTTCCAAGTTTCCTTCACGCCGGACTATAAGTAGACTTAGGTGTTCCGTGGAAACCCTCGGTCATCCCAGAGAAAAGGAACATGTCGTGCTGCTGAAGAGAATCCTGTGGACCCTCGTCCCCGTCATCGCCTCCAAGCTGATGAAGAATCGCCGTGGCAGCAACGCGACCACCCGCGCCAACAAGACCCGGTACAACAAGAATCAGGGCCACTAACCCCCAGAATGATCGATCCGAATGAGTTAGCCGACCGCCGAGACGGCTACGTTGACCTGCGTTCCTATGCAGCGATCGGCGACGGGCGGACGGTTGCCCTGATCGCCCACGATGGATCGATCGACTGGTACCCCACCCCCGACCTCGACTCCACGCCTGCGTTCGCCCGGCTACTGGACGCCGACGGCGGCGGCGCGCTTGAGTTGTGCCCAGCCGAATCGTTCACCGCGACGCGGGCTTATGTGGACGGCACCAATGTCCTGGCCACCACGTACACCACCCCGTCCGGTACCGTCCAGGTCACCGATTCCCTGAACACGGGCGTGGCAGGTCGGCTGCCCTGGGGTGAGCTGGCACGCCGGATCGAGGGAATGACCGGGAACGTGCCGATGCGCTGGGCTATCCGCCCCGGCAACTGCTTCCAGACCGCCTCACCCTGGGTCCAGTCCACCGACCATGGCGCCGTACTGATGGTCGACGGCACGGCGCTGGGCGTCCGCGGCATCAATGAGGGCGAGGTGACCATCGAAGGTCAGGCGATTTCGGGGACCCTCACCACCGCTCCCGGCTCACGCCACCTCATCGCTGTCATCTCCACTCACGACGAGCCCCTGCCACTGCCCGATCCCCAGTCGGTGGACGCCGGTATTGAACGAACCATCTCCAACTGGCAGACCTGGTCCAGGGAGTTCAGCTATGACGGACCCTACGCCGACCAGGTACTCCGGAGCGCCCTCGCCCTGAAGCTGCTGATCCACAGCCCCTCCGGCTCAATCGCCGCAGCCGCGACCACGTCGCTACCCGAGAGCAGGGCTGGCGGCAAGAACTGGGACTACCGGTACACCTGGCTGCGAGATACCGCCTACACCCTTCATGCGCTGGTCCGGACCGGGGTGCGCGAGGAAGTCCACGCTGCGGTGTCCTGGATGCTCAAGAACCTTCGCACTCAGGGCAGGGACCTGCAGGTCTTCACCCGCCTCAACGGAGAGATCCCCGAAGGCACACGTACCCCGGATCTTCCTGGCTGGCGGGGACTCGGCCCGGTGGTGGACGGGAACCCTGCAGCTGGCCAACTCCAGCTGGGCGTCTTCGGGGACCTGTTCGACATTGTGCGACTGTACGTTGAGGCCGGGCATGTCCTGGACCCCACGACTTCCCGTCAACTCGCGGACCTGGCAGATCTTGCGTGCGATACCTGGCAGCAGCGCGACGCCGGCATCTGGGAGCTCCCCGAGGAGCGGCACTACACCACCTCGAAGCTGGGCTGCTGGCACGCACTGGATAGTGCTGTGAAACTCTCCGAAGCCGGGCAACTGCAACGACCCGCCGAGCGCTGGCGGGCTGAGCGCGACCGGATCCGGGACTGGGTCGAAGAGCACTGCTGGTCGGAAGACCGGCAGAGCTACGTCTGGTATCCCGGCTCCCAGGAGTTGGATGCCTCGATCCTGCTGCACGCTATCAGCGGCTACGAGCGCGGACCCCGGATGTCCTCGACCATTGATGCCCTGCGCAACGAGCTCGGAGCCGGCCCCCTCCTCTACCGTTACAGCGGCATGCAGGACGAGGAATCCACGTTTGTCGCCTGCGCCTACTGGATGGTGGCAGCCCTGGCCCTGGTCGGGCGCAAGGAGGAGGCCCGCTCTCAGATGGACGAGCTGCTGCCTCTGGCGAACGACGTCGGCCTGCTGGCCGAAATGATCGACGCCGATGACCGGCACGAGTTCATGGGTAACCTACCGCAGGGTCTGAGCCATCTCGCCCTGATTACCGCCGCGCTTTCCCTGGCCGACGACGAATAGACGCCACCCAGTCACAGCTGGTGGTGGGTAAACCGGCCACCCAGCAGCGTTGCCAGAACCGGGATGTCGGCGATGTCATTGGTCGGAACCTCCAGCGGTGATGCCTCAAGGACAGCGCAGTCGGCAAGCATCCCCACCGCAAGCCGGCCCTTCGTCCCACTGAATCCGGTAGCGCCCGCCGATCCGACCGTATAGACGCGGAGGGCTTCCGCAGCCGTGAGCCGTTCGGACGCGGCACCGAAGATGGCGCCGCCGGCGGTCAACCGGTCGATGTAGGACTGGATGGAGCGCAACGCTGTCCCGTCAGCACAGGGCCGGTCAGAGCTACCTGCCATCGGGATACCGGCGTCGAGGAATGACTTGGCCCGGTAGGTGAACGCCGCCCGGCGCGCCCCCAGAGACAGCGTCATCACGTCGCCAATCGGGCGGAAAAACGAGGCCTGGGGCGCCACCGCTACACCCAGGGCGGCGAGTGCTGACAGCTGGTCCGGTCGGACGACGGCCGCATGCTCGATCCGATGCGGCAGGCTCCCCTTGGGTTGGGCAGGAAATTGCCGGAACGTGTCGATCGCCAGGTCCATGGCAGCGTCACCGATCGCGTGCGCCGCGATGGACCAGCCGGCACGGTGCGCGTCAACCATCTGCCGCCGCAGGATCAACGGATCGTCCAACAAGTAGCCCTTGTTAGCACTGCCGGTGGCGTAGGGCTCGGTCTGTGCCGCAGTCTCACTGGAGAGTGCACCATCCAGGAAGATCTTCGCCGGGCCCAACGACAGCATGTTATCGCCAAACCCGCTGTACATCCCAAGGCCCAGACCGGCTCCGGTACTCGACTGCAGCGTCTCGATCGCGGGCATCAGCTGCGCCCGGGCATGCAGCTTCCCCGCTGCCCGGGCGTCCTGGAACGCCCCCAGTTCGTCTGGTGCGTGACCAATCCAGCCGCCCCCGATGCCGGCATCGGTGAAGCTGGTGATCCCCTCGCTCGCGTACCGGGCGCTCGCCCGGGCGATGGCCGCGACCAGGGTGTCACGAGCGTAGGGGCGGAGCAGGTCGAGGACCAGGGCCTGGGCGGTTTCCTGCAGCAGGCCTGTCGGTTCCCCCGAGGCGTCCCGCACGACCCTCCCGCCGACCGGATCACTGAAGTCCCGGGCAAGAGCTCCCGCCCGCCGGAGGGCCTCGGTGTTGGCGATTCCACCGTGACCTGACGTTCGCCTGATGAATAGTGGACGGCCTCCACCCACCCGGTCCAGGGCATCCCGGTTGGGGAACTGACCGCCGAACCGGTGGTGGTCGAACCCGCTGGCAACCAACCACTCGCCGTCGTCGTCCGCCGGGGCCTGCGCCGCCGCATGGAGGCGGGCATAGACCTGCTCCAGATCGTCGAGACGGGACAGGTCCACCTCCCCCAGGGTGAGCCCGAACCACGCGGTGTGGCAGTGCGCGTCGTTCAGACCCGGGATCAGAACCCTGCCCCGCAGGTCAATGACTTCTTTGGCGCTCAGGCCGGCCAGATCGGTATCGAGGCCGACGATCCGCCCGTTCAGGATGCCGATCTTCCCTGCCGTAGGACGCTGGGCGTCCATGGTGATGATACGGGCGTTGGTGAGGATGAGATCCAGCAGCATGGTCAGCTCCCGAGCGACAGTTTTCAGGCGATAGTGGTGATCATCGAACTTCAGGCGGTGGCGAAGTGCACCCACACACCAATGACCCAGACGCTTCCCGCGAGCAGCGCGAGCCCAAGCTCGACCAGGATCCCAATGCCGGTCGCCTTCAACGCAGCACCGCTGGACGATAGCGCCGGGCCGACCTGCCGCTGCCGGGCGAACTCGCTCGCGAACAGGCCAGCGGCGAACCCCACGAAGAGCCCGACGACAGGGATCAGGAACATTCCCACCACCCCGGTGACTAATCCGATCAGGACCGACCTGCCCGGGATCTGGCGCTGCTGGAGTTTTCGGCCAGTCAGGACAGCCCCGGCGAGCAGGCCAGCGACTGCCAGCACCGCTCCGACGCCAAAGGCGACCCAGCCCGCGGTGCTGGACACCACCAGCGCCCACATCAGAAGGGCACCGATGATGAGAATGCTGCCCGGGAGGATTGGCACGATGACTCCCGCGATCCCCACCACGATCAGCAGGCCGGTCAGCACGGTCATCAGGATCTGAAATTCCATAGGGAAAGTCTCTCACTGCGTTGGACCACATGTGGTCCCTCTTGTCCCCTATCGGCGGCAATAGTAAGGTTACTGAGGAAGCCGCAAGGCACCAATAGCAGGAGGCACCATGAGCACGCAAGGAACAGGGAACGACCCGGCAGAGGGCGGCGCTCCACCAGAGCATGCTCCCAAGCATTCTGACGGCACTGCGGAATGGCGTGATTCATCCTCGGCCAGCACCGATGGCGGCGAGCCCACCCAAGCGCACGACTTCACCGATGCGCGCCGCGCAGACCGCGACGGCGACGCCACCCAGGTGCACCGCACCACCGACGGCGACGCCACCCAAGTGCACCAGACCACCGGTTCCCGCCCAGACCGCGACGGCGACGCCACCCAGGTGCACCGCACCACCGACAGCGACGCCACCCAGGTGCACGAGACTCAGTCTGGCGGCACAGCAGATGCAGTGGGTACGGGCACCGGCACTGGCGCCACAGCTGCCTCGCCGTCCACGCGCACCCAGCCGGTCACCGCGCAACCGGTCAGTCACACCGCCGATCCGGATGACGCCCGGTACCGCGATACCCACGACGACCGCCCAGCGCTGCCGGCATCGGCCGAACGCGCGGCGCTCCTGCAGCACGAGAAGGATACCTTTGGCGGCATGAAGTTTGGGTCGGCGTTCTTCGGCTGGCTCACGGCTACCGGGATGGCGGTGCTACTGACGGCGCTTGTCGCCGCCGCTGGAGCAGTCTTCGGGCTCTCCACCAACACTGACCTGACTGATGCCGCCGACCGGGTGGCCGCTGATCCGCAGACTGTAGGCATCACTGGAGCGATTGTCCTGCTGGTGATCCTGCTTCTGTCCTATTTCGCCGGCGGCTATGTCGCCGGACGGATGGCACGGTTCAACGGAGCGAAGCAGGGTGTTGCCGTGTGGCTATGGGCGCTCATCATCGCGGTGCTGGTGGCAGTGCTCGGCTTGATCTTCGGGAGGCAGTTCGACATTTTCGCGAACCTCAACAGTTTCCCGCGCATCCCACTCAATGAAGGGAACCTCACGACCGCGGGCATCATCGCCGTCGTCGTAGCGCTGGTCGCAGCCCTCGCTGGAGCCGTCCTGGGCGGTCTCACCGGCATGCGCTACCACCGCAAGATCGACCGGGCCGACTACGACAACACACCGACCCGATAGATCCTCAACGACTGCGCCCCACCCGTGCTAGCTCGCGGGTGGGGCGCAGTCGTGTGTATTCACCGTCCCGGGGACCGGCGCTGCAGACTTTCGAGATGCTGGTTGTAGGCGGTGAGTTTGGCGTCGTCGTCCCGGTCGGCGGCACGGTCCTCGCGAACCGCTGTCCGTTCGTCGTCCTTCCGCCACGCCATGGCGACACCCAGGGCGAGGAGCACCGTCGGGATTTCGCCGATCCCCCAGGCGATCGCGCCGCCTCGCTGCTGGTCCGCCAGCAGGGCTGCCTGATCGGTCAGCTGCAGGTTAGCCCACCAGGTGGGGGCCAGAATCTCGGTTCCACCGAGAAGGGACAGCCCGAAGAAGGCGTGGAAGGCCATTGTCGCGAGCAGGATGATCAGCCTGAACGGGTACGGTGACCGGGCGGGCCCCGGATCGATTCCGATCAGCACCCAGGCGAAAAGGTATCCGGTAATGAGGAAGTGCACGATCATGAACACGTGTCCCACATGGGTGGACAGAGCCAGTTCAAAGACGGGCGAATAGTAAAACCCCACCATGCTGCCCACGAAAATCAGCCCTGCAACCGGGGGGCGGGTGAGGAAGTGGCTGAAGCGTGAGCGGAAGAGCCAGAGCACCCACTCGCGGAGGCCTCGGCTGCCGTCGGTGCGCGGACGTGTCGACTTGAGAAGCAACAGGATCGGCGCCCCCAGCACAAAGAGCACGGGTGCGTACATCATCAGGCCCATATGTTGGATCATGTGCCCCGAAAAGCTGGTCCGCCCGTACACGGCTGGCCCGCCGCTGGTGAGCCAAATCAGCAGAGCGCATCCTGCGAGGAAGGCCAGCGAGCGGGGAATGGACCAGCGATCACCGCGACGTCGGAGCCTGATGACCGCGGCCACATAGGCTCCGGCGGCTACAAGAACCAGGAGCCCAATGGTCCAGTCGGGGTGCCACGAGGCCAGGAAGCTGGGTACAGTCAGCGGTTCCGGGAATGGGTAGCCGAGAAGGGAACGGCGCAAGTCGACGTCGGCGATTGACCCCTGGGGAACGGGCGGCGGACTCGCTGCAAGACCCGCGGACACACCGATGGTAATAATCATCAGCGCCGCTTCAGCCACCCCAAAGGTAACGAACGCCCGTCGGTCCTCCGGATCGCGGTCCAGTCGCGGCAGAATCCTGCGGCGCTGATACCACCCAGCGAGCCCGAGCAGGGTCAGGCTGCCCACCTTCGCGACCACGAGCAGACCATAGGGCGTGGCCAAGTCCGCCAGGGACCCTAGCCGGAGGCTGGCATTGATGATTCCCGAGAAAGCCACAGCTCCGAATGCCCACGCAGCCAGTGCTGAGTAGCGGCGAAGGACCCGCCCCGTGTCCTTACCCAGCCGGGACCCCAGCAGCAGCACCGCTGCGAGCCCGCCGACCCATACACACACGCCGACCAGATGGAGCGCCAGGGAGTTCACGGCGTTGCCGTGGTCATCCGACCCGGCAGCATGCCCGGCCAGTGCCAATGGCAGGATCCCCAGCGCTGCGATGGCCAGCGCAATGCCAGCCCCTGTGGTCGACCGGACCATTGGCAGCATGACCACCAGAATCAGGACCGCCAAGAGCGCCACCAGCAGGATCTGTCCGAGCTCCAGTTCAGTGGCGAAGAACAGCAAAATCGATGCAAACCCAGGACTGTTAATTGGTTGGCCAGCAGTGTCAGCGGCAATCAGCACCAGCGAGGCGACCGAGGCGACAAACCAGACACTCGCCGAGATCCAGGCCCAGTTGAGGGCCTTCCATTGGGCAAACCCAATGATCGATTTGTTCCGGTCGGACCCCGGTAGGAGACTTGCGCAGAGCACCAGGAAACCGATGGTCATGGCAGCGCTGAGGTCCTGGAGTACCCGCGCGGCGGGCCGGGCATGGACCACAAAGTCGCCGGGATCCGCCATCGTGGTTCGGTATGTAGTGAGCGCTTCGCTGAAGTACATCGACAGGATCGCGAGCGCCAGGCTGACCGGCACCGCGATACTGAGACCTACTCTCACAAGGGTGCGTTCAGGAATCCGCTCCCCCGGTGCTGTCCGTTCATCCCTCGCGGCGACCACCTCTGGTGGATCTTGCAGGGGTCCGCCTTTAGGCACCTTGAGCCTCGATTGCGGCTTCGACGCCGGCCACGAAATCGGCAGGAGACCCAAGTTGTTCACCGTCGATGTATATGGTCGGTGTGCCTGAGATACCCGAGGAGGACGCTGCGTTGGTGGTGAAGTCCACCCAGGGACGGAAGGTGCCCTCAGCCACACAGGTGGAGATGTCCTCTGCTCCCGACGCTTCAGCGAGGTCGCTGAGCCCGTCATCGCTCAGTTCCCCAGCGGCGAAATTCCCGAAGAGCGCTTGAGTAAATGACTGGTATGCCTGCGGCGCTGTGTCAGCTACGCAAGCGAGCGCGTTGGCTGCCCGGGAGGAGTACGCGCTGGTCGAGTTCCGGTCGAGGAAAGCGACGGTTCGGTACTCCATGGTGACGTCGCCGTCGTCGAGCCACTGCTGAATCTGGGCCGAGTAGGCTGCTTCGAAGTCCGCGCAGTGAACGCAATTGACGTCGACCCACGCGACCACCTGGACCGGCCCGGCCCCGGCGTCGGCCCCTACCCCCATCGGTGTGTCACGTGTCTCCTCCAGCGCAGCCTCGGCGTCGACTGTCGAAGCCGCAGTGGCTGCCAACTCGGTGGGAGAGGTAAGGGCGATCCCGCCATATTCGTTGCCGTGGGCTGGCGCGGGGCCAGCAGCCGGAACATCCGGGCGGATCGAGGACACAATGACCACAGCGATCACCGCAAGGACAGCCAGGACTCCACCAATGATTCCCCACCGCACCACCAGGCGTGAGCGCTTTTCCCGCCGCTCGTGTTCCAGCCGAAGTCGCTGCGCCGATTCGCGGGAGGAACCGGCGGGTTGAGGTCTTGATGCGGTCATTTTGGGATTCCTTTAGGTGGGAGGGGGATGCGTGGTTGCGGCGTAGTCGGGGTCAGCTATCGAAGAGTGGATCTCCGACGAACCCTCCTTCGACACAGCCCGGCGGGATGGCGAACACCGCAGATCCAATGGGTGTAGTCAATTGGTTCAGGAGGTCCAGTTCGTCCAGTCGTTGCTGCAACGGGACGAACTGACGGTCGACGTCGGCCTGGGCAAAGAGACGGATCCCCGACAAAAGGTGATTCCACCCAGAACAAAGATCACTAGTACCGCACGTCGGAAAGTGCGAGCCAACCCGCCAGAATGCGGGGTGGCCAAAGGTTTCTCCTACCGTGGTGAGGTACGCGGAGTCACGGTGGTTCTCGGTGCCGCAGCTGACCGGGTCAGGCGAAAGACAGCCGGTTGACCGGGGGCCCCCGGAGGCGACGCCTTGAGTTGGCATGCAGAAGATCGTGCATACCGAGGGTTGCCGGCCGAACAGGAAGTGAGCGCAGCTTCTCGGAAAACGGGCAGGAGCCCACCCACCGGATCATCGCCGTCAAGGATGCAGCCAGGACGCCAACCAGGGCCCACCACAGTGCTTCGCCGTGTCGCACCAGAGCAATTGTCAGCAGACCAGCCGCCAGGTGGGACGCGAGCATCAGGATGCCCGGATAATCACTGCCGGTCATAGCCGCCGACGGGATCGGTAAAACTAGCTCGTGCCCGTGGCCGACCATCGATCCGGTCGGTGCCGTCGAAGCACCAGTGAACAAGGCGAAGAGCGAGTGAAAAACTACTTGGCTGATCGCTACACCGACGATGATTCTCGCAAGGGTCAGTCGACGGCCGGCAAGAATGACGCAAACGAGCGTACCTAGGGTCATCGCAATGACAGCCGCGACAGTTGGAACGCCACCGCCGGCGAGGGCATGTGAGGCACCGGCAAGGAAGGTCGATGTGACAGCGACGAGCAACCCACGGGTGAGGCGGGCGGCTGGTGTCACACTGGTCCTGCCAAACATTGTTCCTCCCTCCTGAAAATTGTAACCTTTTCTACGGGGAGTAGAAAAAGTTGCTCACGACCGCCGAGGCTCCGAGAAAGTCACCATGGACACCGTTACGCCACGCTTCGCGCAGGACAAGCCTTTCGGTCTGATTCTGATCCTCTCCGGGGTGGTGGGGTGGTTGGCATCTGGCCAGTTGGTCCTTGAACGGCTGGCTGTGTATGCGGACCCCAACTACGTCACCAGCTGCGACGTCAATGCCTTCGTTTCCTGTGGTGAAGTCTTCAAAACCTGGCAAGCGGGTCTCTTCGGTTTCCCCAACCCACTGCTGGGAATTGTCGCGTTCTCCGTCATCATCACCACGGGGGCCATGCTCCTCGCCGGAGCAAACGTAGCCCGCTGGTACTGGCGCGCATTGCAGGTGGGTGTAACCCTGGGGATGCTCTTCACCATCTGGCTATGGAGCCAGGCCCTCTTTGCGATCGGGATCCTCTGCATCTACTGCATGGTGGTGTGGGCTGCGATGATCGTGCTCACCGTTTTCCTCACGTCGCGCAATCTAGTGTGCGGCGTGTTTCCGGCGAGCGAGCGAGTGAAGCAGTTCCTCAGCGGATGGACGGGGACGACGGCGGCACTGCTGGTGATTGCCACGGCCGCTGCAGTATTCTTCCGGTTCATCGGCGTCTTTGCCGGCTAGATTTCAGACCGGCCGGCCGGACCACACTGCGCGGAAGGGCTCCAACCATTGATCCACGTCCTGTAGGGGTCCAGCCTCAACGGCGTACAGCCGACGGGTACCGTCCCCCCGCACGCGCGCGAACCCGTTCTCGCGTAACACCCGGAGGTGCTGCGACACGGCGGGCTGGGAGATCCCAAATTCGGTGCGGATGACACGGGCAATATCGCCAGCCGCCCATTCCTCATCCACGAGAAGCTCAAGAATCCGGCGGCGAACCGGGTCGCCCAGGACGTCAAAAGCATGCATCAGCAGAAACCCATCACAGTGCGCTTATCTTCATCTAACCTTACATACGCGAAAGCCCCTGCTGCCGAGCCGAAGCGGCCCGCCAGCAGGGGATAGTCGAGAACTTTCACATCGACAACACGGGTTACGGCGAGGGCTTTCCGCCGTTGACGTTCAGGGTTTCCCCCACCACATAGCTTGACTCGGAGGACGCCAGGAAGACGTAGGCCGGGGCCAACTCGGTGGGTTGCCCTGCCCGCCCCAGCGGCGTGTCCTTGCCAAACTCGGGCAGCTTGTCCTTCGGCTGCCCATCCGATACCTGCAATGGGGTCCAGATCGGGCCGGGAGCGACGGCGTTGACCCGAATACCCTTGGGTGCCAGCTGCTCGGCGAGACCCTTGGTGAAGTTGTTGATCGCAGCCTTGGTGCTCGCATAGTCCAGCAAAGTGGATGACGGGCTGTAGGCCTGAATTGATGTCGAGTTCACAATGCTCGATCCGGGCTTCAGGTGCTTCAATGCCTCACGGGTGATCCAGAAGAACGAGTAGATGTTCGTCTTGAAAGTTTCATCCAATTGCTCATCCGTGAGGTCTTCAAGACGCTCGACGGCAATCTGCTTGCCGGCATTGTTCACGAGGATATCCAGGCCACCCAGCTGTTCGGCGGCTTCGTTCACGAGTGAGCGGCAGAAAGCCGCATCGGTCAGGTCGCCCGGAAGCTTGACGGCCTTCTGGCCGCTCTCTTCAATCAGGCGCGCGACCTCGACGGCGTCGGGCTCCTCGACGGGGAGGTAGGACAGTGCGACGTCGGCACCTTCACGGGCGAACGCGATGGCGACTGCAGCGCCGATACCGGAGTCCGCGCCGGTGATAAGCGCTTTGCGCCCCTTGAGTCGGCCGGTGCCACGATAGGAGGTCTCGCCGCGGTCGGTCTGTGGTTCCAGATCTCGATCCAACCCGGGTTCGGGCTGGTCCTGCTTGGGGGCCGAGATGCTCGGGAAACGAGTCACCGGATCCTGGAAGGTGTACTGGTCAGTCGTTGAAGTCTTGTCAGTCATGCGTTCCTCACTTGCCGTGCGTATGTACGATACGGTCTGTGCAGGCTAGCCGGGAGACGGATCTGTTACCGGCCTCCCCGAAAGCTAAGCCTACTGACTATCCTAGGACGTACCCACCCGTCAGACAAGGCAGAGCAGGGAAGCTAGAAGATCTGAGCGAAGAATCCCGCACCAATACTCGCCACAAGAGCGATGATGAGAAGCCAGACGATGGGCACACGGTATTTGTTGATGAAGCGCATGGTCCCCCAGTCTAGGCGAGCCGGACAGCGTGCTGCCGAACGGAAATAATTCACCCCCCACCCACGCTGCAGAAGAGTATGGATAATCTCATTGCAGTTACCGGAGCGACAGGGGCCATCGGCGGTGCTGTGGCACGCATTCTTGCGGCGGACGGGATCGCGCTTCGCCTGCCGGTCCGAGACCTCAGCCGTGCACCGGCACTGCCGGGCGCGACCGCCGCCGAGTGCAGCTACGCGGACCGCTCGGCAGCCGAGACAGCCCTCGAGGGTATTCACACCCTCTTCATGGTCTCAGCGGGCGAATCCAAAGATCGCGTGGAGCAGCATCTGACCTTCGTCGACGCAGCCCGTGAAGCCGGCGTGCAGCACATCGTGTACACGTCCTTCTTCGGTGCCGCCGCAGACGCCACCTTCACCCTCGGGCGTGATCATTGGGCCACCGAGGAGTACATCCGCCGTTCCGGGATCGCCTACACCTTCCTTCGCAACAACTTGTACCTGGACGTCCTGCAACACTTCGCCGACGACGACGGCACCATTCGCGGCCCCGCCGGCAACGGGCGATTGGCCGCGGTCTCCCGGGAGGACGTGGTGCAGGTGAGCACAGCCATCCTGCGGGATGCCGCCGTCCATGCGGGCAACACCTATGAGCTGACCGGCCCCACGGCGCTCACCCTGGCGGAAGCTGCCGCGATCATCTCGAAGGAAACCGGGCGGGAGGTCACCTACCGGAACGAAACGGTCGATGAAGCTTACGCTTCCCGGCAACACTTCGGCGCGCCCGACTGGCAGCTCGATGCCTGGGTCAGTACCTACACAGCAATTGCCGAAGGAGGGCTGGCCCGGACCACCACCACGGTGCAGGATCTAACGGGTCGACCAGCACAGGATCTTGCCCAGGTCCTCCGCGACGACCGCTAGGGTCAAAGGATGCGCAGAGACTTCAGCAGAGACGACACCTCGACGCGTGACTTTTACCGCCTACTCACCTCGACGGTGGTACCGCGCCCGATTGCCTGGGTATCGTCCCAGTCTGCGGCAGGTGAGGACAACCTGGCGCCGCACTCATTTTTCACTATCGCGTCGGTGGATCCCCCGATGGTCGCTTTCACATCGGTAGGGCGGAAGGACACCCTCCTCAATATCGAGGAAACCGGCGAGTTTGTGGTCAATCTCGCACCAGAAGAGTTGTTCGAGCAAATAAACGCCACTGCCACGAATTTTGACCGGAAAGTGAGCGAGTTTGACGCCGCCGGCCTCACCCGGGAACCGAGTCACACGGTGACGCCCCCACGGCTGCTGGAGTCTCCGGTGGCCTTGGAGTGCAAGTTACATCTGGTGCAGCCCATCGGGGATTGTTTTGTGGTTTTCGGCGAGGTGACCCATGCAGCCATTTCCGAGGACGTCCTGGACGGGAGCCACCCCCTGATGGACCGCCTCAAACCCTTGTCCCGACTGGGTCGCGATGAATGGGGTACCACCGGAGCCGTTCACACAATCAAGCGCATACCCGTGGAGGAATGGCCGGGTCACTTCCGCGGCTGAACGGGTACCGAGGAAGCGCCGCCCGCTCCTCCACGAGGCTTTTTACCGGCCGAACAATCGACCAAACCAACCTGACTGAGCCTGCCCCGCAGACCGCGACCGCTTCGGTTCGACGGTCGGGTTGCAGGTGCACTGATTCTTCTTTGGCACCGACCGCATGACCTGATCGACGTGATTTCCACAGCCAGCCCAGGTGGTTTTCCGACAGCGCATACAGGTGGTTGTCCGACACATACGAACTCTCTTTCATTGGATCCAGAATCGGATCGTGGACAGCTTTCACTCAAGTATGCGAATACCCCTAGGGGTATGTCAAACCCCACTCTCCTGGCCCGCTTTCACAAGGAGTCAAGGACGCTTGACATCACGCGAGTAGTCAAGGAAGCTTGACTCATGACAAGTTTCCTTGACTACCTCGATTTTCAATGAGGAACGATCTCAGCACGCTCCGCCAAGCGGCTGGCATCTCCCAGCGTGAACTCGCAGCATTCCTCGACGTTTCACGTCAGACCATCAATTCCATTGAGACCGGCCGCTATGATCCTTCGCTCCCACTGGCCATAGCCATCGCCCGACACTTTCGCAGCACCGTAGAGGAGATCTTCCATGTCGACTAACACCTACACCTCCAAGCAAAAGGCTGCAGTCCTCGGCCTGGTCTTGGCCGGGCTGTCTGGCCTCATCGTGACAGGGCTGTTGCTTCAGGAGTACGGCCCGGGAAACATGGGGGCTGGACTTCTGATGGGCGGCGCCGTCGGACTGGTCGCCGCCCTGATTGGCCTATGGCGCATCACCAAGACCCCCTCGCGCGTGAGCACCTTCGAACGCGCCTGGACCCAAACGGGCGATGAACGGGACAATGCGGTGCTCACCCGATCGCTGGCAGTCCTCGGACTCGCATCATTCCCGCTGACCGCCATCGCAGCAATAGCTGTGGGCTTTGGGGCTGCCGTGGAGATGGTTCTGTCTTTGCTCCTACTGGCGCAGGCTGTGGTGGGAGCCGTCGCGTTCACTGTAATCAACCGTAAGAGCTGACCCTTTTGAGCGGCTCGATCCCCGCGGATCACTAACTATGCCGCCAAACGCATACTTACAGGCCGCATACATCTAACTCACATAGGCTACGGATATCCGCGGGTTTAGCATCCCTTCGTCTGCTGGGGGCAGAATCTAGCGCAGGGACACTTATTGAGTATCACAACCTCCGGCCGTAGCGTGCGCGTTGCAAAGCCGAACGACGTCGTTGCCTCCTATTCAACGCTGTTGAAGCAGGTACGCAAAGAAGGGTTACTGAACCGTCGCCGACGCTTCTATGTTTCAGTCTTCGCTGCCCTGGCACTGACTATGGGCGCCGCCTGGACCGGCTTCGCCCTGCTGGGTGACACCTGGTTCCAACTGTTGATCGCCGCCGTGCTCGGCATCGTCTTCACACAGATCGCGTTCCTCGCCCATGAGGCCTCCCACCGGCAGATTTTCAAAACCCGCGGGGCCAACGACTGGTCCGGACGGATCCTGGCCGCCGGCGTCGTCGGCATCAGTTACCAGTGGTGGATGAATAAGCACACCCGCCATCACAACGATCCCAATGTGGTGGGCAAGGACCCTGACATTGAGATCGATACCATTTCCTTCATTGAGGAAGACGCGGCGAAAGCTAAGGGGCTTCACGCCTGGATCACCCGCCGCCAGGGCTACCTCTTCTTCCCGCTGCTGACCTTCGAGGGCGTCAACCTGCACGCCAAGTCCATTGGCACCCTGTTCCGACCAGGAGCGGTGCAGGGCCGCTGGATTGAACTAGCCCTCCTCGCGATGCGGTTCGGCGCCTATCTCGGCGTCCTGTTCTGGTTCCTGCCCGTCGGCATGGCGTTTGCCTTCATCGGCGTTCAGATGGCTGTGTTCGGCATCTATATGGGAGCCTCCTTCGCCCCCAACCACAAGGGCATGCCGATCATCCCCAAGAACAGCAAACTGGACTTCTTCCAGAAGCAGGTTCTCACCTCACGCAATATTCGAGGCGGCAACTTCGTCAACAATGCCTTTGGTGGCCTGAACTTCCAGATTGAGCACCACCTGTTCCCGGACATGCCACGCCCACACTTGCGCAAGGCCGCCTTGATCGTCCGCGAGCATTGCGAACGCCTCAAGGTCCCCTACACGGAGGTCGGCGTCGCCGCCTCTTACGGCGCTGTGGTGTCCTACCTCAACCGGGTGGGCCTCGCCGCGCGCGACCCCTTCGACTGCCCCATGGTGAACAAGTACCGGCACCAGTAGCCAGCCACAAAGAAACTGCCCTGCGGGTCAGATCTGCCGCTTCCTGGCGGCGGACCTGACCGGCAGGGCAGTTTCTCTGTCTGACGTGGCTTGTTTACGCGTTCCACAGTCCGTAGGAATCGGCCAGTGAAGAGATTTTCTGGGCTCGGGCCAGTCGGGGAAGGTATGACCCGTCACCGACGACGGCGCCAGCTTCATGCGCAACAAGGAGTTCATGCGCCCACATAATCTCGGACTCGCTCGGGGAGAGGCCCTTGTTGATGGTGTCGGTGGCGTCAGGTAGGAGGCAGAGCTTACCGGTCATACCCATCGAGGCAGTCACCTTGCAGGCCTCCAGCAGGGTGTCCCCCAGCGCCCCGACGGTTGGACCATCGATAGGCCCGGGCAGCTGCCCCACCCGCGAAGCAACCACCAGTTTGGCGCGGGCGTAGGCCAAGGCCATCGGCTCGTCGGAGGCTCCGGTATCTCGCCGGAAATCTCCAACGCCGAACGCGAGCCGGAATGTACCCGGTGCGCTGGCAATAGACGTGGCGTTCTCAATACCCAGCGCCGACTCGATCAGAGCCAGCACCGGGGTGCCCGCCTGGAGCCGCATGGCAGTGTGGGTGACCTGCTCGGGCTTTTCCGTCATGGCCAGCATCACGCCGCGCAGCCCGGGAGCCTTCGAGAGTGCGGCTAGGTCATCGGCCCAGAAATCGGTTTCGATGCCGTTCACGCGCACCCAGGCCGTCATCCCGGTGGAAAGTGCCTCGACCACCCGCTCCCGCGCTTCGGCCTTGCCAGCGGAGGGAACCGCGTCTTCCATGTCGAACACGACCGAGTCTGCCTCGGACGTGAGGGCAGGCGCGAAGTTGGCCTCGGACGCCGCGGAGGCCAGCAGCCAGGAACGGGAGAGTTTGGCGGGGAGCGCCGCTGCGCGGCTGTTTCTTAAGGAGGCCATAGATGAACACTACTGAACGGTCGGAGCCATAATCCACCGCAGCACCGAAGCTGACACAAACACTACGAACAAAACCAGCCCCAATACCTCCGGCGTAACTGCTCAGCTCCTCGGAGGCATGGTCAGCAGCTAGGTGAGTGGACCCTGAATGATGGGTCGCCCGGCCTAGTGGGCGTGCTGCTCGGTGAGACCGACATAAGCTGCGATCTCCTTGCCCACTTCCTGCAGCAGCGTGGCCGCGTTGGCAATACACAGCTCGACGTCGGGTTCCCGGTCCGTCAGCGCGAAGGTGCGCTCAAACCCGGCCGTGGACAACTGGTCAGGAGTCAGGACGGTCCGCCCGCAGACGGCGATAGCCCTGACGTTCGCAACCGCCGCCGCGGTCGCCACACCCATGGGGGTCTTTCCGCCCAGACTCTGTTCGTCGAGGCTGCCCTCTCCGGTGATTACCAGGTCGGCGTCGCGCAGCTTCTCGGCCAGGCCGGTCAGTTCCAGGACGACGTCGATGCCCGGTCGCCGTCGCGCGTTCAACACCGCGAGCGCAGCGAACCCCACCCCGCCGGCGGCACCGGCACCCGGTGCGCTGGCCGCCTCGTTGATTGCCGGGCCGGAGACAGTCGCCAGAACACTCACGAACCGTCCGAGCGCGGCATCGAGATTCTGGACATCGCTGGCGGTGGCGCCCTTTTGCGGGCCGAACACTGCAGCGGCACCGGTGGGGCCCAGGAGCGGGTTATCGACGTCGGAGGCGAGCGTGATCGAAGCCGTCGACAGGCGCGGGTCAAGACCGGCCAGGTCGATTGATGCGAGGCGGCCGAGCGCTGCACCACCGGGCGGAAGGTCACCGCCGTCGTCGTCAAGCAATCTGGCGCCCAGGCCAGCCAGCAGGCCCGCCCCACCGTCAGTGCTGGCGCTGCCGCCTACTCCGAGCACAATGCTGGTGCAGCCCTGGTCGAGCGCGAACCGGATGAGGTCACCGGTGCCTTGGCTGGTGGCGCCGCCCGCATCGAGGGTGCCGTTGGGCAATACGGCCAGGCCCGATGCGAGAGCCATTTCAATCACTGCCTGCGACCCGCGGATCGCAATCGGCGCTTCCAGCGGCTCACCCGTGGGTCCGGTGACCGTGGCAATCAGGAGGGAGAAACCGGCGGCGACGGCCGCATCGAGAGTTCCTTCGCCGCCGTCCGCCGCTGGCACCTGCTCAATGCTGAGGATCGAGTGGGGCCCCAGCGCGTCGCGTAGGCCCGTGGCCACAGCCTCGGCGACCTGGGGGGCCGAGAGTGAACCCTTGAACTTGTCCGGTGCAATCACGATGCGCATACGGCCATTAGATCATTGGTGGGCTCGCCGCAGCCTCGGGCAGACCGACGAGGCCGGTGAAACTCCGCCCCCTGGACGTTTCCACGGGTGTCGCTGGCGTTCAGCATCCGGTGACGGTGCGCGCCTCACTACCGTCACGCCGATGCAAGCGGTCAACCGATGCGTCTTTTACCTGACGACTGGCGGGCAAGCCAGATGAACGCCTGTTCGGCGGGCGCTTTGTATTCGAGGCCAATCGGGCCCTGATATCCGAGGGCTCGGCTGCGATCGATCCAGTCAGCCAGCGGGAGCTCTCCGCTGCCGGGTGCGCCGCGCCCTGGGGCATCGGCGATCTGAATATGCCCAAAGTCCTCGGCGTGTGCTTCGATGACGGCGCCGACGTCGTCGCCATTCACTGCCAGGTGGTAGAAATCGGCAAGCAGCTTGATGTTGGTGGCGCCACGGGCGTGGACATTGGCGATGACGTTGAGCGCGTCCTGGGCGGTCTTGAGTGGGTAACGGTCTGCACCGCTGATCGGCTCAAGGAGGACCGTCCCGCCAATTGCTGCGACAGCGTTGGCGGCCAGGACGAGGTTGTCAACGGCCAGCGTGTCCTGCTCCTGCGCGCTCACGCCCTCCACCCGGTTCCCGTACAGGGCGTTGAAGTGCTTACAACCCAACCGCTCGCCAATACCGACAACGACCGGAACGTTGGCTCGGAATTCCTCAGTACGGGCTGGCCAGGAGACCAGACCGCGATCGCCGCCTGGCATCTCACCGGCAATAAAGTTCAAGCCCGTCAGCTGAACTCCCGCATTCGTGATGGCATCTTCGAAATCTTGGACTTCGGCGGCGGCGGGTGTTGAAGTGGGGAATGGCCACCAGAACTCGACCGCATCGAAACCGGCGGCCTTCGCGGCAGCTGGTCTGTCCCATAGCGGCAGCTCAGTGAAGAGGATTGAACAGTTCACGGTGTAAGTCATATGGATTCTCTCATCTCAATTCCGCGCCTCGGAAGTTTTCTTCGCCCTGGCGAAATGCTAGGAATATCGCGGTGGCGCGTCAACTAATCTCTTCACAGACCCGGCCCTTCGAGCAAGGTCTGGCCACACAAACTGCCGCCAGAGAGAGTTCCACCGGTCACAACCGGCAATCCTTGCCCTGACGGCCGCTTCTGTCAGCGGCAAGCCGTCCCGCGGGCGACGGCCTATGCGGCTCGACGGCTTCCGGCGCGCCGAAGGTGTGCCAGAATTCGCTCCTTCAACTCCGCCTCCTTGAACAGGTCTGCCCACTCGATCCGCAGAATGGTCCACCCCAGCTCAGTGAGGGCCTTCTCGCGTCGTCGCTCCTCAAAGAGGACCTTTGCAGTGGGTTCATAGTTGAAATACTTAGCCCTGCCATCAAACTCCAGTGCGGCCTGCAACTCCCACCAGGCGAAGTCCAGCCGATAATCACCCAACCGGGTGGGTATACAGACCTGCTGTTCTGGCATCGGGATACCGAAGGATCGAAGTGCATGAAGCGTGAGGGTCTCACCGGGCGATTCCGACAACTGACTCGCGTTCGCCAGCACCCTCCGCGCACCCCCGACACCCTGATGGTTGACAAGTTCCGCGACAATTTGCCTCATCTGCTCCCGGTCCGCCCCAAGCCGCAGGGCATGCTCGGTAGTGATCAGCGCCTGCCGATACTGGAAGATGCGCGAGCAGTCCACTGCCGTGCGTTCCAGCGTTGTGACGAGGATCCCTGACCTCAGACCTACTTCGGCGGTTGCCAACCGCCCTTGATGCTTACGCACATCCTGCGCGTGGCTGGTGGGCGAAACACTCGATGGTTGGGTGATATGAATCAACGGGTCAGGATCAAGAAGGAACAGTCCATGCAACCGAGCGGCAGAGGTGTGACTATAGACGGGACTCTCATTGCCAAGTGAGGCGCCGATCGCGCGGTGCGCATAGACCCGGAGCACTTCCTGCTGAGCGGACGTCAATTTATTCCACCGACCGGCACCCTGATAGCACCCGCGCCGCACTCGAACCAACTGACCGCGGCGCACCAGTGCGTTGATATTGGCTGTGGTCAAGCCCTGAGCCGCGAGATCACGAGTCAGCCACAAAGCCTTCCGATTCAGCCAGTCTAAAGAAGTCATGACAGCAGAATGCCCACTACGAAGGGTTTCGACCATAGCCATGACCCGACATGTGGACAACCTGAGCGGATGCATCAAGAAACGGCCCTACAGCCAAGATTGGCCGAGTGTACGCGGCAGGTCTGACCCGGAGGGCCGCATCTAGGGCACGGAACAACGGGACACCCCAACCATCCGCAAACACGCCGGGAACAAACTCGAGGATTCATGCGTTTGCATCTACATGCCGGCGTCGAGCGCTGGATCTATCGAGGAGGACGTTGTGACCGCACAGACCGAAGGGCTCCACCACGTCACCGCAATTGCTGGTGACCCCCAGAAGAACATCGACTTTTACATCAAGGGCCTGGGCCTGCGGCTCGTGAAGAAGACCGTGAACTTCGACGATCCCGGCACCTACCATCTCTACTACGGAGACGAGGCGGGCAACCCCGGCTCCCTCCTCACTTTCTTCCCCTGGCAAGGGATTCGCAGCGGCAAGGTCGGCAGCGGACAGTCCACCACTACCGCATTCTCGGTCCCGCAGGGCACCCTCGGCTGGTGGCAGGACCATTTCAAGGCCATCGGCGTGGACTCGACCATCACGCGCGCCTCTTCCGAGGAAGAGCGCCTGTCGCTGCGCGATCCCGACGGCCTGCAGATCGACCTCGTGGCGTCGTCGCTCTCTGACCCCCGCAACCCGTGGGATTCCGCCTCGGTGCCAGCTGAATACGCGGTCCGGGGCCAGCACTCATCGGTGCTCACCGTTCAGGACCCTACCGCCAGCCTCGAAACGTTCACCCGCGACCTCGGCATGAACATCCTCAGTGAGACCGACGGCAGGTACCGCCTCAGTACACACAACGGCGAGCCCGGAACAGTTGTCGATATCGTCACCGACCGCCGGGGCGAACGCGGCCTCGTCGCCGGCGGCACCGTGCACCATATCGCCTTCCGGGTGCCCGACCAGGCCACCCAGGAGCTCTGGCGCCAGGAACTGGCCGAGCGCGGCTACGCCGTGACAGCCATCCTCGATCGCCAGTACTTCACCTCCATCTACTTCCGGGAGCCCGGCGGAACCCTGCTGGAAATCGCCACCGACACCCCAGGCTTCGACATCGACGAGCCGCTGCTCGAACTGGGCCGCTCACTGAAACTGCCACCATGGCTCGAGCCCAACCGTGACGCCATCTCCCACGCGGTCGCGAAGATCACCGTGCCAGCGGAGAACAATCCGTCAATCGCTACCTTCCTGAGTTAGGAACCGAGATGACCACCGTCGAGGAATGGCCGCACCTGTATCACGCAGGAACACCGGCGACCCCTGTCCTGCTGTTGCTCCACGGCACCGGCGGGACCGAGCACGACCTCCTGCCGCTCGCCGAACGCCTCGCACCCGGTGCCGGCTATCTTTCCCCTCGCGGGCCGGTGCAGGAACAGGGCATGAACCGGTGGTTCCGACGCTTCGGCGAAGGCCAGTTCGACGTCGACGACGTCGTCCGGCGCACGGGCGAGCTGGCCGGCTTCATCGGTTGGGCGCGGGAGCACCACGGCCTGGGTGACCGGAGGATCATCGCCGTCGGGTTCTCGAACGGCGCGAACATTGCACTGGCCACGGCGCTGCTGCACCCCGAGGTGCTGGCTGACGTCGTCGCCTTCTCCGGCATGTACCCGCTGGGTGACCGGACGGTCGACGCCGACCTGACGGGTACCGCCGTCGCCCTTTTCAACGGGGAGGCGGATTCCATGGCGCCACTAGCCAGCGTGCTGCAGCTGAAGTCGGTGCTCGACGCCGCCGGCTCGGACGTTCACCAGACCATCCGCGAGGGCGGGCACGGAGTGCACCCCTCAGAGGTGGACGGTGCGGCGGCGTGGATCGGCTCCCGAACGGCCACGGCGACCAGCTGACCCTTCCGGCCATCGAGTCAACAGAAATAGCGTGTTTGAGGTCGGAAACCTGCGATTTCTGTTGACTCGATCCTTGGTAAGGGGCCCGGCGCCGCGGCGCATCGACCCGATCCTGACGGAAGTTAGAGGTGCGGGAGCACGTGCTGCGCCCAGCGGGATTTCACCGTCCCGACGACGTCGGCTCCCGGGCTGTCCCAGATGGCCTGGTTGAAGATTTCGACCTCCACCGGACCGACATAGCCGGTCTGGGCGACCCATCGCCCGATGGTGGCGAAATCAACGAACCCGTCCCCCATATAGCCACGCGAGAGCAGCGCATCGGCCGCAATGGGGAGGTTGAAGTCACACACCTGATACGACGCAAGCCTGTCCTCGGATCCGGCGCGGGCAATCGACGCCTCCAGGGCAGGGTCCCACCAGACGTGGAACGTATCCACTACTACCCCGACGGTGTCGGAGGGGAAAGGCTCCGCAAGATCCAGCGCTTGCCCCAGGGTGGAGAGTACGGCCCGGTCTGCGGCATACATCGGGTGCAGCGGCTCCAACACCAGCCGAACCCCGTACTGCTGCGCCACCGGAACCAGTTCAGCGAGCCGGTCGGCCACCCGTCGGCGGGCTGCGGCAACGTCCTTCGCGCCCGGTACTGACGGGTCGACGGCGGGCCCTCCGATCAGCGCGCTGGCCGCGGGAAGCCCGCCCACCACCATGATCAGTTCCCGGGTGCCAAGCGCCGCGGCCTCACGAATGGCTGCAGTGTTGTCGGCCAGGGCGCGCTGCTGCCCATCGGCGTCGGCGGCGGTCAGGAAACCTCCCCTGCAGAGGCTTGACACCTCCAGGCCTGCTTCGCGGACCAGCCGTACCGCGTTGTCCAGGCCTGCTTCAGCGACCCGGTCACGCCACACGCCGATGTGCTGGAGGCCTGCGTCGGCGTAGACCCGAACCGCCTCCTGCAGCGTCAGGCTCTTGGTGGTGGCGGTATTGATGGATAGCCGACTGAAATCGGGGCTGCTCATGCGCTCACTCCGTAGGCGCTGAGCAGTTGGCCGAAGCGGTGGGCAGCCAACTCCGGGTCGATCAACAGGCCAGCGGTGTCGGCCAGGGTGAAGGTCTCGGCCAGGTGCAGCACTGAGCGCCCCGAATGCAGGCCGCCCACCATCTGGAAGCCCGGCTGCTTTCCGTTGAGCCAGGACAGGAACGCCACCCCGGTCTTGTAATACAGGGTTGGGGCGCTGAAGATGTGCTTGCCAAGTTCCCGGGTGGAGTCGAGGATTTCACGCCCCCGGGCGGCGTCGCCGTCGTCGTAGGCCTGCAGCGCCGCCGAAGCGGCAGGGTAAATCGCCGCGAAGATCCCCAGAAGCGCGTCCGAATGGTGCGGACCATCGCCGTGAATCAGTTCGGGATAGTTGAAATCGTCTCCCGTGTAGAGCCGGACGCCGGCGGGCAGGTCCGCGCGCAACGCCACCTCGTGGGCCGCATCGAGCAACGACACCTTCACCCCGTCCACCGCAGCAGTGTTCGCCGCAATGAGATCGCTGAACGTCCGGGTCGCAGCAGCCACATCGTCGCTGCCCCAGTACCCAGCAAGCGCGGGATCGAACATGGTCCCCAGCCAGTGGAGAATCACCGGTTCGTCGACCTCGGCGAGCAGCGTACCGTACACGTACTGGTAGTCAGCGGGGCCGTCCGCAACGGCGGCAAGCGCCCGCGACGCCATCAGGATCACCTTCGCGCCGGCGGCGGACACTACCTTGATCTGCTCCCGGTAGGCCTCGATGACCGCGTCCAAACCAGCGCGTCCCGCGGGAAGACCCACAGGATCCAGCTGGTCGGTGCCCGCACCGCAGGCGAGGAGGTCGCGCACCGACTTGCCGCGAGTGGCGGGAGCGTCGGAGGCGACGACGACGGCGGCTTCCGCTCCGGAACGATGGATCAGTTCCTGGGTGGCGGGCCAGTCCAAACCCATCCCCCGTTGCGCCGTGTCCATGGCATCAGCGACGCCCAGCCCGTAGGACCACAGTTCCCGCCGGTAGGCGAGGGTATGGTCCCAGTCGAGCACAGCTGGGGCACCGGGAGTATTATCCGCCGTGACGACGGGGATGACGTGGGCTGCGGCGTACACGTGCCGCGACGTCAGCGGCGCCACGGGCTTGAGCCACGATGTCGCCTCCCGCAGCTGGTGCCGCTCAAAGGTCCCGCCCCGGGTGGGGAGGTGGAGGGCGGTCACAGGGTGATCTCCGGAATGTCGAGGGTGCGGCGTTCGGCGGAGGACTGCAGACCAAGCTCGGCCAGCTGCACCCCACGGGCGGCCGAGAGCAGGCCAAAGCGGTGCTCGCGGCCGGCGACGACGTCGCGCAGGAACTCTTCCCACTGCAGCTTGAAGCCGTTGTCCAGCTCTGCGTTGGCGGGGACTTCCTGCCACTGGTCCCGGAATGACTCGGTGACGGGCAGGTCCGGGTTCCAGACGGGCTTCGGGGTGTGTGCACGTTGCTGGGCGACGCATTTGTTCAGCCCGGCGACTGCTGACCCGTGGGTTCCATCGATTTGGAACTCCACCAGTTCGTCCCGGTAGACCCGGACGGCCCACGAGGAGTTGATCTGGGCGATGACGCTGTCACCCGCAGGAGTTTCGAGTTCGAAGATGCCGTAGGCGGAGTCGTCGGCGGTCGCCTTGTACTCGTTGCCCTGCTCATCCCAGCGGGCGGGGATATGGGTGGCGGTTTTGGCGTTGACGCTGCGGACCTCGCCGATGATGCCTTCGAGTACGTAGTTCCAGTGACAGAACATATCGGTGGTCATGCCGCCGCCATCTTCCTTGCGGTAGTTCCAGGATGGCCGCTGCGCCGGCTGAATCTCGCCCTCGAACACCCAATAGCCAAACTCGCCGCGGAGGGACAGGATACGACCGAAGAATCCTTCGTCGACCAGGCGACGGAGTTTCACGAGACCGGGAAGGTACAGCTTGTCGTGCACCACCCCGGCGGTGACCCCTGCGTCCCTGGCGATCCGGGCAAGCTCAACGGCCTCGCCGAGAGTCTCGGCGGTGGGCTTCTCGGTGTAGATGTGCTTTCCGGCAGCCATGGCCTTTTTGAGGGTCGCCGCTCGCAGCGACGTCATCGAGGCGTCGAAGACGATGTCGACAGTGGGGTCATTGATGATCCCGTCGAGGTCGGTGGTCCAGTGTTCCACCTTGTGCTGCTGGGCCAGGTCACGGATCTTGGACTCGCTGCGTCCCACCAGAATGGGTTCCACCTGCACCCGGCTGCCGTCTGCCAGGAGTATTCCCCCGGCTTCGCGGATGGGCAGGATGGAGCGCAGCAGATGCTGGCGGTAGCCCATCCGACCGGTGATTCCGTTCATGGCAATACGGAGGGTGCGAGTGCTGGTCATGGGTTGTCTCCTGAAAGCTTGGGCGGAAAGGAACTGGAACTGGCTCGTACGGAAAGCGCTTTCCACACTAGCCCTCAACTTCTGAGTTCGTCAAGGGTTTACCCAAGCGCCATCAGCCCCCTTACATTGACCTCGCCTCAGCCCGCCTGCTACCTTCCAAGAAAACGCTTTCTTCGGAACCCGCGCGCCTTTTCATTTCATCCAGCGCTCGCGTCCGGCTGCTGATTCCCAGAAAGGCTCAGGGCGCCACATGACCAACCCCTCCGCCGCCATCGAACCCCGCCCGATTGCCATCGCTGGATATGGGGCGGGGGACATAGCAAACAGCATGGCGTTCACTACCATCGGCATGTTCCTGCTGGTCTACTACACCGACGTCGCTGGCATTCCGGCCGCAGCGGCCGGTACGGTCCTGCTCCTGGCAGGGCTTTTCAACGGGGTCACCGATATCCTGGCGGGTCGCCTGGCTGACCGGAACTACCACCGCCGACTCGGCAAGTTCCGCCCATTTCTGCTGTTTGGCGCTATCCCGCTCCTGCTGTGTGTCGCGATGTTCCATGTGCCCGGACTCGATCCCGCCGGCAAACTCATCTACGCCTATGTCACCTACTTCGGGTTCTGCCTCGCCTACAGCCTGGTCAACGTCCCCTACGGCGCCCTCGTTGGTGCCATGACGCGCAATCCGCGGAGCCGCGCCCGGCTAGCCAGTGCGCGGACAATCGGCGGCCTGGCCACCACCTCAATCCTCGGCGTTTTCGTCGCGCCGCTCCTGGGCGCCGGCGCTGACCTGCAGGGCATTTTCACAACGCTCACCATCGGCTTCGCCCTTGCCGGTACCGGTCTCTACCTGTTCTGCGCGCTATCGACCCGTGAGCAACTCCATCAGGCGTCCCCGAAACTCTCCCTCCGCCAGGCCGGTGCGGCGCTGAAGGGCAACACTCCCCTGCTGGTGCTCTGCATCAGTTCGCTGCTCTTCATGACCTCAAACGTGGTCACCAATACCGCCAAACTGTTCTACCTCAGGGACGTGCTGCAGCGGCTTGACCTTTTCCCGATAGTGGCACTGGCGCAGGTGCTGATCACCTTGACCCTCGCCGCCACCGCACCCCGCCTGGTCCACCGTTTCGGCAAGCGCAGCATCTATATCGCCGGTGGACTCACCAGCGCCGTCGGGGGAATCCTGGTCTTCGCCGCGCCGACAGACCTCGTCTGGGTCGCCCTGCTGGGGATTTTCCTGGCCCTCGCCGGAGCCGCCAGTGTGAGCATCATGGTCTGGGCGCTAATCGCCGACACCGTCGAGTACGGCGAATGGAAAACTGGGGTACGCTCCGACGGCATCAACTATTCGCTGCTGTCCTCCACGCGGAAGATTGGGATGGCGTTTGGCGGCGCCCTGGCCGCCTTCGCCTTGGCCTGGGGCGGCTACCAGTCGGGTGCCGCCCAGCAGTCCGAGTCGGCCATGTTTGGCATTCGCGTGGCTGCGGGGCTTGCCCCGGCGCTGGCCATCCTGATCGCCGTCGCAGTGATGGGTTGGTATCGCCTCACCGATCACACTCACGCAGAACTGGTCGCCACCATCCAGGGACGCCCGTCGCCCTGAGCGCCGTCGCCCCAGCCGCAACGGCCCCAATAGGCACCTGCCCCCGACTAACCAAGCGGGACGGGACCAGTACTTCCCCGAGCAACGACCCGTGGACTGAACGTCGTTGCAAGGGCGACCGCTTCATCCTCCTGCAGTACCGCCTTCATCCGCTCCCAGGCCGCTTCACCGAGTTCGGTAATCGGCACCGCCGCCGTAGTCAGCGGGGGTGTGGTGTAGCGCGCAAACGGAATGTCATCGAACCCGGTTACCGAGATTTCACCGGGAACGTCAACCCCACGCTCATGGAGGCCACTGAGCAACCCCATCGCCACCAGGTCATTAAACGCGAGAACAGCGGTGGCTCCCGAAGCGAGGATCCGCTCGACGGATTCGTGACCCTCCGCAAAACTCACGCCGCCGGACAGTGTCTGGAGTTCGACGTCGGGATGCTCTGCCACGAACTGGGCCAGCCCATCCACGCGCAGCCGGTTCGACGCGCTCTGCGGGGGCCCAGAAAGGAAAGCCAACCGTTTGTGCCCCAGCCCCACCAGGTAGGTGGCAAGCTCCTGGATGCCTTGCCCGTAGTTGGCGGAAAGGGATGGGGTGTTCTCGATGGGGACGGTGCGGTTAATCAGCACCAGCGGGTGCAGCGCGGAGGCCAGGTCCTGTAGCTCGGCGTCGCTCATGCGCGGGGCGCAAAGTACGACGCCGTCGCACCGCCGCCGTGCCTCGGCCGCGAGGATGGCTTCCTCGCTCAACACCTCCGACGAATCCGCAATCAGTACCCGATACCCATCCTTGGCCGCTGCCCTGCTCACGCCGCGCAGCATGGCCTGGAACGTCGGGTTCCCCAGATCGGGCACCACCACGCCGATCGTGTCCGTCTTCCCCAGAGCGAGAGACCGTCCCACCGAATTGGGGTAGTACTTCAGCTCTGCTGCCGATTCGCGCACCCGCTGGGCAATCACCGGATCCACTGTGAAGTTTCCGTTCATCACCCGGGACACCGTGGCATGCGAAACTCCGGCGTGTTTGGCCACGTCGGCAATGCCGGTACGCCGTGTGGTGGATCGCTTAGCCATCAGACCGTCCTACCTCCAATCGGTTCGGTGCTCCACGCTACGCCCTGTTGACGGATGCACCCTTACTTGATACAAACTATATAACGCTTTCAGAAAACGTTTTCTCGCAAAGTAGTTCGTGGGATCCAGTGGGATCCCAAACCCCGTTCTTCGAAAGGGATATCCTGTGACCAACGTTGACACAGTGGAATTTTCACCCGACTATGCCTCGGCGAACGCCGACTCATCCTCCGAGACCCGGACCCGCTTCGCACTGATTGGCACCGGCGGCCGTTCCGAAATGTACATTGACGCCATCTTCGGGCCCCACGCAGATGTGGCGGCCCTCGTTGGCCTCAGCGACACCAACCCGGGTCGGGTGGAGCACTATCAGGCCCGGATTCGGCAGCTGACCAAGTCGCCCAACTCGTCGGTTCCCACCTTCCAGCCGGCGGACCTCACCGGCTTCATCCGTGACCACGGCGTCCAGCGGCTCATCGTCACCACACCTGATTACACCCACGCCGACTACATCGTGGAGGCCCTCGAAGCCGGCGCCGACGTCGTCGTCGAAAAGCCACTGACCATTGACGCCGAAGGCTGCCAACGGATTACGGCCGCGGTCGAGCAGACCGGGCGCAACGTTGTCGTCACCTTCAACTACCGGTACTCGCCCCGCAACAGCGCGCTCAAGGAAGTCATCCAAAGCGGCACCCTCGGGACAATCACGTCGGTGGACTTCAGCTGGATGCTCGACACCGTCCACGGTGCCGACTACTTCCGTCGCTGGCACCGGGAAAAGGATAAATCGGGCGGCCTGCTCATCCACAAGGCGTCCCACCACTTCGACCTCGTCAACTGGTGGATCGACGACGTCCCCGAGCGCGTCTACGCCTCTGGCGCCCTCCGCTTCTACGGTGCCGAAAACGCTGCAACCCGCGGTCTCGGCGAGCGGAACGAACGCGGAACCCACGATGGAGCGGACGCGGATCCTTTCGCCCTTGACCTCAGGGAAGACGCCCGTCTGGAGGCGCTCTACCTCAAGAACGAGCACCACGACGGCTACCGCCGCGACCAGGACGTCTTCGCCGAAGGCATCACCATCGAGGACAATCTCGCCCTCGTCGTCGACTACCAGCGGGGCTCCACCCTCGCCTACTCGCTCAACGCCCACAGCCCGTGGGAGGGCTACCGGGTTTCGGTCAACGGCACCGAAGGCCGGGCCGAACTCGAGGTGGTTGAGCGCGCCGCAGTATCTGGCAGCGCCGATAAGAAGAACGTTGTAGACCCCAGTGCCACCCCCATCAGCGAAGACGACCAGGTCCGCCGTAACGGCGAACGCCTCATCGTCCAGCGCCACTGGGAAACCGCAACAGAGGTCACCATCCATAACGGCGAGGGAGCTCATGGTGGCGGCGACCGGCTGCTCCTCTCCGACCTATTCAACGGCCCCGGTGCCGACCCCTTGGGGCGCCCCTCCGGCTACAGTGACGGGCTGAGCGCCGTCGCCGTCGGGATTGCGGGTAACGAATCCCTGGTCAACGGCATGCCCGTCCGGATCCCCGAGCTGGACCTCGGCATGGCCCTGCGGCGGACGCCATGACCGGCGCGACGTCGCTAGACCACACCCCCGCCGCTCGGGGAACCGTCCTCGTGACGGGCGGCGGAGGACGGCTGGGTCGCAGCGTCGTGACAGGTCTCGCGGAGGCCGGCTACGAGGTCGTCTCCGTGGACCGTGACCGGGCGCCCGAGGGCGTTTTCCCCGCCGACGTGATCCAGGAAGCCGCCGATCTGCTCACCGACGGGGAGCCTTTCCGAATCATTCAGGCCCACAGACCGGACGCGGTGATTCACCTGGCGGCCATTGCCGTGCCCTTCAGCGCACCCGAAGAGGTCATCTTCAACACCAATAGCCGCCTGGCGTTCACTGTGCTCCAGGCTGCCACCGAGTTGGGCGTCGGCAAGATCATCACGGCCAGCAGCCCCACGGTGCTCGGCTACGGCGCCCCATCCGGGTGGCTTCCCCCAGCTTTTCCCCTGACCGAGACCACGCCGCCGCGGCCATGGAACGCCTACGCCCTGTCCAAGTACCTGGCTGAACAGATCATGGAAATGTTCACCATCTCGCATGGGGAGCGCAGCCGCTACGCGGCGTTCCGCCCATGCTTTGTGATCTCTCCGGAAGAGTGGCTTGGGGCGCCGACGCAGCAGGGTCACACGGTCGAAGAGCGGCTCGCCGATCCGTCGCTCGCCGCGCCAGCACTGTTCAACTACGTTGACGCCCGTGACGTGTCCGACTTCCTTGACGTCCTGCTCCAGAAAATGGGCTCGATCCCCAATGGTCAGACCTTCTTCGTTGGCGCTGGTGACTCGCTGGCCACCGAACCGCTGGCGGACCTGCTGCCCAGGTTCATCGCCAATAGCGGCCCCCTCACCGAATCGTTGACCGGCACCCGCCCGGCCTTCTCCGTCGACAAGGCCCACCGCCTCCTCGGCTGGGCACCCCGCCGCAGCTGGCGTTCAGAGTTGCAACCCTCCGGGCCCGATTCCCTCTCCTTCGCAACACCGTCCACCCTCGATATTGCAGCCGAGCTGGCAACAGCCTCGCGCGGAAACCAGGTAAACCCATGAAATTCGACGGCGTCCTCTTCTTCCCCGTAACCCCGTTCTCCCCGGATAACACAGTGGACCTCGACGCGCTGAAGGAACACGTGGGCGCGCGGATGGAGCACCAGCCCGGCGGGGTCTTCCCGGCCTGCGGCACCGGTGAATTCCATGCGCTCAGCATCGAGGAGGTCAGCGACGTGGTGCGCGCAACGGTCGAGGTAGTAGCGGGGGCCGTGCCGGTAGTCGCGGGCACCGGCGGCCCGCTCGGTCATGCCCTCGCCACCGCGCGGGCCGCTGAGCAGGCTGGCGCCGATGCGCTGCTGGTCCTGCCGCCGTACCTGGTCAACGGCCCCATCGGCGGGCTGATCGCCTACATCGAAACAATCGCGGCGGCCACCAGCCTCCCGGTCATCGTCTACCACCGGGGCAGCGCGCGTTTCACTGCCGCAGCGATGACCCACCTTGCGGCCAATCCCCAGGTCATTGGTTTCAAGGACGGCGTCGGCGACGTCGGCCTCGCCCAGGAAATTGTGTCGGCCATCAAAGCCTCGGGACGCAGCGACTTCCTGTTCTTCAACGGGCTGCTCACCGCGGAGCTCACTCAGGGCGCCTACCGCGGGCTGGGGATCCCGCTGTATTCCTCGGCGGCCTTCGCGATGGCACCGGACATTGCGAAGGCCTATTACCGTGCCTATATCGACCAGGACGAGGACCGCCGTCAAGCACTGTTGACCGGCTTCTACGAGCCGCTGGTGCGCCTGCGTGACCAGACCCCCGGCTTTGGCGTGTCGCTGATCAAGGCGGGGCTCAGCCTGGAGGGACACTCGTACGGATCTGTGCGCCCCCCACTGGTCGACCCCACCGAGGACCAGCTGCTGGAGCTCAAGCGCATCCTTGAAGCCGGCCACACCCTGGCATCCGCCCACGCATGAGCGCCTGCATCACCGGGCTGACCACCCGGTTGCAGACCATCACGCTGTCACGGCCGTGGGGTCCTGACGTTCCGGAAATTCATGTGGTCGGCACCGAGGTGACCACTGACGACGGCCGCACCGGCCTGGGCTTCTCCTGGACGCCGACCATCGGCGCCCAGGCGGTCCAGGCACTGTTGGAGCACGACATTGCGCCGTTCATTGTCGGCCTTGACGCCAACCCGGAGACTGTCTGGGATCAGCTGTGGAAGTGGCTGCACGAGGCTGGCGGTGGGGGGCTCACCACCATCGCGATGGCCGGCGTGGACCTTGCCCTGTGGGATCTGGCCGCGAAGGACCGCAACACGTCGCTGGTCGGTCTGCTGGGGCAGCGTCAGGACACCGTGAACGTCTACGGGTCTGGCGTGAACCTGCACTACACCCAGGACGAGCTGGTCGCACAGGTGGGCCGGTGGGTCTCGGAAGGTAAATCGGCCGTCAAGATCAAGGTGGGCAAGCCAGACATCCGGGAGGATGTGGAACGCGTCGCCGCCGTCCGTACCACCCTTGGACCGCACCGGAAACTCATGATTGACGCCAATCAGCGATGGGACCTGCCAACCGCGTTGCGTGCCATTGATGCCCTGGAGGAGTTCGATCTGGAGTGGCTGGAGGAACCATTGCGCGCCGATGACCTCTGGGCCTACACCCGGTTGCGGAAGCACTCCCGGGTGCCGATCGCCCTCGGCGAGAACGTCCACACCGTCTACCGGTTCCGGGATTTCATCGCCGCCGAGGCCGTGGACATCATCCAGCCCAACATTGTCCGGGTGGGGGGGCATTACCCCCTTCCGTCGAATCGTCGAACTGGCCCGCGCCCACAGCATCAAGATCACCCCGCATCTGTTGCCCGAACTCTCAGGGCAGTTGGCGCTGACCCTCGCCGAACCGACCTGGGTGGAGGATGTCGAGGACGCCTCGTTCGAAGGTCTGGGAGTACTGGCCGGCCCCAGCCCAATCTCCATTATGAACGGGCAACTCACCAGCACCGGGCAGACTGGTCTCGGCCTCCGCTTCGCCCCCTAAATCCACCCGGCCAGCATCAGCACCGACCGTTGGCCCACCTATTGGAAGAGGAACACATCGTGACCACCACGTCAGAGCTCAATGAGCTCACCAAAGCCGCTACTGCCGCGGCGGCCATCGCCGCCGCGGCCACCGACGCTGAGCGTGCCACCTGGCTGATCGCCGCCGCCGACGCACTTGATGCGAATGTCGAGGAACTGGTAGCCCTTGCCGATAATGAAACGCGGTTGGGGCCGGTCCGTCTGAAGGGCGAGGTCGCCCGAACCAGCGGCCAGCTGCGCCTTTTCGCCCAGGTCATCACTGAGGGCTCCTATCTGGAAGCGATCATCGATCACGCCGATTCGTCGTCGACCCCACCAAAACCGGATCTGCGGAGAGTCCTCCGCCCGCTGGGACCGGTCGGTGTCTTCTCCGCGTCGAACTTCCCGTTCGCCTTTTCCGTCGCGGGCGGCGATACCGCCTCAGCCCTCGCCGTCGGCTGCTCAGTCATTGTGAAGGCTCACTCGGGGCACTTGAAACTGTCTGAGCGCACCGCTGAAATCGTGACCGACGCTCTGGACGCGGCTGGCGCCCCCCGCGGTATTTTCGCCCTGATCAGCGGGCGCAGCGCGGGCACCGAGCTGGTGCAGCATCCGGCCATCAAGGCAGTCGGTTTCACCGGCTCCATCCCTGGCGGACGTGCCCTGTTCGATCTGGCCGTGTCACGGCCTGACCCCATTCCGTTCTATGGCGAACTGGGTAGCCTGAACCCGGTCGTCGTGACCGCAGCGGCCGTTACAGCGCGCAGCAGTGAACTTGCCGAAGGACTGGCGGGTTCGTTCACCATGGGCACAGGACAGTTCTGCACCAAGCCTGGGCTGGTGTTCATCCCGGCGGGGACCGGCTTCCCGGAGCAGGTTGCAGCGGCCGCTGGGGCCAGGGGGGAAGCGCCAATGCTCACCACCCGCATTGCCGAGGCGTATCCAGACGGCCTCCGCCACCTGGCCGATCAGCCCGGCGTCGAGGTCATCAGCGGCGACGTTGCGCAGCAGTCGAGCAACGGTGAGGCGGCCCCCGTGGTCTTCGCCACCAGCGCGTCAGCTGTCCTGGCCAACGCCGAAGCCATCCTGGAGGAGTGCTTCGGCCCGACCACGGTTCTTATTGAATACGCCGATCAGGATGAACTCGCCGCCGTGCTGGACAAGGTGCCCGGCAGCCTGACGGGAACAATTCACGCTGAGGCGGGCGAGGATGTCACAGCACTGGTGACGCAGTTGTCCGGTCTCGCTGGCAGGGTGCTGTTCAACGGCTGGCCCACTGGTGTCGCGGTGAACTGGGCCCAGCAGCACGGCGGCCCATGGCCCGCCACGACTTCCCTCTTCACCTCGGTCGGAGCGACGGCCGTCCGCCGGTTCCTGCGTCCAGTCGCCTATCAGGACGCACCAGAAACAGCACTTCACCCGGCACTGCAGGAAGCCAATCCGCTCGGCATCCCCCGTCGGGTAGACGGTCAGCTCATCGTTTCCAGCTAGTCACCGCGAACTACCGAAACCGCCCTACAACTGAAGAGTTGCGGGGCGGTTTCGGTTGCCTACCTTGCTGGTGGGCCAGCGTGGGTCAACGCTCAACACGTCAATTCCGGTGTCGTCGACCAGGACCGTGTCCTCGATTTTCACGCCCGGCGCCGAGGGATTCCAGGTGAACGCCTGGTTCGACAGCACCTCGTCGTCGGTGACGGGCGTAGCCCGCGGGTCCCTCCCCGCATAGCCGGCCGGACCACCCTGATGGTGGAGCCGCCACTGGTCGGCGCCAAACCCGTGCTGCTCGTACGATGCCTGGAGCCTGGCAAAGATTTCATTCAGCCGCGCACCGGGCACCGTTGCGTCGAAGACGTCCTGCTCCACCAACGCGATCCGCCGTTCAGCGTCGAGCGCCGATTCACTTGCGGTATCAAACCGGACCCATCGGGTGACGTTGGCGACCATGCCAAAGCGCCGGGCACAGACCACCACCATGGCCCCCGTGCCCAGCGGTGAACTGGTGGGCAGCGGATGCCGGAACGCCGAACGGCTGCTGCCGTTGCACAGCAAAACGAGGGGCTCAGCGCCAGCGGCAGTCACCCGTTCAGCCAGTGCGGCCGCTACCTCCCGTTCGGTGCTCTGTGGTGTCAGCGTTGCCAACACCTCGGTCATGATTGCCGCGACCTCACGGTTCAGCGACCGGTACTTGCCCAGTTCGACGGGCAGAAGACTGCGGCGGGCGTCCCGCAGTTCACGGCTCAGCTCCGCCTCGGCAGCCGCGGACACACCGGTTCCGAACCAGCCAGCGACGTCGTGCAACGGCTGATGCCACGGTACCTGGTGGAGCACCACCTCGGGCGGAAGCTCCTCGGCCGTGAGCCGATCGATCTCATTGTTGAAGGTCACCAGGTGATCGCCGTCGCGGGTCACCAACACGGCAGCCACGGGGTCGCCAGCGAGGCTGATATGCACACGACTGCCGCCCAGATACCAGGTCAGGACCGTGTTGGTAGTCAACAGGACGGCTTCGTCGCCCCTCCGATCAAGCGCCGCCAGAACCCGGCCCCGTTTGATCCGCCGTTCAGCTGCCTGTTCCGCAGCGGTAGGCTGATCGCCCGGATCTCCGGGGGTGGGGAGCGCAGGGTCTCCGACCAGCAGGCCGCCGCTCACTGCTGGCTCCCGGCCTGTGCGACGAGGGCTTCAATGCTCGGAGGATCGAGTCTGCCGTCAGCGACCAGCACCCTGACGGTTCTGGTCAGGGAGGATCCCGGTCGGAGGACCACCGGGTGTTCCCACGCCAGCGACAGACCGACCCCGGGGTATCCCGCCAGCCTGACGAACCAGGGGTCGGGTGCTTCCGGGGCGGCCAGGAACACCAGGGTGGCGTCGCTCCCGCCGAACTGTGCGTCTACGGCCAGCCACGGTGACGTGGTTCCATGCACGCCCTCTTCGCCAACGGCGTCGGCCGTGTGGAGGTTCGCCCCGCTGACCGGGGGGAGCCGCCAGAAGAACCCGCCATAGCCGCCTTCCGCCCGCCCGTTGGACCCGGGGCTGCCGAGCTCGACCACGGTCTCGCGTGCGGTGAGGGTGAAGCTCAGGGTGAGCAGCCAGGTGGAGGGGATCATTGCTGCCCAGGACCAGCGTCGTGTTTCGTCCAGCAAAACTGATGTGTCGGGCCCGGCCCAGGCCAGCGTTTCGGTGAGCGTTGCGCCAGTCCGCTCCGACCCGGTGACGTCGATCCGCCCGTGGTCGTCCCGCCAGACGTAGCCGGCTGCCTCTCTGCGGTAGGTGCGCCCGCCCCAGCAATTCACCCCGTTGACGTCCTGGATGGCGAGTCCCGCTCCCAGGTGCCAGACATGGTCCAGAGGCAGGTGGTCGGTGACCACAGTGCCACCGAGGGTGCGCACCGGATGCAGGTACGGCCGGGGTGCCAGCGGCGGGGCGATGGTGCTGCCGTCGCGGTAGTCGGCGACGGTTTTGCCGTCCAGGGTGAAGCTCTTGACCGAAGGGACCGCACCGGTCCACTCGGGGACCAGCTCGCTGAAGAGGGCCTGCGCCCGTTGTGCGCGACGGACCAGGGATTCGACGTCGTGCACCACCGGATGGGCGTCATCCCCCTCGCCCTGCCAGGTCACGAATCTGGCCGGAATCGCCCGGGGGGGCTCCGCGGTCCGGATGGCCTCCATGACCATCATGAACGCGCCCGCGGATTTGAGCGGGCTGAGGAGGGGGACACCTTCGGAGCGATGGGCCAGCAGGTTCTCAAGCAAATCGGTCCGGCCGAAGTGTTCAGTTGCGTCGCCGTCGGCGGTGGTAACAGCGAGTTCGTCTTCGGTGTAGTAGAAGACGATCCGCCCGGTGGTGCCTTCCACGGTGACGCTGGGGCGGTCCTGGATCGACGCGGCCAGGGTCAGCGCGCAGAGCACGGTCTGTCCGGAAGCGGTCCGGATGCGCAGCGCAGTGGTGTCATCGCTTTCGATCTCGTGTGCGCGGAACAGGTCGGTTTCGACCGACAGGATGTCGGCGCAGGTGCGGGCGCCGGCGACCCGGAGCGCAGTGGCCACGGCGTGGGCCAGGGGGTTGGTGGCGACGCCGTCCACCACATCGACGCCGTCAAGGGTTCGTTTGCCGGCCCAGCGGGACCGTTTGAAGTAGCCGCGGCTCCGGACCCAGCGCCCCTCGGCGCTGATCCCGCGCACCGCGCCAATCTTTCCGGTGGCAACCAGTTCATCGATGCGGTCCAGGGCCAGGGAGCCAAGGCTCTGAAACCCGGTTTGGACGACGACGTCCGCGTCAGCCGCGGCGGCGAGGAGGTCCTCGAACTGCGCCATTGACGCGACGGGAGGCTTTTCCAGGTAAACGTCGCTCCCGAGGGTGAAGGCGGTCTGGGCGAGCGGGGCATGCGACTGGATGGGAGTCGCAATGATGACGATGTCCGGCGTAGCCCCTGAAGCGGCGAGCGCGCCGAGATCGTGGTGCACCTCCACTGAGGTGTCCAGGGTGCCGGGCTGCGGTGGCGTGGGATCCGCGACGGCGACCAGGCGAGTGCGTCCCTCGGCCTCTAGCCGGGTCAGGTTGGCCAGGTGGCGTGCTCCATACCCGTGAACCCCAACCAGGGCTACGGTTGGCGTGGAGTTGGGGCTGCCCGCAGGCCGGGAAGCTGCTGCGTGAACATCGGAGAGGGCCATCGGTCGATCCTTTGTGTTGGGGTGGTGGCCTGAACAGGTGGGAGGGGGCAGCACGACGCCGCCCCCTCCCACCAGCGATTGCCTAGCCTGCGCTGATCAAGCCTTCGATCTCGCTGGTCATCTGCTCGGTTGCCTGCTCGGGTGTGAGTGTCTCAAAGAGCACCTCGGACACGTAGCGGCCCACCACATCCTGGACGCCACCGGTGCCTACGGGCGACGGCAACGGGGCTTCGGCCATGTCCGGACGGATGTCATCCAGGAAGGACACAACAGACTGGTCTGCCTCGCCCAGCTCAGGGGTGATTGCTTCAGCCATGTCGGGGTTCACCGGAACGCCGCGGTCAACCAGCATGACCTTCGCTGCTTCCGCGTCGTTGGCCAGGAAGTTCACAAACTCAGCTGCCGCCTCCTTATTCTCTGACTGCTCCGAGATGGACCAGTACATCGACGCCTTGTAGTACATGCCGTTGTCGGCCGCTTCACCCGACGCCGATGGCACGCGGAGCATCGAAATGTTGCTGTCCGATGCTGTGCGCAGGGCCGCTAACTGGTTGGACCAGTACCAGCCCATCCCTGCACGGTTGGTGGGAAACTCTCCGGCCTCAAAGGTTCCCGAGGAATTCTCGGTGAACTCCGACGCGGTGGGCCCGCCGCCGTCGTCGCGCACGGTCAGGAGGTGCTCAAACCAGGAGGTGACGTTCTCGGGGCTATAACCGACTCCACCATCTTCCTCGTTGTAGAGGGACTCACCCTGCTGGCGTAGCCAGATCCGCAGGTCAACGTCCTGCGCGCCAAACTCGCTACCGCGGCTATCCCCGCCGAGCTTCTCTTCCAGTTCAGCCGAGATATCGTAATAGTCATCCCAGGTCCAGGTGGAATCATCCGGCAACTCCACGCCGGCTTCCTCGAACAGGTCCTCATTCACCATCACCACGTAGGCGTTCTGACCGGTGCTCAGCCCGTAGAGCCCGTCCTGGTATTCGCCCAGGCTCAGGGATGACTCATCGAACTTCTCGAGGTCGAGTCCCGGGAGTTCGCTCAGGTTGGCGAGAGCCCCTCGACCGGCGTACTCCTGCAGGTACTTCTCATCCATGGTGATGACATCCGGGGCGTCGCCACCGGCGGTTGTGGTGGCCAGGCGATCCCAGTAGCCGCCGAAGTCGCCATATTCACCCGAGATGGAGATGCCCTCGTTGCCCTCCTCGAACATGGTGATCATCTGCTCGTTGGCTTCGTGCCGGGGGTCGGATCCCCACCAGGAGAAGCGCAGGTTACCGTCGCCGGCAGCCTCGCTGCCGCTGTCGCTGCCCCCGCCACAGGCGGTCAGTCCCAGCCCTAGCGCCATGGCCATGGCCACTGCGCTACGGGTCTTAGTGGTGCGCGAGAATTTCGTCATTGATTTCCTCTTCTGTGATTGTTCGACTGCAGTTGGAGTGTGGTGGCCTAAGTGGGCTAGCTCTGGATGAGGCTTTCAATCTCGGCGGTCATCTGTTCGGCCGCCTCGGCCGGGGTGAGGTTGCCGAACAGGACTTCCGAGTCGTAGCGAAGGATGACGTCCTGGACGCCGCCAGCACCCACCGGTGACGGTGCTGGGCTGGTGGCGACGCTGGATTCGATTTCCTCAAGGAAGTCGACTACTGCCTGGTCTGCCTCGCCGAGTTCCGGACGAACGGCCGCGGCCATATCTGGGTTGACCGGCACGCCGCGGTCGACCAGCATCTTCTTGGCTGGCTCTTCGTTGTTCGCGAGGTAGTTGACGAAGTCCGCTGCGGCTTCCTGGTTCTCCGACTGGCTGGAGACCGACCAGTACATGGAGGCCTTGTAGTACATACCGTTATCGGCTTCGTTTCCTGTTGCTGAGGGTGCCCGCAGCATCTGGATGTCGCTGCCCGACGCGGTCCGGAGGACACCCAACTGGTTGGACCAGTACCAGCTCATCGCTGTTTTGTTGGTCGGGAAGCTTTGGCCTTCAAAGGTTCCAGCCTGGGCTTCAGTCCATTCGGAGGGAGACGTTCCGCCGGCTTCGTCGCGAACCTTCAGCAGGTGCTCGAACCAGGACTCTGCTCCCTCAGCGGTGTAGCCCACCCCATCATTGGTGTCGTTGTAAAGGGACTCGCCTTGTTGACGCAGCCAGACCCGCAGACTGCCGTCCGGTGAGTTTCCGTAGTCGGAGCCACTTACCCCGTCGAGGTTCTCGGAGAGCTCTTTGGAGATCTGGTAATAGTCATCCCAGGTCCAGCTGGTGTCGTCAGGGATTTCCATCCCCGCTTCCTCGAAGAGGTCGGCGTTGACTACAACGGTGAGCGCGTTGCGTCCGGTGCTCAGACCGTACAACCCGTCCTCGAACCGGCCCAGGTCCAGTGTTGCTTCATCGAACTTGGACAGATCGAGGTTCGGCAGTTCGGAGAGGTCGGCCAGGGCCCCGCGGCCGGCGTATTCCTGCAGGTACTTCTCGTCCATCGTGATGACATCCGGCGCGTCACGGCCCGCTGTGGTGGTGGCGAGACGGTCCCAGTAGCCGGAGAAATCAGAGAACTCCCCCTCAATGGTCACACCCTCGTTGGCGGCCACGTAGTCCTCAATGATTGCCTCGTTGACTGCGTGGCGCGGGTCGGACCCCCACCAAGAGAACCTGAGACTGCCGTCGCCCTCGGCGGCGGCCCCGCCACCGCAGGCGGCGAGTGAGAGGCTGAGCCCAGCAACCATTGTGACTGCGGTGGCCGCCTTGAGGCGGGTGGAGAGATTCTTCATTGAACGCTTCTTTCATTGCGTGCCGGGTGATGCCGTAGTACTTACTTACCGCCGGTGGTGGCGATGCCCTTGACGAGATACTTCTGGCCGAACAGGAAGACCAGGAAGATCGGAAGGAGGGAGACGATCGACATGGCGAACAAGGAACCCCATGAGGAGGTGGCAGTCGAATCGACGAAGGAACGCAGGGCGACAGGCACCGTGTACATCTCGGGGTCCGTCAGGTAGATGAGCTGGCTAAAGAAGTCATTCCAGGTCCAGATGAACGTGAAGATCGTTGTGGTGGCCAGGGCTGGGAGCATCAGCGGGAGGATGATCTTGCTGAAGATCTTGAAGTGACCGCAACCGTCAATGCGTGCGGCCTCGTCCAGTTCCCGCGGCAGACCGCGAATGAACTGGATCATCAGGAAGACGAAGAAGGCATCAGTGGCCAACAGCTTCGGAAGAATCAGCGGGACGAACGTGTTCACCAACCCGAGTTCCGAGAAGATGATGTACTGCGGCACGATCACCACGTGAATGGGGAGCATGATCGTCATCAGCATGATCGCGAACAGGACGCTGCGCTTCCGGAACCGCAGTCGGGCGAAGGCGTACGCCGCGAGGGAACAGGACACCAGGTTGCCGACAATGGACCCCAGGACGACGATCATCGAGTTGATCATGTAGTGACCAAACGGTGAGCGAAGGGCGTTCCAGCCTTCAACGTAGTTGCTGACCTCGAAGGTGGTGAGGAACAGGCCCGTCAGGCGGAAAATTTCATCGTTGGGACGAAGCGAGCTGACGAGCATCCACAACAGCGGGTACAGCATGATCACGCCGAAGACGATCAGGATGGCGTGTTTGATCAACCTGTTCCTGCGGCCCTTGTCCTTGGGCTTGAAGGTGGTATCCGTGGTTGGTGGAGGATCTGACTTTTCTGGTCGTTCGGGGACTGGCGGAAGCTGTCCAGCGTTGGCCTGCATGTTAGTCGTCATAGAACACCCAATATTTCGATGCGATGAAGTTCAGGAAAGTAAAGATGGCGATGATGATCAGGAGCAGCCAGGCCATGGCTGAGGCGTAGCCCATGTTGAAGTTGCCGAAGCCCTGTTGGTACAGATACAGGGTGAAGAACATGGTTGAGTCACTCGGACCGCCGGTGCCGCCGGAGACCACGAAGGCCTGCGTGAACGATTGGAAGGCGCCGATGATCTGCAGCACCAGGTTGAAGAAGATAATCGGGGTTAGCAGCGGGATGGTGATGGTGGCGAACTGCCGTACCTTCGAGGCGCCGTCCACGGACGCCGCCTCGTAGTACATGGTGGGAATCTGCCGGAGGCCGGCGAGGAAGATGATCATCGGCGCACCGAAGGTCCAGACGTTGAGGATCATCAGCGTGCCCAGAGCCGTGGACGGGTCGGAGATCCACCCTTTGCCCTCAATCCCCACCAGGGCGAGAACCTGGTTGATCAGGCCGGCGTTGCCGAAGATCTGGCGCCACAGGACCGCGATCGCTACCGAACCGCCCAGCAGGGACGGGAGGTAATAGATGGAGCGATAAAATCCGAGGCCCTTCATCCCACGGTCCAGCACCAGTGCCAGCGCTAGGGCCGCGACGAGCTGGAGTGGTACCGAGATGAAGACGTAAAGGAAGGTGACCTTCAGCGAGTTCAGGAGCCGGGAATCCTGCATCATCCTGATGTAGTTGTCCAGGCTGATCCATTCGGGGGCCTGCAGGAGGTTGTAATTCGTAAACGAAAGATACAACGACGCCGCCATCGGGCCGATCGTGATCAGTGCGAGCCCGAGAATCCACGGCGCCAGGAAGAGGTAGGAAGCGCGTTCTTCCTTTTTCTCAGCGTCAGTAAGTTTGCGCTTAGGACCCTTCGGGCCCCGCTTCATCTGGGAAAGTTCACCTAAGGCTGACATAACCCGTCCTTACCGGCCGCTGGGGAAAGTGCGCGGGCGTATCAGTTGGGAAGTTATCTGGCACCGTACCCATTCCGCCTCCTATCGAATCGTCATTGGTCCTGGTAGTTCTTTAGCGAACTGAGAAAACGGTTTCTCAGGCGGCCTTAGTAGACAATAACGTGTGACGTGGCGCACGTCAAGGAAAGCGGTTTCCGAGATTGCTGACGCGTCACAAACTTCAGATGTGGAGTGCGCGCAGATGCTTGTAGAAGGCCGCCTTGGGTTCAAATCCGATACCGGGCGCGTTCGTCGGGCTGGTCCGGCCCCCCTGCACCACAGCCCCGTCGGCAAATCCGCCGGTCGGGAAGAACTCACCAGGATACGACTCGTTGCCTCCCAATTTGAGAGCCGCAGCGATATGCAGCGCAAACTGATGCCCCCCATGTGGAATGCAGGACCGGGGAGACCAGCCGTAGTCCGGCAGGATCTCCTGAATCCGCAGGTACTCGACCAGTCCGTAACCCAGCACCGGATCAAACTGAAGAATGTCCAGTTCGGGCCTCATGCCGCCGTACCGCAGGAGGTTGCGGGCGTCAGGCAGCGAAAAGAGGTTCTCCCCGGTCGCCATGCGATGGGGGTAGCGTTCGCCGAGGCTGGCTTGCAGCTGATAGTCGAGGGGATCCCCCACCTCTTCGTACCAGAAGAGGTCGTAGGGCGAGATCGCCTCGGCGTAGGCCAGGGCAGTGTCCAGGTCGAACCGCCCATTGACGTCGACAGCGAGATTCTGTCCGCCACCAACAACCTCCATGGCGGCTTCGATTCGCCGCAGATCCTCCGCGAGACTGGCTCCACCAATCTTCATTTTGGCGACCGTATAGCCCAGATCCAGGAACTTTTTCATCTCGTCCTGGAGTTCAACCAAACCTTTGCCGGGTGCGTAGTACCCACCGGCAGCGTACACAAAGACGTCCTCGTCGGGGGATCCGTCCCCGTAGCGGTCCGAGAGGTAGCGGTAGAGCGGTTTGTCCTCGATCTTGGCGACCAGATCGAAGAGCGCCATGTCGAGGACGCCGACGGCGACCGATCGCTCTCCGTGACCGCCCGGCTTTTCGTTCTGCATTACGACGTCCCAGATTTGCTCCGGGGAGAAGTTGCTGCCGTCCTCGCGCAGAATGTCCGCCGGGTCGGCCGCCATGAGCCGAGGAATGACCCGGCGTCGCAGGATGTCTCCGGCGCTGTACCGGCCGTTGGAGTTGAAGCCGTAACCCACCAGGGGTTTTCCATCGCGAATCACATCACTGACCACGGCGATGATCGAGACGTCCATCATGCTGAAATCGACCCAGGCGTTGCGCATAGTGGAGCTGATAGGCAGCGTGTCTTCGTGGATGGAAACAATCTTCACTGATTTACCTCCGGTGTTATAACTTATAACCAAGGCCGGACGATACCAAGATTCGTGGCAACCTGTCAACGAACGGTCGGGAGGAGCGAGTCCTGCGTGGACAATGAAACTGTGATCTACAAAACCAAAAGCGACCTTGCCTACGCTGAGGTGCGGAGCCGGATCCTTTCGGGCGCATTGCCCCCCGGATCACCCCTCCCCCAGCGACAATTGGCGGCGTCACTCGACATGAGCCTGACCCCGCTTCGCGAGGCGCTCAAACGCCTCATGACTGAGGGGCTGGTCGATCTTGAGAGTCACCGGGACGCTCGGGTGTCGACCATCAACGCCCAGGAAATCCGGGACTTCATGGATGTCAGACTCGCGCTTGATCCGTTTGCCGCTCAGCTGGCGGCCGAACGCTACACCGAGGCCGACGTCGTCGTGATGGAAGAGGCCTTTGCCAATCTTCTTCCCGTGACCCGCACGCAGGGTGCTGCTGCACTCAGCGCTCACCGGGACTTTCATGCAGCGATCTACCACGCCACGCACAACCCCCGCTTGATTCAGCTGCTCGATGAAACCTGGGATCAATCCGACCGGTACCGCAGGCTCGGACTCGCCCAGCCGGAGGGCGAATCGTTGCGCGCCCAGGACCATGCCGAGCACGCCGAACTATTGCGACTCGTCCTCGCTGGCCAGTCTGAAGCTGCCAGGCATCTCATGGAGGGTCACGTCCGCCGCAGCGTGATCTCACTCGCGGCAGAGAGTCTCACCGGAGAGTGATCAGTAAGTTCAGGTCGCTGCCCGATCTACTTGTATAACAAGAGGGTGGCTTGTACTATCGGACATAATTCCAACGACGGGACACTTTTCATGGGCACTCTCCTCACCTCTTCCGATCCTCTCGCCGCCGTCTCGGGCGGCGAAGCGACCACGGACCGGATCCGTCACGTCAAACTCTCCACCCTCACCCTCCCGCTGAGCACCCCGATCAGTGACGCCAAGGTGCTCACCGGACGCCAGAAACCCATGACGGAGATTGTCTTCCTCTTCGCCGACATCTCCTCGGAACAGGGCCACCACGGCACCGGCTTCAGCTACTCCAAACGGGCTGGCGGGCCAGCCCAGTACGCCCACGCCAAAGAGGTGGCCCAGAGCCTTCTAGGCCAGGATCCGAACGATATTGGCAGGGTTTATCAGCTGCTGCTGTGGGCCGGGGCATCGGTAGGCCGCAGTGGGGTTGCCACGCAGGCAATCGCCGCGTTGGATATTGCTCTTTACGATCTCAAAGCGAAGCGGGCGGGTCTTCCGCTGGCCAAACTTCTGGGCGCCTACCGTGACTCGGTAAAGGCCTACAACACCTCGGGCGGCTTCCTGCAAGCGTCCATCGAAGAAGTGAAAGAGCGTGCCACGGCGTCGTTGGCCGACGGCATCGGCGGGATCAAGATCAAGGTGGGACACCCTGACTCGGCGGTTGACCTCGCCCGTGTCGCGGCGCTCCGCGAACACCTGGGGCCGACCGTCCCGTTGATGGTCGATGCCAACCAGCAGTGGGACCGGCCGACGGCGATGCGAATGGGACGCACGCTGGAGCAATTCAACCTCACCTGGATTGAGGAACCACTCGACGCTTACGACGCCGAGGGACACGCCCAGCTGGCCCTAGCCCTGGATACACCCATTGCCACGGGTGAGATGCTCTCCAGCGTCAACGAGCACATCGACCTCATCTCCCACCGATCGGTGGACATCATTCAGCCTGACGCACCACGCATCGGGGGCATTACCCCCTTCCTGCGCCTCGCAGCCCTGGCCGACCAGGCGGGCCTGCAACTGGCGCCCCACTTCGCGATGGAAATCCACCTGCACCTCGCAGCGGCCTACCCCCGGGAACCGTGGGTGGAACACTTCGAGTGGCTCAACCCGCTCTTCAACGAACGGCTCGAAACCGTTGACGGCCGGATGATTGTGCCCAATCGGCCAGGGCTGGGATTCACCCTCAGCGAGCAGGCAGCAGCGTGGACCACCGACACGGTGGAGTTCGGCACCCGATGACCACCCTCGCCAGTCGGGTGGTCGAGGATTTGAGGCAGAGCCTGGTTGACGGCCGACTGGTTCCCGGCGACAAACTTCCGTCCGAGTCCGCGCTGGAGAGGCAGTACTCGGTGAGCCGAACGGTGGTGAGGGAGGCCCTCTCCCGCCTGCAGACGGCTGGTCTGGTGGAAACCTACCGCGGTAAGGGCACCTTTGTGCTGACCAGGCCGAGTGGGCAGCCGTTCGCCGTCGAACCAGGAGAAATCCGCAGTCATCAGGACCGACTGGACCTCGTGGACTTCAGGGTGGGCGTGGAGACTGAGATAGCAGCCCTCGCGGCGCGGCGTCACACGACGGTGGAACTGGGGGCCATCCAGCGTGCACAGGCCGCCTTCGGTGCTGCCGGACAGTCCCCTCGCGCCGCCATCGAAGCCGACTTCGCCTTCCATCGCAGCATCGCCGTCGCGTCCCATAATCGTTTTTACCTGGATCTCGTCGTGTCGCTGGGGGCGTCGATGATCACCATGCCGCAGACGAGGCTGGTTCCGGACAACCCGGAATCCGCGGCCACCCATTTTAATGTGGTGGACCACGAGCATCTTGCCGTTTTCAACGCTGTCAGGGCCGGGGACTCGCAGGCCGCGTCTGCGGCGATGCGTACCCACCTTGCCAACTCGCGGCTTCGGCTGACCTTCACCCCGGGCCAGGCGTAGGTTTGTTGACTCAGCCGAGCGCCATTGGCGGGTATGAGGATTGGCCGGCGTTCATGGCCAGCCATGACCGTTTCATCCCCGCCGACGGCGCAGCGGGCCGGGTTGCGGCAGCGCTCGGCGTGCCGGCGCCCACCCCCGTCGACCCTGATCGGGGTCTTTCCTGGCACGACGAGGTCGTCGTCGACGGGGTGCGGATCCGCCACCTGGGGTGGCAGTTACCCTTCGGCCCTCCCACCAAAGCCACCCTGCTGACCCCCGTGCACCACGACGGGCTGCTGCCGGGTCTGTTGTGGCTGAACTGTCACGGCGGCAATAAGTGGCTCGGGGCTGAACGCCTGGTCGACCTCGGTCCGGAGACCTCCCCCGACGTCGTCGCACTCCAACGCAAGCTCTACGCCGGACGGGCAGTCGCCAACGACTTTGCCAGGGCGGGCTTCGCGGTCCTGGTGCACGACGCGTTCAGCTGGGGCAGCCGGCGGTTCAACCTCACACCTGCACCGGGCCGGGCGGCCGACGCCCTCCGCGCAGCCACCGCTCTGTGGGCCAGCGAAGGGGTGCAGGCCAGCCCGGAGCTAAAATACAACACCTTGGCGGCCCAACATGAAAACACAGTGGCGAAGGCCGCTGCGCTTCTGGGCACCAGCTATGCAGGGATGGTCGCCTCCGAGGATCTGACGGCCCTCGGCGTCCTGCGCGGACTTCCGGACGTTGATGCGCACCGGATTGGGGCCGGCGGGTTCTCGGGTGGGGGCGGGCGCGCGTTGGTGCTGGCCGCGATGACCGGGGACCTGGGCGCCTGTGTGATCGCCTGCATGATGACCACCCATGCGTCGCTGTTCCCGGCCTACCTGGAGAGTCATTCTTGGCTCCTGAGTACCCCTGGGCTGGCTACCGTGTCCGAGTGGCCCGACCTGACGGCGCTGGCCCCAAATACCCGCTTCCTGGCGCAGTACGCACTCGGTGACGAACTCTTCCCGGTCGAGGGCATGCGGGCCGCCGACCACCGCCTGCAGGAGTTGCACGACGACGACCGGTACAAAGGTGATTGGCATGCCGGCGGGCACGTCTTCGCGGCCGACTTCTTCACGCAGGCCCGTGATCACTTCTGCGAGGTTTTGCAGTAATCCTCGGGCCGTCACCGGCAGTGCGACGCTGCCTTAGATTCGACGCTGCCTTACATTCACCGTGAGAACGGTGAACAGGAGACAGCCGACCGCTGCCACGATCAGCGGTGGCAGCAACCAGATCACCACCCCGGAAACAGCCAGGACCGCCACGATCATGACGCCGCCTATCGGGTCGTCGCGCAGCTTCCGTGCTCCCTCAGCGATCGCACCCTTCCAGCCGCGGTCGGGTGTCCAGTGGTAGCCCGCCTGCAACAGGATCAGCACGGTGAGGGCGAGGCCCAGAACTCCGAGAACAAGGATCACTGGCCACGCGAACAACACCTGGGCCAGAGAGAGGAAGATGTTCAACCCGAGGAGCCCGGCGACCAGCACCGCCATCACGCCAACCACCAGGCCGCCGGGCAACGCCCGCACGAAATCGGCACCGTAGTTCCTCACTGAACTCCGTTCGGCCCGGAGATACCGCTGCAGGTGTCGGGTGCCAGCGGCGATCGCTGCGGGCAGGGTAATAATGGGGAACCCGGCGAGGGCGGTGAGCACTCCCGCCCAGATCACCTGAGCAAACAGTTCAACCCCGTTGGCGGCACCGGGCCACTTCGATTCGGTGCCGTCCGGCTCCGGAGGCATAGTCTCCCGACGGCGCCAACGCATCATCTCAATTCACCCGGCGGCTGAGGTTCGATCGACACGCGGCCCGGGGCACAGCTAAGTGAAACCATAGCTACAGCATGACAGGCACTGGCGCCGATGAAGAAGTGGGACCAGACTAACTGGGAAGCGCTTACCACCAGTTGCCACTTACTGCCCCGCTTCACAGCGCGTGCAACAATGCTAAAGGTACCTGCTGGGGATGAGCGTCCGGCGGGCCAGCGGAAGGATGCAGTTCAGCCATGGAATCAGGCGCAAACAAGCCGGCAGTGACTCTCAACGACGTGGCGCTGGCCGCTGGCGTTTCACTGGCGACCGCCTCCCGGTCACTGAACGGCAGCGCTCGGAAGGTCAATGACACTTACCGGTTACGCGTTGTCGACGCCGCCCAGCGCCTCGGGTATATCCCTAACCTGTTCGCCCAAGCGGTTGCCAAGGGCGCCACCACCACGGTTGCGCTGCTGGTCGCTGACATTTCCGACCCCTATTTCTCCACTATTGCGTCGGGCGTGATCCAGGCCGCTGAATCTGCGGGTCTAGTAGTCACCATCGCCGTTACCGGTCGTAATCCGGAGCGCGAGCTGGCCACGGTTCGGGCCCTCCGCGGACAGCGGCCACGGGTCATGATCCTGGCCGGATCCCGGATGGCGGGTTCACCGCAGGAGGCTGATCTCCGCAAGGAGCTGTCGGCGTTTGAGGAGAATGGTGGCCGGGTCGCCTTCATCAGCCAGAACGCTGCCCCGTTCGCTACCGTCCTGTTGGATAACCGTGGCGGTGCGCGCGCCCTGGCGGAGTCCCTGGTCGAGTTGGGCTACCGCTGCTTCGCCGTCGTCGCCGGCCCACCCACGATCGTCACGTCCCAGGACCGCCTGCAGGGCTTCCGTGACGGGCTTGCCGCACACGGACTCGACCTGGCTGAGCATCACATTGCCCACACCGACTTCACCCGCGATGGCGGGTATCAGGCCGCCACCGATCTGCTCCAGGCGGGCCTCGACGACGTCGACCTACTCTTCGCGGTCAGCGACGTGATGGCGATGGGCGCGATGTCGGCGCTCCGCGATGCGGGTCTGGAACCGGGACGTGATCTGGGCGTCGCAGGCTACGACGATATCCCCACAGTCCGTGACATCACCCCGTCGCTCACCACTGTGCGAATCCCGCTCGAGGAGGTAGGTCGGCGCGCGCTGGAACTGGCTTTCGGAGTCGCTCAGGGGCAGGACGGCGCCGGACAGGGCGGGTCGTCGACCATTCCGGTGGTCACCGAGGTGGTCCGGAGGGACAGCACACCCCGCCGCTAGGGCGTCCAGTCATCAACCCCGGTGTCGAGTCAACAGATATCACGTGTTTGCGGTCGAGACCCTGCTATTTGTGTTGACCCGATCCTAGGGCTACAGCGCCAGCTGGTCCTCTAGATGAAAGACCTCGGTCAGTCGTAGGAAGCCCTCATCCGGTCTCCCGTCCAGCTCCACAAAGAACTTGCCCATCTCCGCCTGCCAACGGGCGTTGACATCGGTCGCGGCCATGGCCCGTTGCGCAGCGGTGAAGTCCTCGGATTCCAGATAGCCAATGAGCAACCCATCCTCCCGGAGAAACAGGGAATAGTTGTGCCAACCGCTGGCCTTGAGAGCCGCCACCATCTCTGGCCAGACCGCCGCGTGACGTTCACGGTACTCGGGGATGCAATCGGGCTTAATCTGCAGCTGAAAACAGATCCGTTCCATCAGGTCCTTTCGTTTTCGGAGCCCTAGGGAGCCGGGCAGTGGTGCTTGCAGTCGCTCTAGAGGGCTACATGCCGGTGTTCAAGGCCGAGAAGGTTCGCGGCTGCCTTGAAGTCGGCGGCGCGGTGGCCTACGCACAGGGCCCAGTGGTGGCCGATGCCGGTCTGGGACCATTCATCGACCCACAGCCCGGGATCACCGCCGAAATCCACCCGGGATGTGGTGTTGCCAATGGCCAGCAGCGGCCCGGGAACCACCTCACCCTCGGACGTGATGAAGACGAAACTGCCGTCAGGGTCCTGGCCCAACCCGAAGGTGGTGACCGGGCCGTGCCGGACGTCAAACTCCACTGACACCCCCCAGCCCCGCTTACCGTGATACACCCCCAGCCCCCGCAGCAGCGGGTCCCCGGCGCTGACTGCAAGATGCGCCGGCCCGTCGTGGCCCATTTCCACGACGTTGTCGGTGAAGTTCAGCGCCTGGATCTCGGTGAAGGATCCACCGGCGTTCATGGCCTGGGCGGCGAGCATGGCGATCGAGGTGCGCAGCTCGTACTCGCCGGCCATCGGTATGCCCCGGGCCGTGAGGATCGATGCACCGAGGATCATGCCAGCCCCGAGGCGTTCGTGCTGTTCACCCGCGAGGCCGCGGTGATAGTAGGCCAGGGAATCGAGATCGAATTCGTCAACCAGGCGGTCAAGACCCACCGACACCCGGGCACCCCAGGCGAAGTCGCCGTCGTCGACCGATGGATCCACCGTGAACAACCCGCGAGCCAGTTCGATCCGCTCCTTGACCTCCTCTTCCGAGACGGAATTGACCAGTTCCCGAAGGTCGTCGAACTCGAGGACCTCAACATGGGAACCGAAGGTCGTGGACACTGCTGTCAGGTCGGTTGAGACGTCCAGCATGCCGGGGTACAGGTGCCCCATCAGCCCGTGCCTCGCGTATCGCAGCCGTCCCCGGACCCCCGCCGCATGGACCCACTGGTTTATCCGTTGCCAAGCTGATTCCTGGGTCAGATACCCAGAGACCGATCGGAACGGGATGCCTGCACGGCGAAAGACGTTGGCCACCTCCGGCACCGGGCATTGCCCGCAATACGCGAGCCATTTCCCGGTATCAAAGGAGCTGTGGTCCATCGCTTCGCTCGGCTGCAGATCAATCACAAGAACCGGGGTTTGGGACCGTTGCGCGATCGGCAACACCATCGAGGACGTGAGGTAGGTGGCCAAGAAAATGACAATGAGGTCGCAGTCCGCGACCCGCAGCTTCTCTGCGGCGGCGCCGGCTTCCTGCGGGTCGGATACGAAGCCCACGTCGATCACCTCCGCCTCCAATGCCGTGAAGCGTTCCGTCACGTACCGGCTGGATTCCCGTAGCTGCGGCAGCAGGTCCGGGAACTGGGGCCAATAGGCTCCCAACCCACCGGATACCAGGCCGATCCGGGTAGCCCGACGGCGGTGCGGGGTCAGGTTCTGGAGGGCGGACGACTCGTTCGCCACGGGGGAAGGCACGGGATAGTCACCGGTCATGAGTTAACTCCTTTGCTGCAACGGATGGCTCACTACGACGGCCGCGAGATGAGCGCGGTCGACAGCGCGGAGAGCAGCCCGGCTCCCCGCGCTTACGATCGGTTAGAAGTCGTAGTCGTCGATGTTCTCTGCATTGAAGACCGTCGGTGGCCCAACAATCACGATGCCCCCCTCTTCGACCTCACGTTCGCCCAACTCGCCAGCCTCAAACGTGTCGCCAACGGCGCCGGTGATGTCGCCGTCGGCCAGTGCCTTGCCGGCAAACGCCGCAACATAGCCCAGCTGGGCCGGATCCCAGAGCGCAAATTCGGACACCGTTTCGTCCTCGACGAAGGGCCGCATTTCATTGGGCAGCCCCAGACCGGTCAAGGCAACCTCGCCCTTGTACTCGGAGGTGGAGAGGTACCGCGCGGTAGCGGCGATGCCCACGGTAGTCGGCGAGATGATGCCCTTCAGATCCGGGTAGGCCTGCAGCAGACCCTGCGCCTCCTGGAAGGACTTGGTGTCGTCGTCGTCGCCATACACCTTGGCAACGAGGTTGATGTCCGCGTAGTCCGGGTTGGATGCCAGTTCCTCCTCCATGAACTTGATCCATTCGTTCTGGTTGGTGGCGTTGGCCGTGGCCGACAGGATGGCGATGTCGCCCTCGCCGCCGATTTGCTCGGCAATCAGTTCAAGCTGGATCAGCCCCACATCCTGTGCATTGACCTGGCTGACAAACAGGTCGCGGAAGTCGGGGTTGGTATCGGAATCGAACGCCACAATCTTCGCACCTGCGTCCCGCGCCTCCTGCAGGGCAGGCCCGACGGCGTCCGGATCGTTCGCGGCGATCGTGATCACGTTGGTCCCGGCCTGGGTTTCCGCGTTGATGAAGGAAACCTGACTGGACGCGCTGGCGTCGAGCGGACCGACCACCTCCGAGGAGGCGAATCCTGCCTCCTCCGCACCAGTCTCTCCGCCGCTGAGAACCACGTCAGTGTAGGGGTTGTTCAACTGCTTGGGGATGAAGGTGATGGTCTGTTCGCCGTCGGCGCCGCTGCCGCCTTCAGCACCTGACTCAGCTGTTTCTCCCCCGCCGCAGGCGCTGAGCATTAGCGCGGCGCTGGCGGTGAGCGCGATGAGAGCCGTGCCCCGACCTCGCCGGGACGTATTGTGAGTAAACTTCATTGTTCTTCCTCTCATTGTGCGCTGGTGGACCAGACGCTGGTTTTAGCCCCGGTGGGGACGGTCTTAGGGATGAAGCTGTTGCCGCACACGTCGGTCATGTCGACGTTTCTTGAGCGCGGTGCTCACGCTGGGTGTTACAACCGACAGAATCAGCAGGGACCCGGTCACAATGATCAGGACCACCTCGGAAACCCGGTCAAGCCGCAAGGCGTACGTGATGGTGCCGATCAGCAGTACCCCCGCCAGTACGCCGGGGATCGAACCCTTACCCCCAAAAATCGACACTCCGCCGAGCAACACCGCGGCGATGACCGCCAGTTCAATGCCGCTGGCGTTGTCGCTTCGGGCACTGGAGTAGCGGAGCGTCCAATAGATTCCGGCCATGGCTGACACCACGCCCGTACCGATGTACAGCCAGAACTTGGAGCGCGCCACATTGATCCCGACGAAACTCGCCGCTTCCTTGCTGTAGCCCAACGCAAAAAGCCCGCGGCCAAACGGTGTGAAATGGAGCAGCACCCCAAAGAAGGCGATGATCAGCACCACGCCGATCATCACCGTGGGAATACCAGTAGCTCCCAGCTTGGACGTGAAGAAGGCCGTCAGTGCGGGCGGGAAGTCGGCCACCGCGTTGTCACCAATGACCACCAGGGCCAACCCTCGAAAGAGCGCGAGGGTACCGATGGTCACGGCAAGGGAAGGCAAGCCGAGATAGGCGATCAGCAGTCCGTTGAAAGCCCCGGCAACCAGTCCCACGACGAGACACACGACGAGTGCAAGCCAGATCTCTGTTCCCGCCGCCCAGAGGACGCCCAACACGGCGCTGCTGAGTCCGGCGATGCTGGCCACTGACAGGTCAATTTCTCCGGAGATGATGACCAGGGTCATCGGCATGGCAATGATCAGGATCGGGATCACGTCGAGCAGCAGGAAACCGACCGTAACTGGCGAGGCAAAACGGGGGATGGCGAGGCAGGCGAACAGCACCACGACCACCAGGGTGTAAATCATGATGGCGTCGCGGCCCAACAGCAGCCGTTGCGCACCGGTGCGGCCCTTGGGCTCGGATTCGAGTACGGCCCCGGTGCCCTTATCGCTCACAGTCGTCGTCGCAGTCTTAGACATTACGGGCCTCGCTGATCCGTAGCTTCCGGGCGGTGCGAAGTGCAGCCAGCCGGTCAATAATGATGGCTGCAAGGATCAGGATTCCCACGATCGCCTGCTGCCAGAATTTGTCCACCCGGAGGGCTGCCAAGGCACTGGTGATGGTAGTCAGCAGTAGCGCGCCAATCGCTGCTCCTACCACTGTCCCGCTCCCGCCGAAGATGGCGACACCTCCGACGACGGCGGCCGCGACCACGTCCAGTTCGAGGCCCGTGCCGGTGGTGGCCCCCACGGAGTTGAAGCGGCTGGCGTAGAGCACGCCGGCCAACCCGACGAGCACCCCATTCGCGATGAAGGCGAGCAGCACCCGGCGGGTGACTGGAATGCCGAAGAGTTTGGCGGCATCGGGGTCGGAACCGATGGCGTAGAGATCACGTCCGGGTCGGGTACCCGCCATAAAGACGGCAACCACGATGACCACGATGACGGCAATCAGGGTAATGAGCGGAAATCCCAGAACGGTGTTCACCGACAGGGCGCCGAATTCCTGGGGTCGATCCCCGGCGAAATACTGTGTTCCGCCAGCCCAGGCATTGTTGATGCCCCTGAAGATATAAAGGGTGCCGAGAGTGATCACGAGCGCTGGCACCTTCGCCACGGTCACCAGAATGCCGTTTACGGCGCCGAGGACGCCCCCGAGGATCATCCCCAGGATGAACACCACTATGACGGGGACATCTGGCATGGCGAAGAAAAGGGAACCGGTCGAGAAGGCCACCAATCCCAGCGCCGACCCGACTGAAAGGTCCACGTTCCGGGTGATGATCACCAGTGCCTGGCCTACCGCCAGCAGCATGACGATGGTTGCGTTCAGGAGTAGGTCCTTGACTCCTTGCTCGCTGAGGAACAGGGGGTTCACCAGCCAGGTGAAGAACACCAGTCCCACCAGCGCGATCATTACGGGCAATTCGCGGAGGCGAAGCACCGCTGCGATTCCGGAGGCCCGGCGATGCCGTTCCTCGGGTGCCTTGGCGGTGGCGGGGCGGTTCAGGTCGGTGCTCATGTGGCGCTCTCCGGTGTTGCAGTGGCAGCGTGCATGACAGTTTCAGGGGTGGCTGAAGCCCGGTCCAGTTCCGCGGAAATCCGGCCCTCGTGCATGACCAGGACCCGATCCGCCATTCCCAGGACCTCGGGAAGTTCGGAGGAGATCATGAGGATTGCGATTCCACGGCCGGCGAGTTCAGACACGAGGCGGTGTACTTCGCTTTTGGTGCCGACGTCGATGCCGCGGGTCGGTTCGTCGATGATGAGTAGCTTCGGTTCGGTGGCCAGCCATTTGGCCAGCACCACTTTTTGCTGGTTGCCGCCCGAGAGCGTTGACACGGGGTGCTCCGGGGAGCCGGCCTTCACCTGAAGTCGCTTAGTCCACAGGGCTGCGGCCGCACGTTCATCCTTGCCCCGGATGATGCCGCGTTTGGCGAGACTATTGCGCAGGGTCAGCACGGCATTTCGTTCCACCGACAGTTCCATCACCAATCCCTGGTTGCGCCGGTCTTCGGGGACAAACCCGATTCCCGCGTCAATCGCTGCTCGGGGGTCACGAGACTTTAGGGCGTGGCCGTTCATTTGGACCGATCCGGCGTCGTACCCATCGATACCGAAGATGGCCCGCGCCACCTCAGTCCGCCCGGCACCCACCAGTCCTGCCAGCGCCACGATCTCACCGGCTTTGACCTCGAAGCTGATGTCGGAGAACACTCCCGCACGGGAAAGGTGGTCGACCTGCAGGACGGTGTCCCCGATTGCCGCCTCCTCTTTGGGGTAGAGAGCAGCAATGTCGCGGCCGACCATTTCACGCACCACGGCTTCCACAGTGATGTCGGCCGTGTTGTGGGTGTTGATGTATTGGCCGTCCCGCATGACGGTGATGCGGTCGCAGAGGCCAAAAACCTCGTCAAACCGGTGGGAGATGAACAGGATGCCACTGCCGGCGTCGCGAAGGTTGCGGGCCACTGTGAAAAGCCGGTCCACCTCGACACCGCTCAGCGCGGCGGTGGGTTCATCCATCACCAGGATCTTCGCGTTCAGTGAGATGGCCTTGGCGATCTCAATGATTTGTTGGTCCGCGATGGACAGCCCCTCGGCGGGACGATCCGGGTCAATCGGGACACCTAGTTCCGAGAAAAGGTCGGCTGCTGCGCGGCGCATCGCGCTCCTGCTGATCAGCCCGAGGGCACCTTTTGGCTGGCGTCCAATGAAGATGTTTTCTGCAACGGTGAGGTCCGGGAAAAGGGTGGGCTCCTGGTAGATCACCGAAATCCCTGCGGCTTTGCTATCACCCACGTTGCGGAAGGACACCTCGGCTCCCGAAACCGTGAACCTGCCACCGTCGGGAGTGTGGACCCCTGCGAGGATCTTTACCAGTGTGGATTTGCCAGCACCGTTCTCGCCCACCAGCCCATGGATTTCACCTGGTCGAATCTCCACCGTTCCATCAGCCAGTGCCACGACCGGCCCGAAGGTTTTCGCAGCACCGACAAGTGAGAGCAGTGCCACCTCCGGCACCGGGGATGTGCTGGGCTCCGGGACAACCATCCCGGCATCCTGATCTTGCGGCATTGCAAGCCCTCTCAAAAATGAATCGTTTCATAGATGTAGTTCAGGAATGATCGTAGGCGTGAGGGAGATCACCGTCAACAGATGATTCCAATCCGTGACCTTCGACGGGCATACCGGCAACCACAGGAGGAGCGCGTGGCCGGAACGGGCGGAGGAACCTATATTTGGGCAGTTATCCGGCTACCCGTGCTCCCCCGCACAACAAGCTCGGGCTGGAACACCACCTGGCGCCGCTCGCTCTGCGTGTCGTCGATTTCTCCGAGCAGCAGCTCGACGGCGGTGCGGCCCATGAGCTCGGTAGGCCTGCGGATTGTCGACAGGGGCACCACCGCGGATTCAGCAAAGTCAATGTCGTCGTACCCGATCAGGGCCAGATCTTCCGGCACCTTCAGCCCGCCGATGAGCAGCACCGCCTGCATCACACCGATCGCGAGCAGATCGTTGGCGCAGAAGATCCCGTCCGGCATCCGCGCCGGACCTGCCTGGACCACCCGCTCACCCGCCGCCCGACCCGCCAGGACTGTCATGGCTTCCGCGAGCACGAACTCCAGCGTCGCATCGGGGCATTCCCCGACAGCCCTCCTGGCTCCGGCCATTCGGTCGGCCACCTGCTGGATCGAAGCGCCTGCCCCTACAAACGCGATGCGTCGTCGACCGCCGTCCAGGAGGTGCCTGACAGCGAGGTAGCCGCCGGCCTCGTCATCGACCGACACCGAACTGAAGAGTTTCAGATCGTCCTTCCGGTCGACCAGGACCACTGGGACTGCCCGTGAATGGAGCGCCTCCAGCCGGGCCGTGAGGTCACCCACAGGTGAGATCAGCAGTCCCTGTACCCGCTGCTGCTCGAACACATCGATGTAGCGGGCTTCACGGCCGGCGTCATGGCCGCTGTCACCGAGCACCACAGTGCTCCCCCGTTCGGCCGCGTAGTCCTCGGCTGCCCGTGCCAGTGAGGAGAAGAACGGATTGCCAATGTCGAGAACAATCAGCCCAATGGTCCGGCTCTGTCCCGCCCGCAGTTGTCGCGCCGCATCATTGCGCACGAATCCGAGTTCCGCGATGGCTGCGGTCACCCGCGCGCGGGTGCGCTCCGCCACCCGGCTTGGGTGGTTTAAAACGTTGGAGACGGTTCCCACCGCAACCTGTGCGTGATCGGCCACATCCTTGATACTCACCGGGCGGCTATTCATGGCTGATCCTCGCTGACTGGGGGCCACCACCAAGCCGGACTGGCACCCGGCGTGGTGATCCTTGACACTCTCTCGTATGCAAGGATAGCTTTGACACGACAAAGTGAAACGATTCAAGCCAGCTTTCGACGCCGACACTTCACCGCAGACTGGCCCGCACCTTGAATAACCTGGAGACAAGAATGAGTGTTCTGGATAGCGTCACGCCCCAGCTGGAGCAGCTGGCCATTGAGGTCCCATCCTGGGCGTATGGAAACTCCGGGACCCGGTTCCGGGTCTTTCAAACCCCCGGCACCCCACGCTCAGTGCGGGAGAAGATCAGCGACGCGGCAAAGGTAAACGAGCTCACCGGGCTGGCACCCTCGATCGCACTTCACATTCCGTGGGACAAGGTCGATGACTACGGTCAGCTGTCCGACTACGCCCAGCAACAGGGCATCCGACTCGGCACCATCAACAGCAACACCTTCCAGGATGAGGACTACAAATTCGGCAGCCTCACCCACAGCGATGCCGCGATCCGCAACAAAGCCATCGACCACATGTATGAATGCATCGACGTCATGAACGTGACCGGCTCTCGCGATCTGAAGATTTGGTTGGCAGATGGGACCAACTATCCGGGCCAGGGTGACATGCGCTCCCGTCAGGATTGGCTGCAGGAATCGCTGCGCAAGGTCTATGACCGCCTCGGCGACGACCAGCGGCTGGTCCTGGAGTACAAGTTCTTCGAACCAGCGTTTTACCATACCGATGTTCCGGATTGGGGAACCTCCTACGCTCAGTGCCTCGAACTCGGCGAGAAGGCTCTGGTCTGCCTCGATACCGGCCATCACGCCCCCGGAACCAATATCGAGTTCATCGTCGCTCAACTGATCCGGCTGGGAAAGCTTGGTTCCTTCGATTTCAATTCCCGTTTCTATGCCGACGACGACCTCATCGTCGGCTCCGCCGACCCCTTCCAACTGTTCAGGATCATGGTCGAGGTGATCCGCGGTGGCGGGCTGGACCCGGCATCCAACATCGCCCTCATGCTGGACCAGTGCCACAACCTGGAGGAGAAGATCCCCGGACAGATCCGCTCGGTACAAAACGTCCAGGAAATGACGGCTCGTGCTCTGCTCGTCGACCGTCAGGCCCTGACCAGGGCGCAGGAAGCCGGTGATGTGCTGGGCGCCAATGCCGTGTTCATGGACGCCTTCTACACCGATGTCCGGCCCGGCCTCGCTGCATGGCGTGAGTCACGTGGACTTCCGGGCGACCCGATGGCTGCCTACCAGGCCAGCGGCTACCAACAGCAAATTAACGAGGCACGCCGAGGCGGCCAGCAGGCAGGATGGGGCGCATAATGACCAACCCAGCAGTCGAATCTTTACTCAAACGGTCAAACCGCTTGGGCGCTGATCACCGCAACACCAACTATGCGGGCGGCAACACCTCAGCCAAAGGCACAGCGACCGACCCGGTGACCGGCGACGACGTCGACCTCCTCTGGGTTAAGGGCTCGGGCGGCGATCTCGGCACCTTGAAAGAGCAGGGCCTTGCAGTCCTCCGCCTGGACCGTCTCCGCGCGCTGACCACCGTCTATCCCGGCGTCGACCGTGAGGACGAAATGGTCTCGGCCTTCGATTTCACGCTGCATGGGAAGGGCGGTGCTGCACCTTCCATCGACACGGCGATGCACGGGCTGCTTGACGCCAACCATGTGGACCACCTCCACCCCGACTCCGGTATCGCCATCGCCACAGCTCAGGACGGCGAGGCCCTGACCGCGACCATCTTTGGCAACAAGGTCCTCTGGGTACCCTGGCGCCGCCCCGGTTTCCAGCTTGGGTTGGACATCGCCGCCATCAAAACCGAGAACCCGCAGGCCATCGGCGTGATCCTCGGCGGACACGGAATTACCGCGTGGGGAGACACCTCAGATGAGGCCGAGACAAACTCGCTGTGGATCATCACTACCGCTGAAAAGTACATTGAAGAGCATGGCCGGCCGGAACCGTTCGGTGCCCCCCTGCCGGGGTACGGGGCTCTTGCCCCTGCCGAGCGACGCGCCAAGGCGGCGGCGCTTGGGCCGTCGATCCGCGGTCTTGCGTCCACCGACAAGGCACAGGTGGGTCACTTCACTGACGACGCCGCCGTCCTGCACTTTCTTGAAGCCTCTGGGCACCGCAGGCTAGCCGACCTCGGCACCAGCTGTCCCGATCACTTCCTCCGCACCAAGGTCAGGCCGCTGGTGCTTGACCTCCCCGCAGATTCTTCGGTGGAAGACTCGCTAACTCGGCTGCGGGAACTTCATGAGGCTTACCGCACCGAGTATCAGGCCTACTACGATCGGCATGCGGCGCCGGACTCGCCTGCCATCCGTGGCGCCGACCCGGCGGTGATTCTGGTGCCCGGCGTCGGTATGTTCACCTTTGGCGCCACGAAGCAGACCGCCCGCGTGGCCAGTGAGTTCTACCTGAACGCGATTAACGTGATGCGTGGAGCCGAAGCGATTTCCACCTACTCGCCAATCGACGAGAACGAGAAATTCCGCATCGAGTATTGGCCCCTCGAGGAAGCCAAGCTGGCCCGACTTCCCCAGCCCAAATCCCACGCTGGACGGATCGCCCTGGTGACCGGTGCGGCGTCGGGCATCGGCAAGGCGATCGCCACCCGGCTCGCCGCCGAGGGTGCGTGCGTCGTCATCGCCGACCTGAACCTGGAGAATGCCCGGACGGTTGCCGCGGAGTTGGGCAGCACCGATACAGCGATCGGGGTGCAGGCCGACGTCACCGACCCAGCTCAGGTGCAGCGTGCCATCGACGCCGCGGTGCTCGCCTTCGGGGGACTGGATCTGGTGGTCAACAATGCCGGACTGTCGATCTCCAAGCCCCTGCTTGAAACAACTGAGCAGGACTGGGATCTGCAGCACAACGTGATGGCCAAGGGGTCCTTTCTGGTGTCGCAGGCCGCCGCGAAAGTGCTGATTGAGCAGGAGATGGGCGGCGACATCATCTACATCTCCTCGAAAAACTCGGTTTTCGCCGGGCCAAACAACATCGCCTACTCGGCAACTAAAGCGGACCAGGCGCACCAGGTGCGGCTGCTGGCCGCCGAGCTTGGTGGGCACGGGATTCGAGTCAACGGGATCAACCCGGACGGGGTGGTGCGCGGGTCGGGGATCTTCGCTGGCGGCTGGGGTGCCAAGCGTGCGGCAGTGTACGGGGTCGAGGAGGACAAGCTCGGCGAGTACTACGCCCAGCGCACCCTGCTCAAACGTGAGGTGCTGCCCGAAAATGTGGCCAGCGCCGTCGCCGTTCTGACCTCCGACGCCCTGTCCCACACCACCGGGCTGCATATTCCTGTGGATGCGGGTGTGGCGGCGGCGTTCCTGCGATGACCGCCCGCGCGGGCGGGGTGTTCGTCGCCGTCGATATCGGCGCCTCGTCGGGGCGGGTGATTCTCGGTCGAGTGGGATCGGACGGGCCATCGCTCCAAATCGTGCACCGGTTTCCCAATGGGGCGGTGGAGGTTGACGGCACTCTGCGCTGGGACGTCCGCGAGCTGTTCACCCAGGTGCTGGCGGGACTGAGGCTTGCGTCGGATTCGCTTGAACCTGGGGAACGGATTGCGAGCGTCGGTGTGGACACCTGGGCGGTGGACTACGGTCTGCTCGACAACGACGGCGTCCTTACCTCCCTGCCCTTCAGCCACCGGGACATTCGAAGCGGGTCAACCGTGGACGGCGTGCATTCGCTGATGCCGTTCGAGCGGCTTTACGAAATCACCGGATTGCAGTTTTTGCCGTTTAACACGGTCTATCAGCTGGCGGCCGAAACGTCACTGGACCATCACCGGGCGCTGCTGGTCCCGGATCTGCTCTGCTTCTGGTTGACCGGACGGCGGGCCAGTGAGGCAACCAACGCGTCAACCACCGGACTCGTCGATGCGCGGACCGGCGACTGGGCGCCCGAAATACTCACCCGGCTGGGGCTCCCCGCCGACCTCTTTCCCCCGCTGATTCAGCCGGGGCAAAGGCTTGGTCTGCTCCTGCCCGAGGTGGCGCGGAGCACCGGGCTGCCAACGGGTACCTCCATCGTGGCGGTGGGATCACATGACACCGCATCAGCTGTCGTCGCGGTTCCGGCCACCGTCGAGAAGTTTGCCTATATTTCTTCGGGCACCTGGTCACTGGTCGGGGTGGAGCTGGACTACCCCGTACTCACTCCGGCCAGCCGTTCAGCCAACTTCACCAATGAGCGCGGTATTGATGGCGCCATCCGGTATCTGCGGAACGTCGGTGGTCTCTGGCTCCTGCAGGAATGTCTGCGCAGCTGGACCGCTGACGGTCTGGCCCCTCAGCTGGAGTCTTTGCTGACCGAGGCCGCGGCCCGGCCTGCCGATGGTCCTCGAATTGATGCTGACTCGTCCACGTTCATCCCGCCAGGGAATATGCCCGACCGGATCCGTGACGCCATCAAGGCGACCGGGGCGGCGGCGCCCACCGAACCCGCCGGCGTCGTGCGCTGCATTCTGGATAGCCTCGCCGACGCCTACGCTCGGACGGTGCGCCAAGCCGTCGAACTCTCCGGCGCTGAGGTTGACGTAGTGCACATTGTAGGTGGCGGGTCCCAGAACACGTTGCTATGCCAGCTGACCGCTGACGCCACTGGCCTGCCGGTGGTGGCCGGACCAGTCGAGGCCACCGCATTGGGCAACATCATGGTGCAGGCCCGTGCGGCGGGACTCCTCGGTGACTCAGCATCGCTGACGGACATCAGGGCGGCGGTCGCCCGGACGGCAGACACCACCCGATACACGCCTCACGGACCCGGAACTGCCCCAAAAACCAGCCCGATCGCGAGGAACCGGCGTGTCTGAGCCGGATACCGGCGGCGCTGCTGCGCACCCGTGACAGCGTCAACCCTTGTCAGTGCCCCACCACCGACATAGCATCCAGTCATGGATGCCGTTGAATACACTCCAACCCTAGATCAGCTCGTCTACACCTTCGGCGGCGCAGCACCGGTCATGACGGTCCAGCCCGGAACCGTATTGAAGCTGTGGTCTGAAGACGCCTTCAACCACGCCCTGACCAGCGTCGATGATCTGTCCAGCGAGAAGGTGGACCTCCGCTTTGTCAACCCTCAGACCGGACCATTCTACGTAGCGGGCGCGGAGCCCGGAGATACTTTAGCCATTCATATTGTGGACCTGACGCCCGCCCGTTCCTGGGGTGCGTCGGCTACCATTCCCTTCTTCGGCGGGCTCACCAGCACCGATCGGACTGCTCTCCTGCAGGAGCCGCTCCCGGATACCACCTGGATCTACCACGTCGACACTGCACGGCAGACCGTCGGATTCCAGGCCCGGCATACCGACTTCGAGATCGCACTGCCTCTTGAGCCAATGCTTGGCACCATTGGGGTCGCTCCGCCCGGCGGAGAAGTGCGATCGTCGCTGGTCCCGGAACGTTTCGGCGGCAACATGGATTCTCCCGAAGTCAAAGCTGGCACCACGGTCTATTTGGGGGTGAATGTCGAGGGAGCTCTCTTCTCCATTGGAGACGGACATTACCGGCAGGGCGAGGGGGAAGCATGCGGTACGGCCGTGGAAGGAGCGATGAATTCAACGATCATCGTCGAGCTCATTAAGGGTGGCGCTCCGGCCTGGCCCCGACTCGAGAGCGACAGCCACTGGATGGCTGTTGGTTCCTCACGACCCATGGAAGACTCCTGGCGAATCGGCCAGGTGGAAATGGTGAGGTGGTTCGAAGAGCTCTTCGGACTGCATCAGATGGACGCCTACCAGTTGCTCACCCAGACGGCTCTGGCGCCCATTGCCAACGCAGTGGATGCCAACTACAGCGTGGTGGTGAAGGCCGCCAAGAAGCTATTCCCCCGAGTGCATGCTTTTGACGGATTACACGATGAGCTGCGTCGCCGCAGCACGAACCTTTAGGAGAACCCATGGACCTACATCTGGCTGGACTGACCGCCCTGGTAACCGGAGGTACCAAAGGTATTGGCCGGGCAATCGTCGATTCCTTTGCGGCGGAGGGTGCCAACGTGGGGTTCTGCGCCCGGAACCCCGCCGACATCGAAGCTACTGAAGCCGCTCTGGTTGGCAGCGGCGGTCGCGTCTCAGGGACGGCGATGGACATGGGCGATGCCGCCGCGGTGGCACGATGGGTGGGTGATTCAGCGTCGATGTTCGGAGGGATCGACATAGTGGTCAGCAACGTGAGCGCCCTCGCCATCCCAGACACCGACGAAAGCTGGGAAGCAACCCTCAGGGTGGACCTCATGGGTACGGTCAGGCTGGTCAAGGCGGCGCTGCCCCACCTGCAGCAGAGCAGCGCTGCGTCGATCATTGCCATCTCCAGCGTCTCCGGGCGGGAGGTGGACTTCGCCTCCGGGCCCTACGGGACCGTCAAATCGGCTCTCATCGCCTACATGGCAGGGCTGGCTTTCCAGCTCGCCGGGCAAGGCATCCGCGCCAACACGGTCTCCCCCGGCAATACCTTTCATGAAGGCGGCGTATGGCAGAACATCGAACAGGGCGACCCCGAGCTGTTCAACACGGTGATGGGGCTGAACCCAACGCACCGGATGGGCACGCCGCAGGAGGTTGCCGATACCGTGGTATTCGTCGCCAGTCCGCGGTCCAGCCGAACCACTGGAGCCAACATCCTGGTCGACGGCGGGCTGTCCCGGGGTATCCAGTTCTGACCCGGGCGAACGTGGCTACATCCGACCGAACCTGGCGCGGATGATGGCGAAAACGCCGTAAAAGATCAGCCCCACGGCGATGGCGATCAGTATCCCGTTCCCAAACGGGTGATCCTGAAGTGCCTTGAGGCTCCCATCCAGACCCGTTGATCGGGACGGCTGGTTGGTGATGGCGGCAACAACAAAGAGCAACCCCATGAGGATAAGCGCTACCCCTTTCGCGACGTGGCCCAGCACCCCCAGTGCGTCGATCACGGCACCCCGCCGCAAATCAACAAAATGCTCCAGCTCTGGCCTGAACGTTCGCCGCAGGCCTTTGACGATGAAGTAGACGCCGATTCCCAGCACCGTTCCGCCGACCACCAGCACAATGAAGGATCCCAGCGGGTAGGCCATCATCGTCCTGGTGAACTCCCTGGTGAACTCACTCGAATCCGGGGCATCACCCAGGGCGAATCGTGCCATGGTCACAGCCATGATCCCGTAGGTCACGGCCAGGGAGCCCGACGAGACGGCCTTCTCAAGCCTTTTTCCCACTGGCTTCCGCCGATACCGGAGTGTGGACTCGCTGAGCTGCCACAGGGCAAGTCCCCAACAACCAATCGCACACGCCCACATGGTCCACGGTCCAGCAGACCCCGAGGCCAACTGCTCCAGCGCCCCCGTGGGCTCGGCCTGCCCGTCCCCGCCAGCCGCGACCTGCAATGCGATGACCCCGATCAGGATGTGCACCACCCCGAGCACGGCGAACCCGAAACGTGCGGCGATGTCCAATGCCAACCCGTCCGAGATGCTTTCAGCTGTATCGGCAATTCCGGGCCTGTTGCTTTCCCCCGCGGACATCCACGCTCCCCCATTAGCCAGAGCTTCCACCCTATCCGGGCAGGGGGAGAGACCCGGAATCCTTCAGGAGCTGCACGTCGTCAGCTCCTGAAGGATCCTCATCTACAGAAAGAGGTCCGCGTAAACCCGCAGCGAATCCCTGACGAACTCTGCGCCGTCCTGGCCGCCATAGTTCTTTCCGAAGCGAGGGTCAGCAACATACATGTCGCCAAGCCCCAGCACGTACTCTTTTGACGGCTTGCCGCCGGACTGGGGAACGCCCGGCGCCGGGGCCAGCCACGCCACGTGCCGCGCTGCCAACGCCTGGGCAGCAGGACTGTCGGGCGTCACCGCTCCAGTTGCCGCACTGGTCCAGGCAGCTCCCAGCTCTGCGGTCTGTTGGGTCCACGCCGCCTGCTCGGCGTCGGTCTTTGTCCGCCACCAAGCGTCACCCTGCGCATAGGTGGCTTTCCCCCAGCGCTCTTCAACCTCATCCTTGTACTGGGTGTGGTCAAACCCGTCGAACATCTTCTCTGCCATGAGTTCTTCACCTCCCTCCAATCGGTTCACCGTCTCTTGGACCGACGCGATCTGCCGCGTCAGCCGGACTTGCTCCTGCCGCAACCACCTGAGGTGACCGTGCAGTGCTGTCACAGGTTCAGGGTCACCCGCTAGCACCCCGGCAATGGTCGGCAGGCCAAGACCGAGGTCCCGGAGCATCAGAATGCGCTGCAGACGCACGAGGGCGACGTCGTCGTAGTGGCGCTGCCCGTTACCCCCAGTCCGCGACGGCTCCAGCAGCCCGATCTCGTCGTAGTGCCGAAGCGTCCGGCTGGTGGTGCCGGTCAGCCGCGCAATTTCCTGGATTGACCAGTCCATGGCTTCTCCTCTCAACCGTTGGCATCCACGCTAGTGGTTGACGCAACGTCAATGTCAAGGGTGTTCTCGCTAGTGCTACCGGCCGGCCATTTCAGCCACGGAAAGAGCGGGTGCTACTGTTCGAACAAAACCAACGGCGAGCGTCCCGGGAGACCTGTGAACACTCAAGACGAAGCGCGGTTCCTTGATCAAACGGTCGCGTTGGCGGTCGCAAATGTCCAGAACGACGGCGGCCCGTTCGGTGCGCTGATCGTCACCAGCGATGGACGTAGCTTCTCCGGCGTCAACCGTGTCACTGCGTCCAAGGACCCGACCGCACATGCTGAAGTAATGGCTATCCGCAACGCCTGCACCGCACTGCAAACCTTTGAACTCTCCGGGAGCACTCTCTACACGAGTTGCGAACCCTGCCCACTCTGCGTCTCCGCAGCGCTCTGGGCGCGAGTCGAATCGGTGGTTTACGCGGCCGACCGATTCGACGCTGAGGAGGCTGGGTTTGATGACGCAGTCTTCTACAACTACTTCAACACCCCGGTTGACCAACGGTCGATGCCGGTGCGACAAGTGGTCCCACCCGTCGAAGCCGCACTTCCAGCCTCGGCCCCGTTTAACGCCTGGCGCACTCTGGCCGCGAGGGTCGACTACTGAGCAGTCATTGACCGCGACAACAGTTCGACGGCCACTAGCGCGAGTCCGGCACCGACCGTTGTCCACAGCGCAACGGACGCCGTCGGCTGCTGCCACAGCACCAATACGACCATAGCGACGACGACGACGGCGGCTTGGGCCGCACGTTTGTTCCACCACAAGCGGTGCTGCCAGGGCTGGAGGTCTCTGTCGCCGCGTGTGTGGCCACCCACCGGCGGATTGCCGCGCCGTTGCCCCAACACCACACTGGATCGTCTCAGGAGGAACGCAACCAGCATGGTCAGCAACGCAACCACGAAGACGATCCTCATGCTGACCTGCAGCGGGGCAAGGAGGTAATCGATGAGGCTCTGCGCTGCCGCTGGACTAATCCGGTCGGGCGGGATCGCGTTAAGGTAATACTCCCGCCCCAGTCCCACTGTGACCGCCAGCACTGCCATGGCAAGCGCAACCCCAAAGCCCAGCACCCCAATCACCCGCAGCCTCAGGCCAGCGGGTGCCACTGCGATCGCAGCGACTGCCCCGAGCGCAGCGAGCCACGTCAGGATCACTGCACCACGGTCAAGGACATTGATTGCTTGCCCAGCCCGGACCAACTCTGGCGACTGGAAAAGGGTGAGCTCGGCGTCGATCTCTGGAATTCTTGTTCCGATCGTCGCATCTTCTCCGATCAGACGCTCCTTGACCTGCGCGATGATCTCACCGGTGGAAAGGGTGACAGCACCGTTCTCGTCGAGGCTGGCCACGCCGGTAGGTTCGCCCGTGACCAGGCCGAGGAGCCGCTGGTGTGCCTCGCGGTTCGCCTCGACCCACAAGATCTGGAATTGCGGGGCCGTGACCACCCGGGAAGCGGCAGCCTCAATTCTGGCGTGGGTCTGTTCAACGATCACCGGCACCAGGTCCGCGATCAGGGGCTCTGCCAACGGTGCCGACCGGGTCAGCTCGGTCAACGCATGCCGGGCACGTCCTTCAACGTCAATTGAGGCAACAATTCGCTCGGTCAGGTGCTCGGTCACCGCGGCCTGAATCGCTGGATCCGCCGCCAGCGGAGCGATTGTTTCCACATATCGATCGGTGGCAAGAACTTGGGTGCGCAAGTACAGGGCCGGAACCGTGGCGAAGACCAGCCCGGCGGCGAGAACCGCCAAGACCACTGATGTGACCCAACGTTGCCTGGGCATGACCGCGCTCCCGCTAGGAAAGCAGTCTGGCTTTCGCGGCCGCGAATTCCGCGGCGGTCAACACCCCGGTCGAGTGAAGGTTGGCGAGCCGGGCCAGCTGGTCAGCCAGCTGATCCCCGCCTGCCATTGGCGGCGGACTCGATGCCGGATGGGGGTGCGCGTGTCGTTCCCGCATCTGATGGTTGATAGCAGCGGTGGTCATCTGTGCTGTACCTGAGATGACTGCTGTTCGGGCCACAGATCCCAGGAGGCCTGGTCTGCCCTGTCTGCCGAATGGCATTTCGTGTCCTTCAATCTGTTCTTGGAGTGAATCGATTAACTTGCAGCGACACCGTCGGCCTGGAAAGCGTCGAGCACCGTGTCGTGCGGAATGTGGACATGCAGCGCGGTGGTGCCTCCCGCGGCCCGCACATCTTCAGACAGGCGCCGGGCCCACCGATGCTCCACCGTGACGATCACCGAGGACTCGTTGTCCCCGACTGATCCCGCCACTACCTCAATGTCGGTTTCGCTGAGCAAAGTGAGCGGTCGCGGATCGACAATCAATCGGGACCAGGCCGCTGGCAGATCGTCGCCCAGATCCTTGACGCTGAGCGTACCCAGCCCGTCCCTGGCAATGACCACTACGTCGAGTAGGGCGACCACCCCCGACTCAACCGCCTCACTGAGTGAGACAGCAACACTCTGGTCTATCTCCGGGCTGGGAAACGTGCAGATGATCACTTCGACTGGGCCGACTCGCATGTGGCTCCTCTTCAACACCTACGATCAGGTTCAGACCCAATTTTCCACAATCGACACGAACTGAAATCACCCGGTCCGGGTGATCTGCCAACAGCGCCCCCAACGACACAGTTGGATCATGTCCGGAGTGCCCGGGCCGGTGGAGAAAGGCATCCGGGAGAAGGTCACCCCTGGCGCCTCGGCCCTCTTCCTCCTGACAAGCGGGGTCACCGACCGGTTGACTGACCAGACCTCCAGAAAAAACGCTCTTGTGCTTAAAGCCAGCAACTCCCACGATTGGTACCAACTGACGGGTTCTGGTGCCAGGAACGCGTCAGGCCGCTCGATAGTCCATCGTAAGGACGTGTTGATCCATGGTCACCTATGGAGCAGTTGCAGTGACAAAGGTGAGTCCGCCACAGCCTGACCAATCCGCATTGCTGCGTCCCCGCCTCCTACAAACAGTGGACACAGTGCTTCAATCCGGCTCCAGGCTCGTCTCCATCGTCGCTGGGATGGGTTATGGCAAGACGACGCTCGCCGCTCAGTGGGTCGCCAGGCGCAAATCTCACAGCCAACCCGTCGCCTGGCTCACGATCGACCCTTCCGACGACCAACCCGCACGATTCTGGTCCCTGATGGTGGGTGCCATCGAGCTGGGCGTTCCGACACTAGGGGATGGACGCCTGCGCAGAAACCCAGCGCCCACGTCCTGTGGGGACAACGCGTTCATCGACAGCATCATCACGATCATCGCTGAGGTGAAGGAACAGGTTGTTTTCGTTCTGGATGACTGCCACGCGTTGAAGAATCGTGGGATCCTCCAGGACCTCGACTATTTTGTCCTGCGCTCGGCACCCAAGGTGCGGTTCATCCTGATCGGTCGATCCCCCCCGAGACTCAGCGCGTTATCCAAGTTCACTCTTCACGACGGTCTCATCGAGATAGACGCCGTTTCGCTGGCTTTCACCCGGCGTGAGTTGGTTCGGCTGGCCAACGGGTCCCCCCTGGACGCGGACCGCCTTCTTGAGCTGACTGAGGGGTGGCCGGCGGCAGCCAGACTGGCTCACCGCCACCTCGAGACAGCCAGTTCCCAGAATCCACCAGATGGGACCTCCGCCCCTTTTGATCACCAGCTCTTGAGGCCTCTCTTCGACTCCTACGGAGCCGACCTGCAGCAACTGCTGCTCTCCGTGTCGACACTTGCCACCTGGAAGGTTGAGGATCTCAACCATGTTCTGGGACGCACCGATGGCGCACAGGTCTTTGAACGCCTCCGCGCAGAAACGGGTCTGATCATGGGCGTGAGCATCGGGCCAGGGGCGGGCAGACACTTTCGTCTCCATCGGCTGCTGCAGGGTTTCCTTGACGCCCACGCTGCGGCGGACCCCACAGCTTCGCTGGCAGCCACCCACGCCCGGATGGCGGCCTGGTTGCCGGAGCACGGACGACACGCGGAGGCTCTGGTACACGCGGTCCGGTCCGGGGACCTCGATGAATTGCGAACCACCGTGGCCACCTCTGGTCTTGAACTGCTGTGGAGCGGCGAGAGCAACCTCATTCACGAGATGTCCGTCAGCCAGAGAGGTCACCCCCTCGAGGAGCTAGCGCTCCTTGAGGGGGTGATCGCGTTGCGGGCGGGCGACCCGACGGTAGCCTCCGAATGCCTCGAACGCCTCAAACGCAGCGGCACTGGACATCACCTACCGGCGGCATTTGTGGTGCTGGCAACAGCACTCCAGGCTCAGCTGCACCTGTCGCAGGGCTCCTTCACGGACGCTGTGGGCTTGCTGGAAAAGGTCGTTGAACAACCTCCCCTTGACGACCTTGACGTGTATTTGACGAACGTCCTGGCCGCAGCGCTGGTCGGGGTGGGGCGGTTTGAAGACGCACTGGCCCTATCACTGCAGGCATCCCGGCTGGCGAGTGACCGCGGGAATCTGACCGCTCTCGTCGATGCCCGATCGGTTGCCGCCGCCGCCCACGTCTCGCGTGAAGAATTCGGGTTGGCCCGGGCGGAAGCCACCTGGGCTATTCAGCGAGCCGGAGAAACCGAGTTGCGCTACGGCCCCAGCCTGAGGCCAGCGCATCTGGTCGCAGCGTGGTGTGCGTATCACGCGCTGGACGATTCGTCGGCTCGATTCCACAACACCTACGTCAGACGGGCCGATTCGGCCGCCCCAGTAATCGCCCATTCCAACTCAAAGCTATCCCTGATCCTGGACTTCCAGAATGGGAGCCACCGGCATGAGGCAGCCGCCGGCCTGTTGGACCGGGTGCGATACGACCTTATCCACGGCGTGTTTCCACCCGACCTCGCTATTTGTTCCCTCCAAACGGCATCGATGCTGCTCCAGTTGAGACACGGCGACGCCTTGGAGACGCTCAAGTCGGAGCTCAGGCAGCATCAAGGGGTAAGCGGAGAATTGCACACCATCTCCGCGTGGGAGCTGCTTGCCGCCGGGCATTTCAGCGCCGCACGGAAGCTCCTGTCGGCAGTCACCGCTGGCTACGTCGAGAGCCAAAGCCGGTGCACCCTTCTGACAGCGTGGGCCCTTGCCTGCCGGGTAGCCCTCGAGGAGGGACGGGCCTATGAGGCGCGAATCGCGTTGGGAGAGGCTCTGCAATTGGGGGCCAGAAGCGGCTCATTGCGCGCATTCGCGTTTGCGGGAGCCGAAGTCCGGGCGGCCGTGGTTCATGAACAACTCTACTTTCCCGCTTTCGGCCACATCATCGCCCGTATCACCCGTTTTCGGGGTGGCGGGCAAAGCTCGTTCTGTCCACCCCTCACCCATCGGGAACTGGACCTGCTCACCCTGCTGCCCACCTTCGCGACCGTCGACGAGATTGCGGAGCGACTGCTGATCTCAACAAATACCGTCAAGACACATGTCCGGGGCATTTACCGGAAACTGGGGGCGACTTCCCGCCGGGAAGCGATCGCCATCGCCCAGGACCTTGGGCTGCTGCCGGCAACCGCCAGCACACCAGCCAGTTCCGCCGTCCCCGACGGCGCGCTTCGATCCCTTACCCCCCGCTACGGCAACTAGTCGTAGCACCCGACCATGGAGGTGCTTTATGAGCATCAACTTCTGGGACTTCTTCTGGGCAACGCTGGTCTTCTTCCTGCTCGTGTCCTATTTGTCGCTCCTCTTCTTTGTCTTGGCCGACATCCTCCGCAGCCCGGAAATGGGCAGATGGGTCAAGTTCGTCTGGATTCTCCTGCTCATCTTCCTTCCCTTCTTCACAGCGTTGGCTTACCTCATAGCGCATGGGCAGGCCATGGCGCTGCGTAGCTACGGACTGCATGAGATTCCTGACTCCGCAGCGGCCAGCCTCGTGAGCAACGAAGAAGCTACGGCCGTGAACCAGATCAAGACCGCGAAGGCTCTACTGGATGACAAAGCGATCTCTCAGGCCGAGTTCCAGCGGCTCAAGGAGAGCATCCTCGTCGATCTACCCTTCAGCACAGGTCATTCAGCCGAGGCGGGCAGCAAACCTCGGTGATACCCGGCAGGCGGAACAGCAAAAGTCCACCGGCGGCCTTTCTTGAGCTCGATCAACGACGACGACGCCGGGTCCTTTTCGGTGCCGTGCTTCGTTCGACCGTGACTCTCGCAGCGATACTTGTCGTCTACTTCCTGGTCCCCGTTTCCGGATTCGCACCAGGTGCTGCGGGTGCCGCCTGGATCAGGCTCATCGCCCTGTTGCTCATTTTCCTGGTCGCTGTAGCCTTTCAGATCCAGCTGGTCCTCACCTCTGGGGTCCCACAGGTCCGTGCGGCTGAGGCGGTCGCGCAGAGCGTCGCGCTCTTCCTCTGTCTGTTCGCCCTGCTCTATGCATCCATTTCGGCGACCGATCCACAGTCATTCAGTGAGCCGCTGAACAGGGTGGACGCGCTGTACCTGACCACAGCGACCTTCGCGACGGTCGGTTTCGGCGACGTCGTGCCCATCAGCACTCTCGCTCGGGTCGCAGTGACGATCCAGATGATCACCGGTTTGGGGTTGCTGGTCCTGATCGTGAAAGTGGTGTTCTTCGCGGCGCGTCAGGGACTCCTTCGGCGAGGTTAGCGCCCCCGATGTGACGCATGCCATATCGTGGACGACATGTTCACAGGTTTCTCATGTCTGTCTCATTCAGGTTTCCTACGCTGGCGGTGGCGCAGCACGTCGCCGTTCACCAGCGGAGGAAAGCGATGAGTAGTTCCTTGGACAAGGTCGATCCTGGCTCCGGGGCGGATCGAGGCGATTTTGCTGAAGCCGACGGCTCCGATTATCCCGACGGTTCACCTCAAACTGACGACGCGACGGCCGACGGCTGGGTGCGCATCCGGTTTATCAAATCAACTCTGATCCTTGCTATCCCCGTCACCCTGTTGAGCTTTCTCAGCGGGGCCCTGTGGCTGGCGATTCATTTTTCGACACCCGAGAACTTTGAGCGAATTCATTTTTGGTTCTACTTCTTCGACGTGGGCCGTGAGATCAATGTCCCCACCTGGTTCAGCGCAGGCCTGTGGATCCTGACCGGGGTTGTGGCGGGCTACATGGCCCGCAAGGCCGGCAGGTTCAGAAAATCCTGGTGGCTTTTCGCCAGTGTCTGCATCTTCTTCTCCCTCGACGAAACCCTCGAACTTCATGAACGTCTGGACCTGATTGGTGGACGAATCGCACAGCTTTTGCCGTTTGAAGTCGGCTTCACCTGGATCATCCCGGGAATCGTCATCGCCTCAGTACTGGTCCTTCTTCTGCTTAGGCTGGTGCTGTCCTTGCCCTCTGCCGTGCGCAACGGGATCATCGGCGCCGGGGCAACATTCGTTTCCGGCGCGGTTGTCGTCGAAACGATCAGCGGAAACTGGATCCAGACCAACGGCATGACCTGGCATTTTTTTGCAATGGTGTTGGTTGAAGAGACCCTGGAAATGGCGGGGGTTGCCCTCTGCCTCGTCTCCCTGTTGCACCTGTTGGAGTACAAGCGTGTGGGCGGCGGCACCGCCTATCGGGTAGCGGAACGGCCCCCAGGACAGGTCCGGCGCCAGCGTTTGGCCAAGGGTGCCGTTCCCGGCTCCGTGGTCTAGCTGGGAACGCCCAGGTAATCCAGTTGGGCTGCCACCGACGCCTCGGCTGCCCGCCGGACTGACGCGTCGACGTCGGCATAGACCACGTCGGTAATCTGCTGCACTGTTGCACCCGGACCAATGTCCGCGAGCGCGGCGCGGACCTGATCCAACCGTTCGCCCCGGTGCCGTGAATAGTAGCGAGAGACGAGTGCCAGGTCCGGGAGGATCGGACCGTGCGCAGGAAGGACCTTGGCCGGTCCAAGCGCGCTGAGCCTCGCCAGCGAGTCCAGGTAGGGACCCAGCCGGCCATCGGGGTAGTCGATGATGGTGGTGCCGCGGCCCAGGATTGTGTCCCCCGTCAGGATTGAACCGTTAGCGCCATCGTCGGGCAGGAGGAAACAGACCGAGTCAGAGGTGTGCCCGGGGGTAGCGATGACACGGATGGTCACCCCCGCCGCGAAAATCTCTTCACCGTCGACCAGCTGGGCTCCCCCGTGGCAGTGGTCAGGGTCCATTGCCCGCACCGGCGCGCCGGTCAGCTGATGGAGGCGTCCGCTGGCTTCGGTGTGGTCGCGGTGCCGATGGGTAATCAAAACCAGTTCAACGCGCCCCGCGCCAGCGAGCGCCGCCAGGTGTCCCTCATCCAACGGACCGGGATCCACGACGACAACCGGGCGTTCCCCCGGCACCCCCGCTGCTCCACCGGGTACCTCACCCACCACGTCACCCGCCGGGGCTGCAATGAGATACGAGTTCGTGCCTTCCAGGCTCATCGGTCCCGGATTGGGGGCAAGCAGATACCGAGTGAGGTCGCTGCTGGAAACCGGGCCTGGCGTTGGGAAGTGAACCATGCATCCACCCTAGCGAGCCCGGTCCTGGTGCCGGCCCCCGGTCGGATAAAGTGCGCAGCATGAGAACATCCCACAATGGCGCATCGGCGGCGATTCCCCGCCTGGCCGTCAGCGTCCTGATGGTGCGTGGGGATGAGGTGTTCATCCAGAACCGTTCGCTCACGATGGACTTTGCCGCAGGGGTGGTCGTCTTTCCAGGAGGGCGCGTGGACGCCGTCGACCACCTCACCGCTGCCGCCAGTCCCGCCCCCGCACCTCTCCTGGCCGATCATGCGCAACGCTGGGCGGAGACCAGCGTCGCCTCCGGCAGGACGCCCGGATCGATTGAGGCGTCTCCGATCGAAGCATCCGGCGTACTCCTGGCCGCAGCGGTGCGCGAAGTGCAGGAAGAAACGGGGGCTGTGCTGGCTCCCGAGGATCTGACCCCGTGGGCCAACTGGATTACACCCGCCAGTTACGGCAAGCGCTTCGACACGTTCTTCTACCTGACGGTGCTTGCCCCGACCGTGGATCCGCGGCACCAGACCACCGAGGCTGAGTCGTCGCACTGGGCGACAGCGCGGAGGATTCTCGCGGGCGCCGCTGATGGGCAGCTGAACCTGATGCGCCCCACGGAGGCGCTCCTCACGGAACTTGCAGATCTCCCGGGACACCTGGCGGCAGCGCTGCAGCCGATCCTTCGGGCGCCTCGCCGCATATCGCCGGTGGGCCGACTGTAACCATTTCAGCCCCACCCAGAATCCCACCATCGGATCCCACCACGATTCCCCGAGGCACCGATGACGCAGTAGTCTCTGGAGCAGGTCGCCACTGCCGCGGCACGTCGATGGGGGAAGCATTGAACTGGATCCGCACACACCGGGCATTCGCGGGAGGACTGGGCGCCGCCGTCGTCGGACTAGCCGCGATCATGACAGCAGCGATGACCCGGCCGCCCCTGGAGTTTGGCTGGTTCGCCTACGCGCCACTGTCACCCTCGGTGCTCCTGCCCGGCCCGACCGCAGGCGAAATCTTCGGGCTGGGCCTCGCGGCACTCGGGCTGATAATTATCGCCGGGGCATTTGGGTACTTGCGGGGCCGGCGGGCGCCATGACCACTTTCACCCTCCGACCGGTGGCCTGCTGGCTCCTCGCGCTGTCATTTGTGGTGACGCTTGGTGGAGTCTCGCTCCTGTTCGGCGCCACCCCAGCCACGCTGTCGCTGCCCACCAGCGGAGACGAGCAGAGCATCGCCTATTCCTCCGGACTGGTCATCACGGTCGACGACCCGTTTTCCCTTGCTGACCTGCCCACCGTGGGCGGTCAGGTGCTCCTGGTTGGCGGGCTGATGGTCAGCGCCGCGGCCGCCGGTTTGCGGCTGGGGAAACATCAGCGGACCATGACTGAGAACCGGAGGATGCCCAGCTCACCGGTGGTGGTGCTCTGGGTGGGCGCCGGCCTCCTGGTGGTCGGGGTCCTCGTAGCGTTGGGATCAGGACTCGTGCCTGCCACCCTGCCCTCTCACCCGGGCGCCGTCCACACGCCCTTCGGAAGTGGGCTCCCGATCCGGCCGTTCGGCGTCGTTCTGTTGACCAGTGGGGTCGCCCTCGGCGCCGCAGTCGGTGGCTATCTTGTCGGGTCACGCCGCCGGTAGGTTCATCCTCCGTCTGCTGCCACCGCAGGCGGACTAGACGTCCGGGACGCTCGATGAGACGACGACGGCGCCCGCCACGTCTCGGATCTGCACTTGTGAAACATCCTCCCGCATGACGGCGGCGTTCATCCGGCAGATAACCGTCTCTTCCGCCCCGAAGAACGTGCCCGATATCAGCTCAGCACCGTCTTCGCTGACCAGAACCACTTCAAAGATGTCTCCTTCGGCCAAACCATCCACTTCCAGAACCGTCTCAGTGCCCCAGGTGTGAGCGACGAGCGCAGCCTCAAACGAAGTGCCGTCAGGGATGGCGGGGAAAGTGACCGCCTCGACCGCGCCCAGGGCTCCCGGAGGCCCATCAGGTGGGGTGTTCAGAACACCCGAAATCACTGACCCGCCCAAGCCCCCCACTAAAAGCAGGCCGGCAGCGGCAAGTCCAATCAGCACCGGCTGGAATCGGCGACGAGCTGCTGGTGCGTCTGAGGTCCGAGCTCGAAACGGTTGACGTTGTGCCTTCGACGCTGCGGAGGGGGTCGGCGCCTCTCCCTCGAGGGGCGCCTCGGACGTTGCTGCGAATACCCGATCGGCGAGACCGGGAGGTAGCTCCTGGTCGTCCCAGGTCAGATCAGTCTGCGCCAGCTGGTCGGTAATTTCCCGAAGCGACAGATACTCACCTAACAACACGGGATCTGCTGAGCAGGCCTGGTCGAAGTCTCTTTGCTCCTCGTCGGTGAGCTCACCGGCCAGGGCAGCGGCAATCAGGCGATCACGACTGCTGAGTGGTTCCTCAGTCATTGGTGCTCCTCCTCTCCCAAAATCTCGCGCAGCGCTTTCAATCCGTAGTACATCCGGGTGCGCAGCGTAGTCACCGGAACACCGCTATGTTCGCTTACCTGCTGGTAGGTTAACCCGTCGAGATGGATGGCGACGATGATTTCGCGATGCTCCGAACTCAGCCTCGCCAGACCGCCAGACAGCACAATTCTGTTGTGGACCGTTTCCACCCCTGGAGCCGCTGGCGCCTCAATTTCGATCAGTTCATCGATGACAGGAGTGGGCCGCCGGGCACGGGCTTTGAGTTCGTCGATCACCACGTTGCGGGCGATAGCGAAAAGCCAGGTACGTTCCGAACCGCGCTGCGACTGAAAGCGGTCCCTAGCCCGCCAAGCCCGGACAAACGTCTCCTGGACGCAATCCTCGGCGATGGTGGCGTCGCGAGTGCTGTTCAGCGCGAACCCGAAGATCGCCCGCGCATGGTCGGCGAACGCTTGGTGCACGTCGAAGGCACCCGCAGTTTGCCTGAACAGGCCGACCACCCTTTCCTCGTCAATTGCCCGAAGCATCAATTCACCCCGCCCGCCTGGTAGTCCGAAAGGGATACTGGCCCCAGGGGTGGTGCGTTCATTACCGGTCGAAGAAATATTGGTGGTGAACGTTTTACCGCCGTGGCGAGTATACCTTCGTACGGCAGCACCGATCAGCGGCGCTGCGCACCGAAAGGGACACCCTGATGACAACGAAGAAGGCACGGATCGCCGCAGTTGCGGGCGCAACCGGAGTAGCGGCAGTGTTGGCAGTTGCCGGAGCAGCACCAGCTGCGGCGGAGACGGCAGTTGAGCGCCCTGACAGCTTCACGAGCTCTCACACCGTTGCTGCGACACCGGATCAAGTCGTCGGACCGGACGGCGCGATGGCTCCCGGAGAGCCCGGCGCGATGGGCACTTTCAACTTCATGATCAATTCCGATTCGGAGATCATTTGCTACGACATCACTCTCAATGGTGTCACTCCGCCCTACGAAAGCGGCGCAAAGACTGCTACTCACATCCACGAAACAGCCGCTGGCGAGAGCGGCCCTCCGCGGCTGGCTTTCCCCAACCCTGAGGGCGACGGCGTGCTCAGCAGCTCCGGCTGTCTTCAGGGCCCATTCACCACTGGTCTTGAAGGCGACGACGGCGTCGACACCGGCGAAGGGTTCTCCCTGAAGGAGATTGAAGCCAACCCTGCCGGCTTTTCCGCCGACACCCACACTGCCAACTTCGTTCCAGGTGCGGTCCGCGGTCAGCTGACCATGCTCCCCGCAGGTGGAGCCGACACGGGTGTGGCGATGACCTCCCCGGTTGAAGAAGCAGGCTCCGTTCTGACTCTGACCCTGGGTGCCGCAGGCGCTGTAGCAGTCGGCGCGGTATTTGCCGTGCGTTCTCGCACCCGCACGGCCTGATCCCGGTGCTCCTAGACGACCGCGGGATGCTGGGGGCCTGCGGTCGTTCGGGAGTCGCTGGGCCCCAGTGTTCTGTGGACGCAGGGCATTCCAACGGCCGGCGGGCAGAGTAGAAGTGGAAACTCAGATCAAACTCTCAGGAAACCGGAGTAGCGTCCTGTCATAACCGTTGTGGTTGCGGAACTTGTAATCAAGGGAGATGGACCATGAACCGTAAGTGGCGAAACTGGGTGCCGGCCGTAGCAGTAACAGCCGTCATGGGTGCCGGGGTCATCCTGGTCCCCCTCACTGCCAACGCCGCGGTCGACCTGCCGGACCTGACTGCCGCCGAGGTACTCGAACTAGCTGCTGGTCACTCGGTGGCTGCGCTGTCGGGCACCGTGGAGCAGGCTTCCGACCTCGGCCTCCCCGACCTCGCCCTGATTAGCGGTGCGGGCGGAGGCGGTATGGGCGCCAGCGCGTCCCCGGGAGCTGATCCTGGCCCCGACGCGGGCTCGGTTCCAACAGCCGAGGGCACCATGCTTGAGATGCTCACCGCTCCACACACCGCGCGGGTCTTCCTCAACGGCCCAACGCAGGCTCGGATCCAGATCCTGGACGAGATGGCCGAACGAAATTTCATACTCAACGGCGATGAGCTCTGGTACTTCGACTCCGAAGAAAATTCCGCAGTACGTTCGATGATCGAGCCAGCTGACGGCGTGCCGACTGACCTCCCGGAGGTGCAGACCCCGGACCAGCTCGCCACGCTCTTCCTCGAAAAGGCCGACCCGACCACCGAAGTGTCAGTTGGAACCGACCGTATGGTCGCCGGCCGTGCCGCCTACCAGCTGATCCTGACACCCCGCAGCAACGAGACACTGGTGGGTTCGATCACGGTCGACGTCGACGCCGAGACGGGCCTTCCGCTCGCGGTCAGCGTCGCTGCCGTTGGCGGAACCACCCCGGCGTTCAGTGCCGCGTACACCGAGATCAGCCTCGAGGCGCCCGCTCCCGAGATATTCGACTTCACGCCACCAGCCGGTGCCACCGTCACTGAGGCCACGGGTCACGGGGAGCACGGGAACAAACGCGATCATAGCGATGCCAAGCCCGAAGCCGCCGATGAGTCGACCGAACCGACTGTCACCGGCACCGGATGGGCCACCGTGGTGGAGTTTCCCGCCGGGGGCTTCGCGGCTGAAGACCCCGAGCTGACCGGAATGATCGATCAGCTGAGCACACCGGTCGACGGCGGTCGCCTAATGCAGACCCGGCTGCTGAACGTCCTCCTCACCGATGATGGGCGGGTTCTGGTAGGTTCGGTCCCCGCAGATCGTCTCCAGGCAGTTGCCGACGACGAGTGAGCGACGAAACGTTGCCGATGGGCCCCGTCGTTCAGACCAGGGGACTCTCGAAGCGATTCGGTGGGCAAACAGTTCTGGACGGTATCGACCTTTCCGTGCCACGAGGGTCAGTCTTCGGCTTCCTCGGCCCCAACGGGTCAGGCAAGACCACAACGATCCGGATCCTGTTAGGTCTGGCGAGCGCAACGTCGGGCGACGTGGAGGTCCTCGGACGTAAGATCCCCAAGTTTCTCCCCGAGGTGCTGCCCAGGGTGGGAGCCCTCGTGGAGGGGCCCGGGTTTTACCCCTTCCTGTCAGGGCGGGCCAACCTGCACCGCCTCGACGCCGCAGATCGCTTTGTGGACCCGTCGACCCGCCGCGCGCGCACCGCACAGGCGCTGGAACGGGTAGGCCTTTCACAGGCGGCCAACAAAAAGGTGGGGGCCTACTCTCTGGGCATGAAGCAACGGCTGGGGATCGCCAACGCACTCCTGACACATCGGGACCTGATCGTCCTGGACGAGCCAACCAACGGCCTCGATCCCCAGGGCACCCGCGAGGTGCGTCACCTGGTACATTCCCTCACTGAAGAAGGCACCACCGTCTTTGTCTCCAGCCACCTGTTGGCCGAGGTGGAACAGATTTGCTCGCATGTGGCGGTCCTCCGAGCTGGCAAGCTGGTGGCCCAGGGCGAGCTGAGTGAGTTGCGCGCCGCCGGTCAGACCCGGGTGGAGGTCCTGACACCCGACGGTGAGGACTGCCGGCAGGTGTTGGTCCGGCTGGGATTGATCCCGCAAGAACCACCGACTACCCCCCACACTCCGAGTGGTTCCGATGTTGTGGTGGCCGCCCCGCTACCCAAGGATTTCCTACCGGAGACCATCGTCGCCGCCCTCGTCGCCGCCGGGGTACGGGTGAAAGGCTTTACCGTCGATCAGGTAGGGCTTGAGGAGCTTTTCGTGTCGCTCACCGGGGAGGGGTTTGACGTTGTCCAATAACGATCCGGCGCGCAGCATCGGACGTCGACCCGCGACGGGGCTGGTGTTTATGGCTTCGGAACTGTCGATCCTGTTCAGACGAGGGCGCACCTGGGCCCTGCTGCTCGCCCTGGCGGCAATCCCGGTCCTGATTGCGGTAGCTGTGCGGCTGACCTCCGGTCCGCCTACGGGTCGCGGTCCCGCCTTCCTCGACCAGATCACCCAGAATGGTTTGTTCGTGGCCGTCGCAGCGATCACTGTCGCCATTCCGTTGTTCCTACCGCTCACTGTTGGGGTAGTGGCCGGCGACACCGTCGCCGGCGAAGCCAGCACTGGAACGCTCCGCTACCTCCTGGTGGCTCCCGTAGGCCGGGGCCGGCTGCTCGCCGTGAAATTCGCTGGCGCTGTGGTGTTCTGCCTGGCTGCGACACTTGCTGTCGTGCTGGCGGGCACACTGATTGGCGCTGCCCTGTTCCCGGTGGGGCCGGTGACGCTCCTGTCCGGTGACACCGTAAGCATCGGCGAGTCCTTGCTGCGGTCGGCTTTGATCTGCGCCTACGTGACCGTATCCCTCACCGGGCTCTGCGCCGTCGGACTGTTCATCTCGACCCTCACGGATGTGCCGGTCGGCGCGATGGCCGCGACGGTGGTTGTTTCGGTCGTCTCCCAGGTGGTGGGTCAGCTTCCCCAGCTGGAATTCTTGCACCCCTGGCTCCTGAGCCACTACTGGTTCGGATTCGCGGATCTGCTCCGGCAGCCGATCGAGTGGTCCTCCTTCGCTGCGAATACCCTCCTGCAGTCCGGTTATGTGCTGGTCTTCGGCGCTCTCGCCTACGGCCGGTTCACCACGCGCGATGTCCTCGCCTAACGGCGACCCCCATCGTCTCGGATTCCTGATTCCACTGAGTGGAAAGTACGATAGCCTCTAGAAAAGTTTCCACATCGCGGATCAAATCTGTCAGTGGGAGCTCGAGAATTGGAGTGTCACATGGCTGAGAAAGCAGCAGGCGGCGGGGTGCAGTCCGTCGAGCGGGTTTTCGAACTGCTTGAGCTCATCACCGACGCTGGCGGGGAAGTCTCACTGAGTGAACTTTCCTCCTCGACCGATCTTCCCTTGCCGACCATCCACCGTCTGTTGCGCACCCTGGTCGCCAAGGGGTATGCCCGCCAGCTCCCAAACCGCCGTTACGCGCTGGGCCCGCGGCTCATCCGGCTGGGCGAAGGCGCCAACAAACAACTCGGAGCTCTTGCCCGGCCCCAATTGAAGAACCTGGTCGACAGTCTGGGCGAGACCTCCAATATGGCAGTCCTGGATTCGGACATGGTCATCTACATCGCCCAGGTGCCTTCCCCCCACTCGATGCGCATGTTCACGGAGGTGGGCCGCCGCGCCCACACCCACGACACCGGCGTGGGGAAAGCCATCCTGGCGCAGTTGAGCAACGATGCGGTGCGCAGCATCGTCGGTCGGGCGGGCATGCCCACTCCCACCGACAGGAGCCTGAAGAATATCGACGAGTTACTGGCCGAACTGGAGCTCATCCGCGAGCGCGGTTACTCAGTCGATGAGCAGGAGCAGGAACTCGGCGTCAGGTGTTTCGCTATGGCAGTCCCCGACGCGCCAACCCCCAGCGCCATTTCAGTATCCGGGCCAGTCTCCCGTGTCGATGAACGATTCGCTGAGAAGGCTGTTCCTCTGCTTCGCGAGGCGGTCCAGTCAATCGCCGCGGAGCTGAATCTGAAGGCCTGACCCGGTGTCTCGGCGACTTCATGCCAGATTATTTGTAGGGTGAACTATGAATGCCGTTGATGCGCTTAACGAAATTGCCTTCTGGCTCGAACGCAAGGCAGCGCCAAGCTTCAAAGTCAAGGCATTCCGGAACGCCGCCGAGCTTCTCGGTGACCTCTCTTTCGACGAGCTTCTGGCCAGGACCAAAGATGGTCGACTCAAAAGGGTGAAGGGCATCGGGGCGCGCACCTTCGAGGTGGTCTCCCAGGCAGTCGACGGAGAGATTCCCCATTACCTTGCTGAGCTCCGTGAACAGTCGGCCGCCCCCCTGGTGGCGGGCGGACACTCCCTCAGGGCCGCCCTGCGAGGCGACCTGCATAGTCACAGCAACTGGTCCGACGGCGGCAGCCCCATCGATCTGATGGTCCAGGCCGCGCAGACCCTGGGCCATCAGTATCTGGCCCTCACGGATCATTCGCCCAACCTCACTATTGCCAACGGCCTCAGCGCCGAACGACTCGCTGAGCAGCTCGATCTTGTGGAGCAGATCAACGCCAGCGCCGCCGGGTTCAGGCTGTTAGCCGGAATTGAGGTCGACATCCTGGAGGACGGCACCCTCGACCAGACCCCAGCACTGTTGAACCGGCTCGACGTCGTCGTCGCCAGCGTGCATTCCAAGCTTCGCTCTGACCGTTCCACTATGACCCGGCGGATGCTCGGCGGGATCAGGGCCCCACAGACCAACATCCTGGGACACTGCACCGGCCGCCTCGTGCAGGGGGCCAGGGGGACCCGCCCGCCGTCGGAATTCGACGCCGTCCAGGTCTTCGCCGCATGCGTCGAGAACAACGTTGCCGTGGAGATCAACTCCCGGCCGGAACGCCAGGATCCCCCCGATGAACTGATTCGTCTGGCACTCGAGGCTGGCTGTCTTTTCAGCGTCAACAGCGATGCGCATGCGCCTGGTCAGCTGGACTTTCTGCAATACGGGGCGGAACGGGCCGAGGCCAATGACGTTCCGGCTGACCGCATCATCACTACCTGGCCCGAGGAGAAACTGCTCACCTGGCTCAAGGGCAGCTAGGCGAACCAGCATCGCGTAATGAATCAATCGGCAGCACCGGAACTAGCCCAAGGGAAACAGATGGACGCAGCACCCAGTATGCGGACCGCAATCGTGACAGGTGCCGGCTCGGGCATTGGGCGTGCCGTGGCCCGGGAGTTTCTGACGGCCGGGTTCACCGTCGTCCTGGCGGGCCGGAGACAAGCTGCCCTTGAGGAGACCGCAGCCGGGCACCCCCTCGCCCATGTGGTGCCCACCGATGTCACCCGGCCCGACGACGTCAACCGGCTGTTCCGCTACGTTCAGCAGGAGTTCGGTGCCTTGTCGGTGCTTTTCAATAACGCCGGTGTGTTCGGCCCTACGGGCGCCGTTGACGAGATTCAACTGGCAGAGTGGGCCGATACCGTTGCAGTCAATATCACCGGCGCGTTCCTGTGTGCCGCAGCCGCTGTTCGTCTGATGAAGAGCCAGCAGCCACCGGGCGGACGAATCATCAACAACGGGTCCGTCTCGGCTCATGCGCCCCGCCCCTTGTCGGTCGCCTACACAACCACCAAGCATGCGATCACCGGCTTGACCAAGTCGATCGAGCTGGATGGACGCCCCTTCGGCATCACCTGCGGCCAGATCGACATCGGGAATGCCCGCACCGAACTCATGGACACCATCGGCGTCAACGGCGGCGCGCTCCAGGCGGACGGGTCCCGCCGGCCGGAGCCCACCTTCCCCGTGGCAGAAGCAGCCCGGGCAGTCCTTTTGATGGCTCAACTACCGGCCTCTGCATCGGTCGGGTCGTTGCTCATCACCGCGAGCGGGATGCCCTTCATCGGCCGTGGCTGACCCGGTTGAGGTGTAGCCAGCCGGCCGGTTGGCGTCCAGCAGGAGGTGCAGAGCAGTCAGGAGTACCAGAACCAGTTGGGTGGGTTCCAGGAGGCCGGCACCTCGTGCCCGTTGAACCTCCCGCAGACGGAGCAGGAATAATTGACGCACGCTGCAACAAGGTGACCACCCCCCGACGGGGGACGCGCCGGAACAAAATCTTCATACATCAGGAACTCGTCAGTATCACATTCGGAGCACCATGGCAGGCCCGGGTCGCGGTCCCTGACATCGCCTGCAGGCCCCCGGGTCCGCTCGGACCCGTATGGATTGAATATAGCCATGAGAATCATCACTCCAGCCAGTGAATAATCAGGCTCCGGCTAATTCCGTCCCCTAACCTCGATTTTTCATCGGAGGTCTTGGCCGGGTGTTTGAGGGCGGTGGGCAGGGGCCGCGGGTGCTGGTTTGGTTTTGGGGCG
>NZ_BAAAIJ010000008.1:0-4647 GCF_039526005.1 Arthrobacter flavus | reverse complement strand
TATCCTATTGAGAAGCGCCGCTAGAACAGCCGCCTGAACATCTCCTCAGCAGCGGAAATCACCACGAACCGCGAAGAGCCCCGTTGATGGCTTCGGTTGGCCCATTTGAGGTCCCGGGTAGGTCGAAGTAGGCAAGGACGTCTGGCGCCCGGCGGTTGAGGGTTCGCCCGAGGGTTTTGAGCTCAGCGAGGGCGGTGGGAACACCTGTGCCCAGGGATGTGATGACTGCTTCCATCAACGTCCGTCCCTTGGCCCGGTCCGCTTCCCGGTAGGCGGCAACCATGCGCTGGTAGATCCCCCAGCTCGCTTCTACCTCGACGTGGGTGTCCGTTGTGAACAGGGATTGAAGACGCGTGCGTTGCTTATCGGTGAGCAGATCCGCCCCGGTGTGAAGCGTTAGCCTGGCCGAATACAGCGGGTCGCCAGCACGCCCACGGTGCCCGCAGAACTGTTGCTGAACGCGCCGTCGGCAGCTATCCAAAGCCTCTCCAGCCAGGCGGATGACATGGAAGGGATCCATCACCGGAACAGCCTCGGGAAGTTCTTCGGCCGCGGCGCTCTTAAACCCGGAGAACCCGTCCATGGCCACGACCTCGATCCTGTCCCGCCATTGTTGCGGGCGTGCTTTTAGCCACGTGGCGAAGACTTGTTTTGAGCGGCCTTCGACCATATCCAGCAGGCGGGACGGTCCGGTGCCATCACGGATCGGGGTCAGATCGATGATTACGGTCACGTACTTGTCCCCGCGGCGGGTGTGCCGCCAAACATGCTCATCAACACCGATGACTTTGACCCCGTCGAACCGGTGCGGATCATCAATGAGCACACGCTTACCTTCGGCCAGGACAGCTTTGTTGGCAGTATTCCAGCTCACGCCCAGCCCTTCGGCGACGCGGGCGACCGTGAGGTGTTGACACACGATTCCCTCCAACGCCCACCGCAGCCCGCGGCGGGAGAGTTTCGCCCGTGAATCGGCGGCTTTGGACGTGTCCTGCCGCCACACCTGTCCGCACCCGGAACATTTGTATCTGCGCACTTTGACCAGCAGCGTGGTCGGGCGCCAGCCGAAGGGTTCGTGAGCGAGCTGGCGGGTCACCGTGTCCCGAGGGACGCCTTGGCACCCACAGTTACGGCACCAGTCATCTGGGTCAACAACACGGCAAGCAAGAACGGCGTGATCGCGGCTCAGATGCTGCCCCGTCGGAATCTGTCAAGCCGTTTGAGACATAGCCAAGTGGTTAGGTGTGTGTGGGGACCTCGCTTTGTTGGGGCTGGTTGATCCACGCCGCCGTGGGGCCTGCCGGCGGCACTGGTGGTTTGCTGAAGCGGTGCGGGGTGGCCTCGTGGGCGCCCTGCAGGACGGTGGCGCGACGGGCGTGGATCGCCGTGTACGTGCCGTCGAAGACCGTCGCGGGGGTATGCAGCCCGATCCCGGAATGGCGGTGTTCGAAATTGTAGTAAAGGAAGAATTCGTTGGCCCAGGCGACCGCGTCTTGGCGGGAGCCAAACCGCCCCGGGTAGGAGTGATGGACGTCCCCCGATCGGCGTAGATCACGCCCGGGGTGCCGTGGATCATGACCGCGTCGGCGATGAAGTCCTTGGAGCCGACCAAGGGCATCAACCCCGTCAAGCCCGGGTCGATCGAGTCATCAAACTGAGGATACGGCTTTTGCTGATCTCTTATTCGACTACTTGATATTCTGACTAGTCGTGGATTACAGTATCCCCATGACCAACCATGGAACACCAATCGAGTGGCAACGCAGTTTTTTAAGTACTGGCGCCCTGGCTGTTCTAGAGCGTGGGCGCGCCCACGGATACGCTGTTGCACAGGATCTGCAATCTCTGGGCTTCACCCATATCAAGGGTGGCACCCTATATCCAGTGTTGAATAAGCTCGAGCAGCAGAGCCTTGTCGTATCTGATTGGCAAGAAGGAATAGGAGGGCCAGGTCGACGGGTTTACACTCTCACCGAGGAGGGAGCTGATCGGCTCCGTGAAGCGCGAGAGAGTTGGGGCCCATTCGCAACTGTCGTCATGTCAGTCTTGGAGGCAGGACCAGCGAGAATCATTGATACAAGCAAAGAGACAGGGACTCCATGAGAAATCAGCAATCTGCCTCCGATCCTCGCCATGCAGACACTGAATGGGCTATTGACGTAGAAAAACGTTTGAATGGCGCGCCGATCCCTATGGAAGCGGTTCGCGTTGCCTTATCGGACGCTCATCGCGCAGGTTTCGAATCTGGCCAGCCCCTGAGAGATCTCTTTGGATCACCCGAAGAATATGTCGAATTGATCACCGAGGATGTGCCGCTGGAATTGCAGGCAGCTGTTGATGTGACGGGCATATCCCGCTCTGACCGTTGGCGCATACTTGTGGCTTGCTCGGGTGTGTGCGGGCTCCTGATCAGTTTTTCGCTCCTGCTCCTGGAAGGCTGGTCTCTCATCCTTTCCCCGGCTGTTATCGCGCTCTCATTCGGTTCCGTCGCAGCTTGGGCAGCTTTGGTTCTGAGCTCCATCGAACGCAGCTCGGGAAGAATTAGTCGAGGCTGGCTATGGCTTAGTGTGGCAGTTTTTGTCTTTGCTGCTTCGATAGTGATAGCAGCCGTTTCTCAGGACAGCGATTCCTTGACTCAAGTTCCCACTGTCGGACTGATCGCAGCCTCATTGGTTGTGCTCGCAGCAACATACAGGCTTCCCCTCCGATCCCGAAGCCGATCCATGCCAACGGAAAATCTCACTGCATTAGGCTGGTACTCCCGGTTGGCGGGGCTGCTTCGCGGTCGCTATGCGCTATCGCACGACCAAGTCAAAAAGATCGTGCATGATGCCGAGTCACTTGCTAATAATTCTCAAAAGAATCACCCTGAAATAGAGTTTGATACCCCGGAATCGTACGCAGCACAGCTCATGGGAGGATCCATCATGAAAGCGGGACGTCAGAGAAGAACCGAGAGCTGGATCTACATAGCCATCACCGTAGTTTTTGCATCTAGTACAGTCAATGCAATCATCACGAATACTTCCTTATGGCTGACCAGTCTTTTTGGCTTGGGATTCATAATCTTTGCGGTGATGAGTACGCGACTGTTGTGGTCCACTAAGAAGTGAGATGCTTCCCAGCCCTCCAAATAAAAAATTCGTTGACGCCATGACACTAAGACTTGCATGTAGAGCATCAAATCATTAGTGTTCCAGTACTCGCAAGAGTGCTCCCCAAGAATGTGGGGCAAGAAGGTTCTGTGCGCAGAACTCGAAAAATGGGGTTTAGACATGATGAAAAACAGTTCACTTACGCCTAGGGTGTTTCTTGGGCTTACCGTTTCGGTGGCCATAGTTGCCACTGGAGCTGGCCCGGCATCTGCAACTGTTACCCAACAGGTCGAACGAGACGCCGCCTTGGTTGTCGAGGAATCAACAGGGAATGCCGAGCTGTCGGTGGAGAATCTTCAGGGTTTGGCTAAAGTGACGGACCGCGATGCTCAATCTGGGAGCCTCACTCTGGAAGTGCCGGGTTCCGTCTCAGAGGATCAGCTGGTGGACCCCGCCGAGGTTCCGGCAGAGTTGTTTGAGGGCAAAGGTGATGCGCTAATAAACACGGAACTGCCTTCGGCAGTAATTTCGACGTTTGCAACATCTTCGGGTAGCCAATCGATCATTAAAATCGAGTCTGCTGCTGCCGCTAAGGAATATCGTTTCCCGCTAGAAGTTCCGGAGGGCGCTGTAGCGAGAGTCCTTGCAGATGGAGCGGTGGAAATCTCAGCAGAAGACGGCTCCGCACTTGGAAGCGTCCAAGCTCCTTGGGCGATTGACGCCAACGGACGGTCGGTACCTACTTCCTTTGAAATCGAAGGTAATACTCTCGTCCAGACCGTGGAGCATAACTCCACAACAGCTTTCCCCGTCGTCGCTGATCCCAGCACAGTCTGGGGTTGGACCGTGTGCACTGCAACTATTGGTGCGTTGGTCGCGGGAAACTTGCTGATCGCTTCCAAGATCGCCAAAATTGGTGGGGTTGCAAAAGTAGTTACCAAACTCAAAGCTGCTAAGAACGCCCAAGCCAGGTACAAGGCTCTCATCGCATTCTTCGGCGAGTTCACAGGAATTGCCGCAGTTATGAACAACTGCAAGTAAAGTCGGTGACATCTCTTCCGCGCCGCACTCAGGGGAGTTCACGCGTCGTGTTGTAATGGCGGTCCGTCGCTGGTGACGACCGGCTAGCGGTGCTATCTGGTGTGGAAGGCCGCCCACCTTTTCAAGGTCCGGGTTTGCTTCCCTGATCGTACGGGCCTTGGATTTTTCTGATAGAGAAAGTGCGGACCTTAGATACTTCAGACACCTAGGGACCGTGCTTTCTCGTCGACCGACCGCTTAGCCTCGATCTTTCATGGGGTGGGGTTTCCGCGGGGTCAGGGCTTACTGGCTGCCTGATGTGATTGATTCTTGCATGCGGGTGTGACAGTGCGGCCGCTGACCGGTGGCGGGAGTCGTTGATGGTTCCACGTCCATCGTGTTTGTGCGGGCTTTCCTGGTTTCCTGGGGTGGGCCTGTTTGCCACTATGGCGGCTCTTCATAGTTGAGGGTGTAGGTGGGGTCTGAAGCCGCCTGATTCGAGCAGGCTGCGGGCGATGTAATTGGTGAGGTT
>NZ_BAAAIJ010000007.1:135329-329775 GCF_039526005.1 Arthrobacter flavus | reverse complement strand
CACCACTATTTTCCCAAGTCAGAGCACTCTTTCCCTGCTTAAACACGCCCCGAACCACACATCCGATGAAAACCCGGGGCTAATGAGTGGACCCCACCCTAGACCTGCCACAACAATTGGGAAAGGGGCAGACGTCACAACTGGCTAAAAGAATTCTGTTGAAAGTTTCACTTTTGACAGGGCTTGACAGAATAGAGGGATGGTCATCCGCAGCCCTCACACCACCGAGTCCCTTCGCCCCGCCGAAGCGGCAGCACTGACACGGGCTCTCGCCGAGAATGCCGACGTCACCGTATTTGTCGACGGCACCTCGGTGAAACTGTCGTCCACCGCCCGTGATGCTGTCGTCGACGTGCTGCGTCGGCTTGCAGCCGGAGACGCCGTCACCACCACCTCAGCTGCCGAGACTCTGACCACTTCACAGGCCGCGGCGGCAGCTGGCATTTCCCACACATATTTACGGAATCTCACTGATGCCGGGATAATTCCGGTGGAATATCGCGGCACCCATCGTCGAATTAGATCCGAGGACATAGCCACCTGGCTGGCAACGCAGAAATCAGATAAACGCGGGGAGCCGCCGCGATCAATGAGTGACAGCTAACAGCCTGCCGATTTGGGATCAAATCCTGGGACGCCGTGACCACTTCCGCGCTTTAAGGGCTAAATGGAGTTCCAGCCGCACATGACCGTTCATCGGGTCCGCGCCGATAATCGACCGGATTCGTGCCAGTCGGTTGTAGACACTACTGCGGTGCAGGTGCAGGTGAGCGGCCACATCCTGAACCGACCCATTCTTGTCGTAGAGCAACTCCAGGACGGGCAGTAGTTCCGAGTTTTTATCCTGCTCCTCGATTTCGGCGAAGTGGACTGACCTGGCGGATGTCAGCTGCCACCCCCCAGCGGCCAGGAACTGGTAGCACCCGGTGGCGCGGTATTCAGTGATCAGACCGAGACCTCCATCGACCGCCGAAGCCTGGACGGCATGGCGTGCCTGGCTGAAAGCCTTGGGCAGCTCCCGTAGGTCAAGCACCCGTTCGCTCAGCCCGAGCAGGGCGCGCCCCTCAGGACCGCCTTCACGCTTGACCTGCTCCTGGTCATATCGTCGAAGGATCTCAGTGTATTCGCCGCCAACGTCGCCGGTGAGGAGCAGCACGGCAATGGCAGGGGTCGCGGCACTGAACAGCACCGACCTCACCCCCACGGTGGCCTGCAGGGCGGCGGTGCGGTGAGTCAGCAGGCTCGCGTGAGGGTCGGCGGGTTCGGGCAGATCATTCTGCGCGTAGAGCACTGCTACCTGCCAGGGAGCGGTGTTGTGCAGCTCGGGCCAGCCAGCGAGCTCGTCGATACCCGCCTCGGTCCCTTCGCAGGCCATCAGAAAGATGCTCTCTTTCTTGCGGCGGTGTTCGGAGGCTGCGGTGTTGCCTTCCAGCAGCAGTGACGCAAGTCGGTCCACGTCCGCCCGCACACCCGGGAGCTGATCGAGGATGGTCTCGGGGGTCGCCTCATGTGCGTCCTGCTGGACCCAGAGATAGCCCACCCTGAACCCTCGGACCAGTAAGGGAACGCACACGCGTCCGAGCATCCCGAGCGAGGGGTTGGCTGGCAACACCACTGGACGGACTGCCGATGAGATGCCATGCTGCAGCTGCCATTGACTGACGTCTGCAGGCACCTTCTTGCTTAGCAGGAAATTGACCCTGACCCGGTCAGCAGCGGACTGGTGGCTGCTGTACGCCAGCAGCACCCCATCGAGATCTTCAAGAGACAGGCCGCGGTTCAGCCGGGCGCCTATCGCTTCGACGGCCTCGTCGACTCCGTCTGGCTGCATTGCCTCATGCTACTGGGCGGCGTCACCAAGGAGACAATTGATGTGCAAAAGGTCGACATTTGTCGACCTCGCTAGCCACTCTTCGTATGGTAGTGAATCAGGTCACATTCTCCATCTGGCCCCCACCCACAGGGAACGCGACCCCAATCGGTCCCGCATCCGCCCGCGGGCAGCGAATCCGGGCCACCAGGGGGCTGCCCGAGGGCCGCTACCTGTCCGTAGGCTAGGAGCCTGGCTATAAGCCACCTCACCGCACCTTTGAGAGTGAACGGAGAATCCCGTGATCGTCGGCGTTCCTAAAGAAGTCAAAAACAACGAGTTCCGCGTGGCCATCACCGCCTCAGGGGTGCATGAACTGCGTACCAACGGGCATACAGTCCTGATTGAAAAAGACGCAGGAATCGGTTCCTACATTACCGACGATGAGTACTCTGCCGCCGGAGCGGAGATTGTCACCTCTGCCGACGAATTGTGGTCCCGGGCGGACTTGGTGCTCAAGGTCAAGGAACCGATCGCCGAGGAGTATCACCGGTTCCGCAAGGATCTGATTCTCTTCACCTACCTCCACCTCGCGGCGGAACCAGAACTGACCCGTGCTCTGCTGGACGCGGGCGTGACGGCGATTGCCTACGAAACGGTTCAGGACGGCCGCGCGCTGCCCCTTCTCGCGCCGATGTCCGAGGTTGCCGGCCGACTGTCGGTACAGGTCGGAGCCCAGGTCCTGACCGCCCCCGCTGGCGGTCCAGGTCTACTCCTCGGCGGAGTTCCGGGAGTACGCCCAGCGAAGGTAGTTGTCCTCGGCGCCGGGGTGGCTGGCACCAATGCGGCAGCAATGGCGGTGGGCACTGGCGCTGAAGTGACCATTCTCGATATCAACATCGGACGGTTGCGCGAGTTGGACGCCCTTTACGCGGGCCGGGTCAAGACTGTCGCCTCAAATGCCTTTGAAATCGAGCGGGCAGTGTTGGACGCTGATCTGGTGATTGGCTCTGTTCTGATCCCCGGTGCCCGTGCTCCAAAGCTGGTGACGAACCACATGGTTTCCCAGATGAAGCCGGGAAGCGTCCTTGTGGATATCGCTGTGGACCAGGGTGGCTGCTTCGAGGATTCACATGTAACCACGCACGAGAATCCCACTTTTGCCGTGCATAACTCGCTGTTCTACTGCGTGGGGAACATGCCGGGCGCTGTCCCCAACACCTCGACCTACGCACTCACCAATGTGACCCTCCGCTATGCGGTCGCCCTGGCCAACCGCGGGGTTCGTGCTGCTTTTGAGTCCGACGCCTCGCTGGCGCATGGCCTGAACATTGCCGGTGGACGGGTTGCACACCATTCTGTTTCCGAAGCGCACGGCCTCGACCTTACCGCTGACTGGCGGGAACTGGTCTGACTCAGCGGAGGTGTATTGCCTCAATGATCCGCAGGGCAGCAAGGCTGTCCTGCGGATCCACGGGCACCGGTGCACCATCGAGCACGGCTGAAGCCATCTGCTCATAAAACCGAGGGTAGGCGCCCTTCTCCGTGCGCACTTTGGTAGCGTCGGCATCGAAACCCAGGAGCCCCCAGGCGAATTCATCCTCGACTCCGTAGAGGGGATCCGTGGGCAGCATCCCTGCCAGAATGGACGGTTCCTGAACATCCACGCCCCACTTCGAGTAGGCCGACTGGGATCCAACGATACGGAACCGTGGAGCGGCCTGCGGTGCCAGGGCATTCATCCACAAGTGGCTGATGGTCCCGTTGGCATGCCGCAAAGCGAGGAAGGCATCGTCATCCGGCCCACCATCACCGCGGTGCGCGGCAAGCTCGGAGTACTGCAGCTCCGCGGGTCCGAACAGCTGCAACGCCTGGTCTATCAGGTGGGGTCCCAGGTCATAGAGAATGCCGCCGCCTTCACCGGCGGCCGCACCCTTCCACGGTTTGGACACCACCGGCTTGAAGGACTCCATGCGGGACTCGAACCGGCGTACCGTCCCAAGGGTGCCGTCGGCGATGAGTTTCCGGGCCGTCAGGAAATCGCCATCCCATCTTCGGTTCTGAAAAACGCTCAGCACTGTCCCACGAGACCGTGCCAGTTCGATGAGCCGCAGGCCATCGGCAGTGTCGACGACGAAGGGCTTGTCGACGACGACAGCGAGTCCCGCCTCCAGCGCCTCCTCAGCCAGCTGAACATGAGTGGCTGGTGGAGTGCTGATCACCGCCAGGTCGAGCTGACCAGCTTGGGCGAAGGCGTCCGCCGCAGTCGGTACGACGCGGACACCCGGATACCGTACCTCGGCTTCGGCTTTCCTGGCCGGGTCGGAGGTGACGATGACGTCGAGTGAGTACCGCGGGTCAGCGTGGATGAAAGGGGCATGAAACACGCGTCCACCGAGGCCGTAGCCGAAGACTGCTGTTCGGATGATCGTCATGCGCTCAGCCTACCGGCCGGAACTGACCCCGTCGGCACTCGTCTCTTCGGTACCCGTCAGCTGGAATCGTGACCTCCAGCGGTCAGAACCAGCGACGGACAGAACCAGCGGTAGTCAGGACAAGCGGTAGTCAGGACCAGAGGTTGTCTGCCCAGGCGGCGTCGCGGAGATAGTCCCTGGCCGGCCCAACCTCCCACAGTTCGCCGCGAGAGGCGAGCACGCCCTGAACGCGCATGTCCTCGAGGGTGTCAGGTGAGCACCCCAGGGCTTCACTGAGTTCCCGCGCGTCGGTTGCCAGGATGACATCATTGCTCATCGCCATGGTGTTCTAGTCCTTCCGTGGAGCCCTGCTGATCGGGTCTGTGTCTGGCCTAATTCTGGTGGTAGGAGGATGTCTCGCGTTCGATGCTCCACGACCGGGCGTACAGACCGAGGACCGCTTCTTCACGGGTGGAAAAGCCCAGTCGATTCAGGGTCATGTGCGCCTGGTAGACGGTTAGGTGCTGAGCGCTGCGGCTCACCCGGGCCTTGTCGGCGCGGTAAAGATAGTTGTCGATCGCCCGGGACCATCTGCGGCGCCAGTTATGAGCCGCAGATTCGGCAGCGGTGGCCGCCATCAGGCCGTGAAACGCCGAGGTCCGGACCTCCACCTGTGCGGCCAACGCATCACGGGCGCCGACCGCTCGGGGACCCAGCTCAGCGGTGCAGGCTCTGAGGTGACTGTTCCAGTAGAAGTCCCAGGTGATGCGGCGCCGGTCCGGCCAGCTGGCAGATCGGGGCCCCTTCATCATGCTCCGCGCAGAGTCGAAAAGGATCAACGCACCGAATGCTGACCGGTTGTGCATTTTGGGAAACCTTCGGCTGGCCCAGGTGGCCAACTCTGAAGAGACTTCGAACACCTCTTCAGCAAGTTGGAGACCGTCCAATCCACCGTACTTCTCAAGGTCGGCTTCGAGCTTCCTTCTGATCTCTCTGTCGGTGGGTTTATCGGGGCCCGGGGGGAGCAGGCCGCCCGCGGGTGAGGAGAGGTACTGCCGGACGTTGAACCCAGCAACCACACCAGGGCCTACGTCGTCCAGGTCTCCCGCGAGGGCTTGACCCCGCAAGGAGGCAAGCGAGGTCTGAAGACTGACAATCGCGGCGGGGCTGGCGAGGACGTGTAGCCTCACCGGGTTCACCGCTGGTTCTTCACCCCGGGTGAAGAACCAGCGGCTGGCTCCCAAAAGCTGAGCCTGCGCCGCCAGTGGGATGACCAGGTCTTCAATGATGCCGTCCGCTACATCGAAGCCACCGGTGAAGATCGAGAGATGCCACCATTGAGTGCTGTTGGCGGTTCGTGAGGCGTTTCGAACTGCAGTCAGTTGACTCATGGCCCTCTCCCTCCGGATATTGGTCACCGCCACTGGGGCGAGCTTGGGTGCTGCCTTCCCGACAAAGATCGGTCAGAACAGACTGCTATTTCGGCCACTCCCAGTTGTCTGCCATCACCGTTTTGGGCCATTCCCAGTTCACCGGGCTGAGTTCGGGGCTGGCAGAGGCAACTACACTCATGACGACGAGAAGACCGGCTGCTGTACCGACAATCTTTTTCACGAGAACCCCCCTTGAGTGGCCGCATGTGGTGGTGCGTCGGCGGAAGTGATGCTGACACCCACAACAATGTGCCGCTGGCGATACTGATGTCCAGCCCGATAACCACCCTGTTCTGGACATGGCCTAAAGATGACTAAACGGCCGGTTCCCGCCGTCGTGACAGAGGTTCGCAAGGGCCTGATACCCGCCCCCGTCCAGGGGTAAACCGTCCGTTGACGCGAACCGCGACAGGCACGAAGCGCTGTGTCATAAAGTGGACATGTCATGTTTTACAGCGCCATGATCGACCCATCAGGCGGCGCTCTTCACCCGAATCGCTCCCCGACGAAACGGGTCGGTAGGCTACAGGCAGGTGCGGCGCCATACCGGGGAGGAATGTTCATGCTCGACGGACTAGGTCTTGAGCTCTATCGCTATGCCGTCGCCCACCCGGGATGGACGCGCCAGGGCGCCTCGGAGGCCCTTGGGTATCCACTGAGGGCCATAGATTCCGCGATGAACCAGCTGACTGAGCGAAAACTGCTCAGCACCCATGCAGCGGACTCGGACGCGTTCGTCGCAATTTCGCCCGACGTCGCGCTGGCCGATCTGGTTGACGCCGACGAGCGCCTCGTCCAGGATCTGAAGAGCCGCATCAACACCAGGCGCCTTGAGCTATCCGGCTTGGTTCCTCTCTATCTGGAAGCCCGCCGGGAAATCATCTCCAGCGCATCGGTTGAGGTCCTTGAGGACCCGCACCTGATTCAGCGGGTGTTGATCGAATATGGTCGCGACGTTTCCGAGCACGTGCTAATGGCCGTCCCCGGGCAGGGCGCGAACGCAGACTTTCAGGAAGAGAATGTCAGGAAGGACGTCGACCTGCTGAAGCAGGGAGTGAGCCGCAGGACCCTCTACGACCTCAGCACCCGCGATCACATGCCAACCCGCAAGGCGGTGAAAGCGATTGCTGCGGAGGGTGGTGAGTTCCGCACGTTACCGTCCGTGCCATTTCGGATGCTGATTTTCGACCGGAAACTCGCCGTCGTCGCCCGGCAGCTGACGAGCGACGACAAGGCCGCGATGATGATCCGGGACCCCAACCTGGTGAACGTCTTCATGAGGTTCTTCGACTTCACCTGGGAATTCGCCGCGCCGTTTCCAACGGAGGAGGACGCTGTGTCACCCCTCAATGGAACCCAGCAGGCAATTCTCGCGGGCCTCGCGGCCGGCTACTCGGATGAGGTTATCGCCCGGCGCGTCGATCTCAATGTACGCACGTGCAGACGGCACATCGCCTGGATGCTTGAGGCCCTCAAGGCAGACAGTCGATTCCAGGCGGGCGCGAAGGCCCGCGATGCTGGCTGGATCTAACCCGGGCAGAATCCTGCGAGAGGCAACACCCGTTGCTCATTAGTTAACCCCTGTCATAGACTGCGTGAGTGAACTCACAGTCAAAACTTGACCCATCGACCATGCCGGCCGAAACTGAAGCAGCGCTGGTCCGAGCAGTTGATTCAGCTCATCGGCACGAGGCGCTGTTCTCCGATCGGGCTGCCAACATCAAGCAATCCGCGGTACGCGACGTCTTCGACATCTCCATCCGGCCCGGTCTGGTGTCGCTCGCCGGAGGAAGCCCCTACCTGCGTTCACTCCCCCTGAAGGAGCTTGGCGACACTGCCCAACAGATCATCGCCGAGCACGGCCTGGAGGCGCTGCAATACGGCGGCGGCCAGGGGATGGAGAAACTCCGTCAACAGATCTGCGAGGTCATGGCGGCCGAGGGAATAACTGATGCCGACCCGGCTGACCTTGTGGTCACGACCGGATCGCAGTCAGCGCAGGACGTCGCCGCCAAGGTGTTCTGCAACCCGGGGGATGTGATCCTGTGTGAAGACCCCACGTATGTTGGAGCACTCAACACCTTCGAGGCTTACCAGGTGGATGTCCAGGCGGTGGCCATGGACGACGACGGCCTGGTCCCCGAAGCGCTGCAACAGCGGATCGACGAACTACAGTCGGAGGGCCGCACCATCAAGGCTCTGTACACCATCCCCAGCTTCAACAACCCGAGTGGGATCACGCTGAAGGCCAGCCGCCGTCAGGTCATTGTCGATATCTGTAAAAAGCACAACATCCTCGTCTTGGAGGACAACCCGTACGGCCTGCTGCGCTTTGATGGCAAGCCCCTGACCCCGCTGCGCGAAGGTAACCCCGACGACGTCATTTATCTGGGGTCCTTTTCCAAGATTTTCGCCCCCGGGGTCCGGCTCGGCTGGGCGTTGGTGCCCAAGCATCTGCATCGGCGGTTCTATCTGGCGTGTGAGGCCGTGGTCCTGTGTCCATCCCCGCTGACCCAGATGCTGGTATCGGCTTATCTCAGCGACTACGACTGGCTGGGTCACCTTGAGACCACGCGTGCCTTATACAGCGAACGGTGTTCAACCATGCTGAGTGCCCTGGCGCAGCACCTTCCGGCGTCGGCGACCTGGACGCGTCCCGATGGGGGATTCTTTATCTGGGTAACCCTGCCCGAAGGGATCGACACCTATCCCCTGTTGTACAAGGCAATCGACGCGGGGGTGGTGTTCATTCCCGGCGCCGCTTTCACCCCCTCCGACGCCCCCTCAAACAAGCTGCGGCTTGCCTTCAGCGCAGTCTCCAGCGAGGACATCGTCACGGGAATCGAGCGTCTTGCCCCGATTCTCCAGGAAGCGATCGCGTCGAATCGTGCGTAAGCGGAGGCTACCTGTTGCGGGAACGCAACCGGTCCAGGACAACGGAGACCGCCAGCAGCAGGACGGCAAGAATCAGCAACCGGACCACGAAGTTCAGTTCCGGGAAGAGGAACTGCAGCAGGGTTGAGCCGATGAACGCGGCGAGCAGCATGGGCAGGAGCCGCTTGAGGTAGGAACCGGTGGGCGACGGCGCCCCCGAATTTTCACGGTCGGGGCGCTGGCTTGGGCTGGGGTTATGTGGCATCGGAAACCAGCCTAGGGCACAACGTCAGTCGAGCAGCAGCGCGGGCTCCTCCAGGATGGAGGCAACGTCGGCCATGAAGCGCGCACTGAGGTCACCATCCACCACCCGATGGTCAAACGACCCTCCCAGAGTGGTGATCCACCGTGGGATTACTTCCCCGTCGAGCACCCACGGTTTCTGCTTGATCGTGCCGAAGGCCACGATCGCAACCTCTCCCGGGTTGATGATTGGCGTCCCTGTATCGATCCCGAGTGCACCGATATTCGTGACGGTGAGGGACCCGCCCTGCATCTGGGCCGGTTGCGTCTTCCCGGCACGAGCAGTGGTCGCTAACTCGTTGAGGGCGATCGCGAGCTCCTTCAACGTCAGGTCCTGCGCATCCTTGATGTTCGGGACCATGAGTCCACGAGGGGTAGCGGCAGCAATGCCCAGATTCATGAAGTGCTTGACGAGGATCTCGTCACCGGCCCAGGTCGCATTGACCGACGGGTTGCGGGCGGCCGCCCAGATCACTGCCTTGCACAGAATGAGCAGGGGGGACACCTTGATTCCCTCAAAGTCCCGGGAGGCCTTGAGCCGCTTCACAAATTCCATGGTGCGTGACGCGTCAACGTCCACGAAGATGCTGACGTGCGGCGCCGAGAAGGCGCTGTCCACCATTGCCTTTGCGGTGGCCTTGCGGACGCCTCTGACGGGCACTCGTTCAATCCGCTGGTCCTGGGGCTTCTGGGGCGCGTCCCAGAACGTATTGGCGCCGTCCTGCTCGGCGTCGCGCTGCGCCTGGTAGCTCATGAGATCCCGCTTGGTCACCTCGCCCGAGCGACCGGTTCCCTCCACATCGGAGAGGTTGATTCCGAGATCACGGGCCGCCTTCCGAACCGGTGGTTTGGCGAGCACCCGGGTGGCTGCCTGGGCCCCATCAGCCGGTGGGGCGGGCTGCGGGTCTGGAGCCTGCAGTGGGGCTGCATCAGTCCGTCGGGGCCGCCGTTTCACCGCATCAGCTTTGGGGCCGGTTCCCACCAGTGGGCCCGCCTCCGGTGATTCCTGGGTGTCCGTACGCTGTCCGCCGTCGGCCGCGGCCACCCTGGTAGCTGACGCATCCGTGGCGCCTGACGGATGGGTGGTCGCCGGCGGGGTGGATAACTCGCCGGGCATCTGGGGAGCTGGGGCGTCGTCGTCGCCGTCCGCTACGGAGATGATCGGCGATCCGACGTCGACCGTTTCGCCCTCCGTAGCCAGCAGTGCCGCGACGACTCCCGCGTACGGGGAGGACAGCTCCACCAGGGATTTGGCGGTCTCAATCTCGACGATGATGTCATTGATCGCGACGACGCTGCCTGGCTGGACCTTCCACTGAACAATTTCTGCTTCGGTGAGCCCTTCTCCGACGTCGGGGAGATTGAACGTATTGAGTGTCATGGGTTCCTCTAGTAGGCCAGCGCTCGGTCGACGGATTCGAGAATCCGATCAATATCCGGCAGGTAGTGCTCTTCCATCCGCGCCACGGGATACGGCAGGTGGAAGCCTCCCACCCGCATCACGGGAGCCTGCAGTGAGAGGAAGGCGCGTTCTCCCACTCGGGCCGCAAGCTCGCCGCCGATCCCGCCGAACGTGGGCGCTTCGTGCGCGACAACCAGCCGTCCGGTCTTCTGCACTGACGCCGTCACCGTGTCGAAATCCATCGGTGACACCGATCGGAGGTCGATCACTTCGATACTGTGCCCATCCTCCGCTGCAGCCGCTGCGGCGGCGAGGGCAACGGGCACCAGCGGGCCGTACGCCACCACTGTCGCGTCTGTTCCTTCACGCAGCACGTGGGCGGTGAACGGGTCCCCGGATGGGGCGGTCAGGTCCACCTCTCCCTTGAGCCAGTAGCGTCGTTTCGGTTCGAAGACAATCACCGGGTCGTCGCACTCGATGGCCTGCTGGATCATCCAATAGGCGTCCTGGGGGTTGGAGGGCGTGATGATGCGCAGTCCCGCGGTGTGGGCAAACAACGCCTCGGGTGACTCGGAATGGTGTTCAACGCTGCCGATCCCGCCCCCGTAGGGAATCCGGATGACTACCGGGACCCGGAGCATTCCGTCACTGCGGGCATGCATCTTCGCTAGCTGGGTGGTGATCTGGTTAAAGCCCGGGAAGACGAAACCGTCGAACTGAATCTCGCATACGGGTCGATAGCCGCGCAGGGCCAGCCCGATAGCTGTCCCGATGATGCCTGACTCGCCAAGCGGCGTGTCGACAACGCGATCTGCGCCGAACTCGGCTTTCAGACCCTCTGTCACGCGGTACACGCCCCCGAGAGCGCCGATGTCTTCCCCCATGAGTAGCGTCGTCGGGGAAGCGTCGAGTGCGGCGCGGAGCCCCTCGTTGATGGCTTTGGCGATGGTCATGACCGGCATCTAGCGACCTCCGTCCTTCTCGGGTGCGAACCCAGCTTCGTAGCTCTGCCAGAACCGCAGTTCCTCCTGGACCAGGGGATGCGGCTCGGCATAGGTGGTCCCGAAACGCTGGCTAAGGTCGGGGGCCTCCATGGCCAGAACCGCGCGGCGGAGCCGGCCGGCCTGCTCCACTGCCTCCTCCTCAAGCCGTTCGAAAAACGCGTCGGCGGTGCCGTTGGCTCGGAGAAATCTTTCCACCCGGAGTAAGGGGTCCCGCGCCAGCCACGACTCTTCGTCAGCGGAGGCACGATACTTGGTCGGGTCGTCGGCTGTGGTGTGGGCGCTCATCCGGTAGGTGAAGGCCTCGATGAGCACCGGCCCCTTCCCTTGCCTGGCATGTTCCAACGCCCAGGCGGTGACCGCGTTGACTGCCAGGACATCGTTACCGTCGACGCGGACGCCGGGGAACCCGTAGCCGGCGGCCCGCTCGGCCAGGGGTACCCGAGTCTGGACATCCGAGGGCACCGAGATGGCCCAGTGGTTGTTCTGGCAGAAAAACACCACCGGGGCGTTGAACGATGCGGCGAAGACCATTGCTTCGTGAACATCACCCTCGGAGCTGGCCCCGTCCCCGAAATAGGCGACCGATGCCGCCGCGGGGACGGCGGGATCGGCCGTCCGATCCCGCTGGATTCCCATTGCATAGCCGACAGCGTGCAGGGTCTGAGCGGCCAAGACGAGCGTGTAGAGCTGAAAGTTGTGCTCCCGGGGATCCCAGCCGCCGTTTGTGATGCCGCGGAATAGCTTCAGGATGTCCGGCAGGTCGACCCCCCTGGTCAGCGCTACGCCGTGCTCCCGGTAGGTGGGGAAGGCATAGTCCTGTGGCTGCATCGCGCGACCCGAGCCGATCTGCGCGGCTTCCTGGCCAGTCAGTGGCACCCAGAGGGCGAGCTGGCCCTGGCGCTGGAGCGCCGTCGACTCCTGATCGAACCGGCGGATCAGGAACATGTCCCGGTACAGGCCCTGATAGGTGTCTGGATCGGGGGCATAGTCGCTTAACCGAGCATCGTCCTGCAGGTCGCCATCTGCGGTCATCAGCTGGACCATGTCCGGGGTGTTCAGTCCGGCATCGGGCGGGCTCACGTCATTTCCGTTGCTGCCCAGCCCGGTGGCAGTCGATTGCGCGGCGTCCATACGTGCTCCCTCCCCGTCCTTATATACCTCAAATGGAATGAATCACTGGGACATACCCTCATGCGCATGTACCTCGTCCACACTAGCCACGAGATCCAGCTCAACCCATTTATGACGCTCTACGAAAGGCCGGGCCCGTGGGGGTACGCTGCGCAAAGGTCAAGGAAACGGGTATTGGCTTCGGGCTCCCCAATGCTCACTCGAGCCCCCTCGGTGCCGAAGGCGCGTACCGACAAGGCCCGCTGTTCAGCGAGTCCAGCAAATTCCGGAGTGTTGTCGCCCAGCGCGAGCCACACGAAGTTTCCTTCGGCGTTGGGCACGGTCCAGCCCAGCTTTCGCAGGCCTTCGACCACCCGGGTCCGCTCATCAACGATCCCCTGGACACGCTCTCTGACCTCGTCGAAATGTTCCAGGGACGTTACCGCAGCCTGTTCGGCGATCTGGGAGACTGCAAACGGCACGGCGCTCACCCTGAGATGTTGAGTCAGCTCAGGCTGTGACACGGAGTACCCCACACGAAGCCCAGCGAGCCCGTGTGCCTTCGAGAACGTGCGCAACACCACAACGTTCTGGTGTTCCCGGTACATCGCGAGCCCGTCCACTGCCTCGGCGTCCCTGACAAACTCCTGGTAGGCCTCATCGATGACGACGACGATATGCGCCGGCACCCGCTGCAGGAACGAAGCGACCTCGGCCTTCTTGAGAATCGGTCCGGTGGGGTTGTTGGGCGTGCACAGCAGGATGACGCGGGTCCTGTCAGTAATTGCTGCAAGCATTGCCTCGAGGTTGTGGGTTCCATCCTGGTTTAGCGCAATCTGCACACCGGCGGCCCCGGCTAGTCCGACGCAGATGGGGTACGCCTCGAATGAGCGCCAGGGATAGATCACTTCATCGGCCGCGTCATAGTCGTTCTGCCCTGCAAAGGTGGCCAGGACCTGGTTCAACGCGCCCAGGCTTCCTGCGCCAGCCACAATGTCATCGGCCGGAACTGCGAGGAACGAAGCGAGCGCGGTCCGGAGCGCGGTGGTCATCGGGTCCGGATACCGGTTGATGTGCGTTTGCGACGCGATCGCCGCTAGCACCGAGGGCAGCGGCGGAAGGGGGTTCTCATTGGAGGAAAGCTTGTAGCTCTGCAGGCCATCGACAACGACCGGTGGTTTGCCAGCCGCATAGCGTGGCAGGCGGCCCAACACGCTGCGGGGATGGATTGAAGGTTCCTGTGCCCCGGCGTCGTCGCCCTGGCGCTCTGGTGTAGTCATGGGTCCAGCTTATCGCTGGGCATGGGTCGAGCCTTATGACAGCATTGAGACATGCTGAAGTTCATCGTGCGTATCCTTATCAATGCGCTGGCGCTTTTCGTAGCGGCCTGGCTTCTGCCAGGCATCGAGGTGGGAGCAGCGGGGTCCAGTGGAGACACCACCGAAGTCGTGTTGTCTTACCTGTTCATCGGGTTGGTCTTTGGTATCGTCAATGCGCTGGTCCGGCCAATCGTTGCGTTGCTGTCCCTGCCGCTCACCATCCTGACGCTCGGTTTATTCACCGTCATCATCAACGCAGGCATGCTGATGCTTACCGCGTGGCTGACCTCTTTCACTCCCATCCAGTTCTCGGTTGACGATTTCTTCTGGACCGCAGTCCTTGGCTCACTCATCATCAGCGTGGTCTCGATGGTGGCAGGGTCACTCACTGGCACTCGCAGGTAGCTGGGGTCCACCCACCGAGCGGCCCGGCTCAGGGGCCGGGCCGGGCGTGGGCCGATGGCCCCGTCGCCGCTGGTCAGTCGAGGAGGTACGCCCCTCGACCGAGGGGCGGTGGGCTATGAACACATGCCGTTCGGCCGGTACCCGGGTACCGATCGCAGCCCTGAGTGTGGCGACGGTCGCTACCACTGAGGGGTGGCTGCTGGCCTCGACGGCTTCGGCCCCGGCCAGGTAGGTGCCCAGCTTGTGCGCTGCACCCAACCCTTTGTCGCCGTCGGGAACCTCTGTCACCGGATCCTGGAGGGTCACCGTGACCCGGTCGCGTTCGTCGGGGTTCGAAACGCCATCCACTTGAGGGACCCAATCGTCGGCATGCTCCAGGTGCAGGTATTGAGCCCCGCCTGAGGGTTCCCGGCCGGTGGGAGATCCCGCGGTCAGCACCAGCTCAAGGTGGTAGGTGTCAGCGAAGCCCTCGTTCTGAGCAATGTTCGCTGCGTGCATCCCACCCTGGCTGTAGCCAACGACCATCACCCGGTCCCCTGGGACGGCCCCCGATTCGGCGAGCGCCTGACCCACTGCCTCAGTGACGAATGCGCTGTCGTACTGGACCGCCTCGACGATTCCGGTCGGGTCGAAGGGATGGGTGCTGGCGGTAATGGATGATCCCTGGGTACCCGGCAGCACCACAACAAACACCGGCCCCTCCGTTCCCTGCACTTTCAGGACCTCGAAGGCTCCCGGTCCGTCCGCATTGACCACCTGAACCCGATCCAGGAGAGCGGGCACTGAGCCGTCGAGGGTCAACTCGACAACAGGCGACAATCGTTCCACGCTCAACGCACTGGGTTCGGCCAGGTCGCCAGCATTGGCGAGACCGATGACCCGAGCCAGGTCACGTTCAACCTCCCCCAAAGCGGTTCTGGCTGCGGCCGAAGCCAGGCGAGCCATGGCCTCGGCCGCTTCGTACGCCAGTCGGCACGCTTCCACCCGCTGGGCTGTGTCCCGCAGCTCATTGTCGGCTGCCGCCAACGCAGTCCGCGCGTCGTCGAGGCCGGTAACGGCGGCGACCCCCGCGCCCTGCACCATCGTGTCCTGCTCATTGAGGAGCATCTGGAGTCGCCATTGGAGCTCCCCGCACTGATGGAGGGCATCCCTGATGCTGTCGGCCAGGAGCCCGAGCCGGACCGCTCCCTGCCGAAGCTCCGACCATTGAAACCTGATGCTTCCTACTCCACCGCTGACAACGATGCTGGACTCCACCGGCCCCGGTGATGGAGTTACTGGTACTAGGCCGTCCGTTGCCCTCATGGCAGCTGCTGCTCCAGGAATCGGTTGTACTCGAAGCTTCTGAGCGTGGCAGCGAACGACTCGATGCCGATCGCGGCGTCACGCAACAGTGCTCCGCACATCCGCACTCCCCCCGCCTGGATCAGAACGTAGTCCCGATAGTTCCGGCCCGCCGGCGATTCCCACTCAAGGTCGGCAACCTCCACCATCCGGGACGCGACGCTTTCCACCGCTTCGGCCTGGAGCAGGACCAGGCCACCAAGCGCTACGACGGTGCCGCTGTCAACCGCCCAGGGTTCGCACGACAACCCAGCTGCACCATTCATGACACCTTCCTGCCTGTCCCGCCGGGGCTATTTCATTCGAACGGTACCCCGCGCCGGGGCAGCCGTGGGTGAAAGGGTTGCTATGTGAGCTCGCGCAGTGCGTTGGCTTCAGACGGGGCAAGTCACACGACTGCAGGCACCCTCCAGATCGTGAAATGATCGGGGTATGGCTGATACTTCCCGAGTAAACCTCGCATCGACTTCAACCCCGTCGGGCGTTCCGCTGGCTCTCGGCCCGCTGGACGGTCGGTATAGCGGTGCCGTGGCGGCCCTAGTCGATTATCTCTCCGAGGCGGCGCTGAACCGGGACCGCGTCCATGTGGAGGTGGAGTGGCTGATCCACCTCACCCGCAATGCGGTCCTGCCGGGAACCGCGCCCCTGACCTCCGATCAGGAGGCGGCGCTCCGGAAGATCGTGACTTCTTTCGACGGACAGTCGGTCGCTGAGCTCGCCGAACTGGAACGGGTCACTGTCCACGACGTCAAGGCGGTCGAATACTTCATTGGACGCCGGCTCCCCGAGATCGGAATTGCGTCCCTCAAACCCCTGGTGCACTTCGGCTGCACTTCCGAGGACATCAACAATCTTTCCTACGCCGTGGGAATCAAGGGAGCCGTCGAAAACGTCTGGCTACCCGCCGCACGGGCCCTGACTGCCCAGATCTCCGGAATGGCGCGCGAGTCGGCGGCTGTACCAATGCTCTCGCGCACCCACGGTCAACCAGCTACACCCACCACGCTGGGCAAGGAACTCGCCGTCGTCGCGCATCGGTTGGACCGTCAGCTCAAGCGGATCGAACGCACTGAGTACCTTGGCAAGATCAACGGTGCGACCGGCACCTTCGCCGCCCACTACGCGTCCGTCCCCGGTGCCGACTGGCAGCGGGTGTCACAGGATTTTGTGGAGGGGCTGGGGCTGACCTGGAACCCGCTGACCACCCAGATTGAATCCCACGACTGGCAGGCTGAGCTCTATGCGGATGTGGCTCGTTTCAACAGGATCCTGCACAACTTCTGCACCGACGTGTGGAGCTACATTTCGATCGGGTATTTCGCCCAGGTTCCGGTGGAAGGTGCCACCGGGTCCTCAACGATGCCGCACAAGGTGAACCCGATCCGGTTCGAGAACGCCGAAGCGAACCTCGAAATCTCCTGTTCCCTGCTGGACGTGCTGGGGGCCACCCTGGTTACCTCACGGTGGCAGCGTGACCTCACCGACTCGTCCTCGCAGCGGAACATTGGTGTCGCGTTCGGCCATTCGCTGTTGGCGCTGTCGAATGTGGCGAAGGGCCTGGAGCGGCTCGACGTCGCTGGTCCAGTGCTGGCCGCTGATCTCGACTCCAACTGGGAAGTACTTGGTGAAGCCGTCCAGATGGTCATGCGGGCCGAGGGCATCGCTGGTGTCCCGGGCATGGACGACCCCTACGAGCGCCTGAAGGAGCTGACCCGTGGGCAGCGTGTCGATGGCGCCCGGATGCAGGAGTTCGTTTCCGGGCTGGGACTTTCAACCGGGGCGGAGAACCGACTGATGGCGCTGACCCCCGCCACCTATACGGGGATCGCTGAACAGCTCGTCGACCACCTCAAGTAATACCGACCGAACGACCCCGCAGCGACGGGGCGGTTGCAACCCGATATCCCTGGGGTGCAGCCGAGCTTGCCCCATCATCAACTGCGGCCGGAGGGTCTTTTGAACGGCGTACTGGTGGGATTCGCGATTGTCGGAGCGGTGATCCTGGCAGGCTATATCGCTGCCCGGCTGCGGGTCGGTGGGCCCGAGACCGTGAAGGCCCTCACCCAGACGGCCTTCTTCATCACCAATCCGGCCCTGCTGTTCACCATTCTAGCGGGCGCCGACCTGACGGCGGTCCTGTCCGCCTACCTGCCCATCGCGCTCATCACTGCCGTGGTCGCGGCGCTCCTGTATGTAGTGGTGAGCCGGATCTGGTTCCGTCGTCCAGCGGCCGAAACCGTTATCGGCGCGATGGCCGGGTCCTACGTCAACGCCAATAACATCGGCATCCCGATTGCTGTCTACGCGCTGGGCAACGCGACGGCCGTCGCCCCGGTGTTGCTGGTGCAGTTGCTTCTCTTGACCCCGCTCTACCTCACCATTCTTGACCTCTCGTCAGGACGGAAACCCTCGGTTAAGAACGTGCTGACCCAGCCCTTTCGCAACCCGATGATCATTGCCTCGTTCATTGGTTTGGCTGTCGGCTGGGCTGACCTGGACGTGCCGCAACTGATCTGGGAGCCGCTGGCGCTACTGGGCGGGGCTGCGGTTCCGCTCGTGCTGTTGGCGTTCGGCATGTCGCTCCGGGGGAGCCGTCCGCTGCGGGCCAGCGAGGGCCGCACCGAGGTCATCGTGGCGACCCTCATTAAGACCTTCGTCATGCCGGCGACTGCCTACCTGCTCAGCAAGTTCCTGTTTCAGCTGGACGATGAGCTGGTGTTCGGCGCGGTGGTCATGGCCGCCCTGCCCGCCGCCCAGAACGTGTTCCTGTTCGCGGGCCGATACAACCGGGGAATCACTGTGGCGAGGGATGTCATCCTGATTTCGTCGATGCTGTCCGTGCCCGCCCTGATTGTGATTGCCTGGTTGTTGACCTAGCCGCAGGTCATGTTCGTGAGCCCGGCCAGTCCGGTGATTGTCCTGGCCTGACTGTCCCAGCGCCGCGCGCCCACAATGCTTCCACCGGGCATGGGGGCGCCGACGACGTCGAGCGCAGCCGCCAGCTGTTCCCGCGGCACCGCGTTCGCGAGAGTGATGTGCGGGATCCAGCTGCCAGGCAGCGAGGTGGACGCCGCGCCAGCCACAGCACCGGCCTCGTGCACCCGACGGTGCAGCATCAGCAAGTCGGCGGTGCACACCACCTGCCGTGCCAGCACGTAGCCCTTGCGCCCGGCGTTGAACAGCAACAGCCCGCCGCAGGTGAAGGCCAGGGGCAGGTTCAGCCCTGCCCCGGTCTGCTCATCCCGGTCGCCGGTGATGGCTGGCGCGGCTACGAGGGTGATGTGCGGACGGTTATGCGGAGAACGGTGGGAGGCACGGCTCGGCAGCCCGGCCGCCTGAAGCGCCTCCCACTCGCCCGTGATGAATTGCTCTGATCCCTCATCCAGCAGTAGTTCAATACTGTCCACAACGCGGCTTAGCGCGGCCGACGGCGGAAGTCCCCGACACCTTCCGAACCGTCACCCTCAGTCCTGCCGGTGCGCGGATCGAACTGCGGTCGCTGGTACGCCAGCTCCCCTCCACTGCGACCACCGAATGGCCTCCCATGATCGGCGTACTCCTCCCGGAAATAGGCGAGGCACCATTGACCCAGTTGGATGCGTGCCCCGGTCCGGAGCACCGACGGCTCCGCGGGATTAACGCTGCCGCTGACCGGTCCATGCGGTACGAGGACATACTCGTCGGCCTCGTTATGCACCACTTCGGCGTGCACGGCGTCCAGGCCGGGCAGCATCAGATCGACGCCGTCTCCGCTGCCGATCGTGGTGGACACCGGCCCCAGATTGAACTCCCGTGGCACCTGCCCATTCCAGGTCGCCGAATCCTGGACGAAGATCAATCGGGCACGTCCGCTGCCGGGCGTGTGGTGGGTGGTGGTCACCCGCCGCTGGATCTTCCGGTTCACCGTGGGCACCAGAGGGAACGGGGTCGACGGCGGCAGCAGGTTGGGAGCGTCGGCCTTCCCTGAGGCCCGCACACTCTTGGCCATGGGCGTGAGTGCGCTGAGGGACCCCAGCCGGATGTGCGGTGAGCGGGTTAGGAGCCGTTGCGCCCGTGACACCTTGACGGCGCCGAGGCTTACGAGGCTACCTTTGGGCCCGGACACCGACACGGCAACGCCCTGGTCGGCGAATGCTTTGGCCAGCTCCCGGACGGCGTCGAGGCTGGGAAGAGCAGACCCGCTAAACGCCTCGGGTGTATCGAGATACACCTCGACGGTGGACCCGTTGGCTTTAACGGTTCCGTTAACGGTCGAAGAAGATTGGTCCGGCCTTGCTGGTTCGGTCACCGAAAACTCGAGATCGATCTCCAACCGGATTCTTGCGGTCATGGCTCAGCTGCGGTGGGTGTCTGAGCCCGCTGCATCGTTGTCACTGGTGGTGACACGCAACGTTCCGTTCAGCTTCCATGTGGCGCGCGGGGCATCGGGGCCGATATCCCGCGGTACCTCGACGGTCATGTCGATGAAGCTGTAGTTGACGGCTGCACCCTTGCCGGTGAGGTAGGTCCACATTTCCTCGGCGAGATCCGCCCAGTCTCGGATGTTGTGGGGCTCCTGGCTGGCAGGGGAGATGTTTTCGGTCATGAGTGAATCCTTCGTTGGAGTGTGCACTATGACAGACGCCCTCTACCCGTCTGACGCTAACAATCCAACCTTAGTACGCCACCCCGACCGGCAACAGCCCCCCGGGATCTGGTGGCTCGCCAAACTACCCGGTATCATTTGAGCGAGAGGGGCTCCTCAAACGAGCAGTCCTGGTATCAATCAATGGAGCGCGCCGTGAAAGTATCGGTTTTGCAGGGTCCCGGCAGCCTGCTGGTGGAGGATCGCCCAGTCCCCTCGCCCGGTATCGGGGAGGTCCTGGTCCGCATTCTCTCAGTGGGAGTGTGCGGATCCGACACCCACTATTTTCAGCATGGCCGGATCGGATCCTTCGTGGTGGAGCGACCACTGGTCCTGGGGCATGAACCGGCCGGCGAAATCGTGGAGCTGGGGGCTGGCGTGACGGACCGGCACGTTGGTCAGCGGGTGTCCCTGGAACCAGGCGTACCGAACCCACTTTCCCCCCAGAGCCTTGCTGGCTGTTACAACCTGGATCCCGAGGTTCGCTTCTTCGCCACACCCCCCGTGGATGGCGTTTTCAGCGAGTACGCGGCCCATCCCGCCGCGTTTTGCCATCCGGTCCCGGATTCGGTCTCCGACGACGCCGCTGCCCTTCTCGAGCCACTCAGCGTGGCTCTTGCCGCCCGGGCGGCAGGAAGGGTCGGAGTGGGCTCTCGCGTTCTGGTCGCGGGAGCAGGGCCGATTGGCTTGTTGGTGTCCAAGGTGGCCCAGTTGGCCGGCGCCGAGGTCACCCTGACAGATATGCGGGGCGAACGCCTCACGATCGCCGGGCAGTACGGGGCGCAAAGCACCTTCACCGCCGACGATGCGCCGCCCATCGGCCCCGAATACCACGTGTTCATCGATGCCACGGGAGCTGAGCCTGCCGTGCTTGCTGGTCTGCAGAGACTGGCACCACGGGGACGCGCTGTTCTGGTGGGTATGGGGGCAGACACTATTGCCCTGCCTGTCCCCCTGGTGCAGAACCGCGAACTGACCATCACCGGTACCTTCAGGTATGCGAATACCTGGCCCACGGCCATCAGCCTTGCCGCGCGCGGCCTGATCGACCTGGATGGGCTGGTCACCTCGCACCACGGCCTCGACGACGTCGAAGGCGCCCTACTCGCTGGCAATCGGCCTGGGGCGCTCAAGGCGGTCGTCACCCCCTGACCCGCCGGGCCCTCGACGGGTCAGCGGGCAAAATAGTGGTGCCCCCGCAGATTAGCTGTTGAGCAACAGCGTTCCTGCGGGGGCACCACTATTTTGGAACGAGGGGCGTCCGACGGCGGCGGGCGATGCGTGTCCCGGGCGGTTCCGGCTACTCCATCGCGCCATCGCCCCGGCTACTCCATCGCACCCGTCGATCCCGCTACTTCACGGCGCCCATGGAGAGGCCGCGAACCAGCTGCTTCTGGGCAATCCAGCCAGCGATGACCACCGGCAGGGAGGCTAGTACCGACGCGGCGGACAGCTGCGCCAGGAATAGACCCTCACTGGCCATTTGTGACACCAGGAACACCGGCGTGGTCGCGGCCTTCGCCGCTGTCAGATTCAGCGCGAAGAAGAACTCGTTCCAGGAGAAGATCACGCAGATCAGCGCGGTGGCGGCCAACCCCGGGGCGACCATCGGGACCAGGACAATACGCAGAGTCTTCAACAGTGAGGCCCCGTCCATCTGGGCGGCCTCCAGCACCTCGCTGGGCACCTCGTCGAAGAAGGAGCGCATCATCCAGATCGCGATCGGCAAGTTCATTGCCGTATACAGGACGACGAGCGTCCAGATGTTGTCTAGCACCCGCAGTTGCCCCGCGATCACGTAGATCGGCATGATCACCGCCACCACCGGGAGCATTTTGGTGGAGATAAAGAAGAACAGTACGTCCTTGGTCCGCTTCACCGGCCTGATGCTCAAGGCATAGGACGCCGGGACAGCCAGCAGGATGACCAGCAGCGTCGAGACGCCGGTGGCGATCATCGAATTGAGGAAGTAGCTGCCCGCCCCCGAATCGATCACCGCCCGGTACTGGTCAAGCGTCGGCTCGAAAAAGAAGGTGGGCGGGTTTGAGGCGGCATCTGCCTCCTGCTTGAAGGAGGTCAACACCATCCACAGCACTGGGCTGAAGAAGCCGATGGCCAGCACCCAAGTCAGCGTGGTGAGCAGGGGGGACATCCCCCGGCGCTGCGGCGGGCGGACCGCCGAGCGGGACGTCGTCGTCGTACCTAGTGTCTCAATGGCCACGGGTCAGTCCTCTGTCTCAAAGCTGCGGAAGATCAACCGCAGCGCGAAGGTTGCAATGATGATGGTGGCGATGACCACGATGACGCCCATCGCCGCGGCCTGGCCGATATCGAAGCCAAGGAATGCCCGTTGGTAGATGTAGAACGGCAGGTTGGCGCTGGCAGTACCCGGCCCGCCAGCGGTCATCAGATAGATCTGGTCGAAGGTGTTGACCACGTAGATCGCCCCCAACAGGACGCCAAGTTCGATGTAGCGGCGCAGTTGCGGCAGGGTCACCGAGATGAAGGTTTTACCCCAGTTCGCGCCGTCCATCTGCGCGGCTTCCAGTACGTCTTTCGGCTGCGCCTGCAGGCCTGCCAGGACCAGCAGCATCATGAAGGGGGTCCACTGCCACACCAGCGCAATCAGGATCGAGAGCACCGGGTACGACGACGTCCACTCGACCGCGGGGATGCCCACCAGGCCGAGAAGCCAGTTCACCAGGCCGAAGCTGGGGCTCAGCATCGACACCGACCAGAGGGTGGCTCCGGCGACTGGCATGATCAGGAACGGGGTGATGAACAGGGTTCGTGCCAGACCCCTCCCGCGGAAACTGCGGTCCAGCAGGAGTGCGAACCCGGTGCCGAGCAGCATGGCCGCGAACACGCAGCCAAGGGTGATGAGGATGCTGTTGAATGCAGCGCCCCTGAAGGTCGAGTCGGCGAAAATGGCTAGATAGTTGGACAGGCCGACGAAGATGTCGCCCTCGGGACGCAGCAGGTTCCATGACCGCATCGAATACCAGATGGTGAAAAGGAAGGGCAGCTGGGTGACCAAAATGGTGAAGAGCAGTGCGGGAAGCAGCGGCCCGCGGCGACGCCATCCTTCGGCCTTCGACATGCCACGTTCGTTGCGTTCGGTACGTTGCTTGAGCTGTTTGCTGTTGTGCTTGTCCACCAGAGTGCTCATTTGTTCTCCCCTGACCGGTAGGTCTCGGCAACGGTTTCTGCGTACTGCTGAGACTGCTCCAGTGCTTCCTGCACACTGATCTGCCCGGCGATGGCAGCCGAAATCTGTTGCCCCACCCTGGTTCCCAGGTCCTGGAACTCGGGAATACCGACAAACTGCAAGCCCCGGTAGGGGACCTCTGCGGAGATACTGGTGTCCTGGGAGGCGCTATTCATAGCCGTGAGCGTGGGCTCGGCGTAGGCCTCCGCGATCTCCGCATACTCGGGGTTCTCGTAGGTAGACATCCTGCTGCCCGGTGGTACCCGTTCCCAGCCAATCTCGTTGCCGACCAGTTTGATGTACTCAGGTGAGGTCATCCAGGAAATGAAATCCCAGGCAGCGTCTTTGTTCTCGCTGGTCTCAGGGATCGCCAGCGACCAGCTGTACAGCCAGCCGGCCGACTCGGTCTCCTCCACGGGCGCTGGCGCGTAGGCCGTCTTGCCGACCACCTGTGACGACGCCGGGTCCTCGATGGTGGACACCATCGCCGTGGCGTCGAACCACATTGCCGCGTTGCCCTGGCTGTAAAGCGTGATGCAGTCGCCGTAGCCGCTCGTCGCGGCGCCCGGTTGCCCCGAGGTACGGACCAGATCAACGTAGTCGGTCACCGCCGCCTCAACTTCGGGGGAATCGAGGGTTGCGTTCCAATCCTCGTCGAACCATTGACCGCCATAGGTGTTAATCATGGTGCTCAGTGGAGCCATTACTTCTCCCCAGCCAGCCAGACCCCGGAGGCAGATTCCGGAAAAATTCTCCTCAGGGTTGTGGAGCTCCTCAGCAAAACCCGCCAGGTCAGCCCAGGTAGGATTCGCTGGCATCGTGAGGCCAGCCTGTTCAAACAAATCAGCCCGATATGCAAGGAACGCTGACTCCCCATAGAACGGCACCGAATACAGGTCTTCTTCGTAGCTCAGCGCGTCGCTGATCGTGGGAAGGAAATCGTCAGGGTCGTAGCCCTCAGTGGTGTCCGCGTATTCCTGCAGGTTGGTAATCCACCCGTTTTCCGCCCACATCGGTGTCTCATAGTTGGAGATCATGACGACGTCGAACTCGCCGCCCTGCGTAGCGACCGACGCAGTGATCTTGGCTCGCGCCTCGTTTTCGGGGAGTGAAACGAACCGGACATCAATATCAGGGTGCTTCTCTGTGAAGTCGTCCTGCAGTGAGATTGCATCCTGCATCTGGGGGTTGGAGACGATTGCCACCACCAACTCCTCGCGGTCGGCCGCGGAGTTGGCCCCGCAACCTGCCAAGACCAGCCCGGCTGCTGTCGCCACCGACAGCAGCCGGAGTGCTCTACCGATGACGGGTCTACGCTGATTCGCCATACATCCACCTTCATTGCTCATTTGAGACTTCCTACTTGCTCATTTGTTAAGTGACTTTAGTCATATATACTCATTTGAGCAACATGTACTGCTCAAACGTCCACAGCGGAGGGAATCACGTGGAGTCACTTCCGCATCAGGAGCTACTGGCCCGGATTGGTCGGGACTACTATCTGGACAACCGGTCCAAGGTGGAAATAGCCGAAACCTACGGCGTCTCCCGGTTCCAGGTTGCACGCCTGCTGGAGGAGGCACGGGCCTCAGGTGTGGTTCGGATCGAGGTGAGCTTTCCACGGAAATCTGGGGTTCTGGACGCCGCTGCGCTTGCGACGGCCCTCGGGATCGACCGTGTGGTGGTCACCGACGATGCATTGGACGACCTTGCGGGTCGCGAGATCCTTGCGAAGGCGGTGGCCGGGGAACTCATGCGGACCGCACAGCCACATTCCACTCTTGGCATCTCTTGGTCGCGGACCATAGACCGCGCGGCGCACTACGTTTCGGAACTACCGCAGTGCGACATTGTTCAGCTTGCGGGCGCCTTGCCGGTTGCCGGCAGCAAAGGCAATCCGCTGGAGCTTATTCAGCGTCTTGGCCGTCGGTCCGGGGGCGCCACCTGGCCCATCTGGGCTCCCCTCGTGGTCGAGAATGCAGCTACGGCTGAGAGCCTCGCCCGGCAGCCGGAAATTTCCGAAGCGCTCCACCGTGCTGACAGCCTCGATCTCGCGGTGATCGCCATCGGCGCCTGGACCCCGGGGTTGTCCACCGTCTGGGACCGCGTCGATAACGCGGTCCGGTTGGAGGCTTCGCAGGCTGGCGCGGTCACCGAATGTTCCGGACGGCTGATCGATGTCGAAGGAAAAGAAGTGCATTCAGGTCTCGACTCACGGGTGATCGCCGTAACCCTCCAGCAGCTACAGAACACGCCAGCGGTCATCGCGGTGGCTCAGGGCGCCGCCCGGGCACCCGCGGTGCTCGGCGCGGTGAAGGCAGGAATCCTTTCCACCCTGATTATGGATCACAGTCTGGCGGAGGCGCTGATCGCTGCGGTGCCCGATTCATCCACATCGGAAGCTGACCGATGACCACAGTCGTTGGGGTGGATTCCTCCACTCAGTCCTGCAAGGTGATCTCGGTGGACCTGGCAACCGGCAGGGTCGAGTCCTCCGGCTCCGCTCCCCACCCCGACGAAACCGCTGTCGACCCGAGGATCTGGGTCAGCGCACTGGACTCGGCCTGGGGCGACGCCGGAATTTCCGACCTGGGGGCCGACGTCGTGGGCGTCAGCGTCGCCGCACAGCAGCACGGCATGGTGGCGCTCAACGCCGATAACGCTCCGGTACACGATGCGCTCCTCTGGAATGACGTCAGAAGCGCACCCGAGGCGGCGGCCATGCTCGAAGAGCTCGGTGCCGAGACTTGGGTGGACGCCGTCAACGTGGTTCCAGTCGCCTCGTTCACCCTGACCAAGCTGGCCTGGCTGGCGGCCCACCGTCCAAAAGTGGCCGACTCAGTAGCGCGCGTGGTCCTGCCGCATGACTACCTGAACCACGCCCTCACCGGTGAGTTCTTCACCGATCGGAGCGACGCCTCCGGTACTGCCTATTTTTCTCCCACCAGCAATACCTATCGCACTGACCTCCTGGAGCGATTCTTCGGTCGCGTACCGGAGTTGCCACGGGTGGTAGAGCCGTCGGGCCACGGCGGCACTTTGCTGACCAACTGGTCAGCAGGAGGTGCAGTGGTTGGCGCAGGCGCGGGCGACAACGCGGGTGCAGCACTGGGGTTGGGCGTGACTCCGGGTGAGGTGGTTGTCTCGGTCGGGACATCGGGAACTGTCTTCACTTCGGTTGTTGAGCCCTCCCGAGACCCAAGCGGCGGCGTCGCCGGTTTTGCTGACGCCACGGGCCAACACCTGCCGCTGCTCGCGATGATCAATTCCGCTCGGGTAATGAGCGCCACTGCGGCTATGTTGGGCGTCGACCTGTCGGCGTTGGACCAATTGGCCACGGCTGCCGACGACGACGCCGGTGGCCTGCACTTCCTGCCCTACCTTGATGGGGAGCGCACCCCGAACCTCCCGGATTCGCACGGCACCCTGACCGGCCTAAGCCGTGCGAACATGACCCCCGGCAACATTGCCCGCGCCTCGGTGCTGGGTATCCTGAACTCTCTTGCGGATGCCCTGGAGGTGCTCAAGCTGCACGGCGTGCGCGTCGATAGGGTCCTGTTGATCGGCGGTGGGTCGAAATCCCGGTCGCTTCGTCAGGCGGCGGCCTCGGTCTTTGGAGTGCCGGTCGAGGTCCCGGCCGCCGGTGAGTACGTCGCGCTGGGGGCGGCGCGACAGGCGGCCTGGGCTGCCACCGGTGAGTTGCCGACCTGGAAGCGCACCATCGAGGAATCATTCGAACCCAGCGGTGACTGGGGCGCTGACGTCCGCGGCCAGTATGTGCAGGCCCGGAAGGCCGTGTACGGAATTTAGCGGACGCTAACCAGTCGGACCATCGCCACGGACCCCTGTCCACCCGTTCCTTGGGTTGCGCCTCGTCGCGAAACAGCGAATCGATCATCGCCGGACCGCGCCGGACCAGACAGGCTATTGCACTGTCGCCCCGGCAAGCCCTTCTATGGTTGCTCGGGCGCCGTCGTTTTTCAGTGAGCGCAGCGCCGAGAGGTAGGCCGCAGTGAACCGTTCACTATCGATCAGGTCACCGAAAAGTTGGCGGTCCCGAAGGAAGGCTAACGGGTCAGCGTCCTGTTGCCGCGCTGCGAGCGTGAGCTGCGGGGCCAACCGGTCGACAACCGTAATCGGCTCTCCGGCTTCATCAACGCCCTCGGCATAGCGCGCCCAGGACGCGACGATCGCCGCCGACCGGTGAATCTCGCCGTCGTGTGCCAGGTTTTCCCGCACCACTGGAAGCAACCACTTGGGGATACGGTCTGAACTCTCGGCACACAGCCGAGCCAGGGTATCGCGGACCTTTTCGTTGGAGAACCGGCTAATCAGGGTTCGTTTATAGTCATTGAGGTCGATGCCCGGCACAGCATGGAGAGTGGGTGTCGCCTCCTTGTCCATGTACGCGAGCAGGAAATCAGCGAACAATGGATCCTGGCAAACCTCGTGGGCGTAGCGGTACCCAGCCAGATAACCGAAGTAGCACTGCCCCTGGTGACTCGCGTTGAGGAGACGCAGTTTCATGAGTTCGTAAGGTTCGACGTCGGCGACCACCTGCACGCCGACATCCTCGAACGAAGGACGTCCCTGCGGAAAGCGGTCCTCCAGCACCCACTGCTCAAAAGGCTCACACACCACCGGCCAGGCATCTTCCACACCATAATTAGCGGCCACGAGTGCGCGGTCCTCATCCGCGGTGACTGGAGTGATCCGGTCCACCATTGAATTCGGGAACGCAACATGGGCATCCACCCAGGCGCCCAGCTCGGCATCCTTGAGCCGCGCGTAGGCGGTGAACATCGTGCGTGCCACGTCACCGTTGCCCTGAATGTTGTCACAAGACATCACGGTGAAGGGCACCAGACCGCGCTCCCGGCGGCGGGCGAGCGCCTCGGTGACCAGACCGAAGGTGGTCTTTGGGGTAGCGCCCGGCGCAAGGTCGTGAAGGACGTCGGCGTTGGTAGCATCGAAATCACCGGTGACGTGGTGGAAGTTGTAACCGCCCTCGGTGATCGTGAGGGAAACAATCCGGATCTCCTCGGAAGCCATCCTCTCGATGACCGCTTCGGGATCCTGAGGCGCATGAAGGTATTCGATAATTGAGCCGATAATCCTGCCATCAAGACTGCCATCGGAGTGTTTGAGCACCAGTGCATAGAGGCAGTCCTGCGCGTCCATGACTTCCTTCATCCGGGCATCGCTGGGCAGGACGCCGACCCCGCAGATCCCCCAGTCCAGGGCCTTACCCTCATTCATCAGCCGGTCCAGATACATCGCCTGATGCGCCCGATGGAATCCTCCGACACCAAAGTGAACGATTCCGGCGGTGATCATTGACCTGTCGTAGGCGGGTCGTCCGAGATTCGCAGGAAGGGACGGGAGCGCCTGGGTGTTGAGTTGCATGGGTCAGTCCTTGTGAGCTGGGTTATCTTTGACCCAGATTATCATATGAGCATTTCGAGATATCTCATATGAGCAGACTCTTGACACGTCACTTCGGCACAGCGGTCGAACACAGACGTCATAAGAAGGTCATTATGCTCCAGCCTTGCGTCGTGCGCTCCTGTTCTTGAGAAAGATCGCTCCAAGGATCCAGCCTCCTAGCGCAGTGACAATCCACACGATCAGAGTTGCGAGCACCCAGGCGGTGGCACCTCGAATCTCCAGTCCCCCCTGAAAGAAAGAGGCGACGAAAAGAGCGATCAGCGTGGTCACGAGCCCGATCCCACCCAGGATGGGCGACGCGTATTGACGCGCGACGTTGAAAACAAAAGGACCGAGAATGCCCTGCGCAAAGGCAAAGACCAGAGTGGCGACAATGAAACCCGCGAGCTGCAGAGTCACTCCGGGGACCAGCCACGCGGCCAGAAGTAGACCGATGGCCGCAGTAACCAGATTGATGACGACATGGAACAGAAACCGGATCATGAGCATTTCACTTTCTCTCAGGCTTCGTACCCGCTTCGGTGAGGCCCATCCTGCCACTCCGATGGTGTTCGAGGATCACCCGTATCGGGTGGTCTCGTCACGACGGGAGCGCGGTACCCGCCACGGCGGCGACGCGTCTATTTACCCCGCAACCACCGCGCCGCCTCGTTCCGCAGGCGCGTCTTCTTGTCGTCGTCGAACTTGTCGTAGAGGCTGACCATCATGGAGGATCGTGGGTTCCGGCTGAACATTTCGCGGTGATCACTCACAAACTGCCAGTAGAGCGAGTCCCAGCTGTCCTGCCACGGGCCCGGTGGGAAGTTGCTCATCTTCTTCAGGTAGTTGCTGCCGCTCACATATGGTTTGGTCGTGATCATGCTGCCGGCTGCGAATTGGCTCATCGCGTAAACGTTCGGCACCATCACCCAGTCGTAGGCGTCGATGAACATCGCCATAAACCATTCGTAGACGTCGTCCGGATGCATCCGCAACAGGGCCATTGCGTTGCCGAGCACCATCAGTCGCTCAATATGATGGGCATAACTGGTCGCATCAACTCGGGTGATGACGACGTCGACCGGCTCCAGCCCGGTCTTCCCGGTCCACCACCCGTCGTCGAGGCGACGATCAAACCCGAGGGTATTGAGGGTGCGCATCTCGCGGCCACGCAGCAGGTAGGAGGCGCGCATGTATTCTCGCCACCCGATGACCTGGCGGATGAAGCCCTCGACGCTGGCGATTGGCGTGTCATGCCGCGCCGCATGATCCAGTGTCACGTCAACCACCTCCAGGGGGCTGAGCAGACCCAGATTCAGGCTTGAGCTCAATGCCGAGTGAAACAGGAAGGAATCAGGGGCGGAGATGGCATCCTCATAGGGCCCGAAGTCAGCGAACCGGTCATTGAGGAACGCTTCCAGGGCAGCTGCCGCTTCCTGGTGGGTGACCGGCCAGTTGAAACCGCCCGCGACTCCCGGGTTGTCGGGAAATTCCAGTGCGACCCACTCCAGCGCACCCAGCACTTCATCCGAACGGTCAAACACCGGAAGGTCCGGCAGCGTCTTCCCCTTCGGAAGCTTCTTGCGGTTCTCCGCGTCAAAGCTCCAACGCCCACCGATCGGGCTGCCATCGGGTTCCACCAGAATGCCCAGCCTGCGGCGCTGCCACTCGTAGAAGGTCTGCATGCGCCAACCGTTGTCCCTGAAGTAGCCGCTGACGTCTTCACTACTGAGCAGGAACCCGGGGCTGGTTTCAATCTCAGCAGGTAGATTCAGGTTCCTGAGGGTCGTGACGAGCCGCTGGTTCAGCCAGTCGTCAACGACGTCGTAGTAGGTACACCGTGTGGCGCCAAGTTGGCCCAGAAGGGCGCCCAGCCGCTCCTGGCTCGACTCAGTTGCTGACGTTTCGAGGTAATCCACAGCGTGGCCTGAATCCTTCAGGCGCTGTCCAAAACTGCGCATACTCGCCCGGTGCAGGACCAGTTTCTGCTGGTGGAAGCGGTATTGGCGGAAGAACAAGTCGTCTTCGACCAGGATGAAACGGCGCGCCTCTGGGGCCTCCAGGTGCTCTTCGAAAAGCTGGTGCGGGAATACCAACTGAACGTGCATTGCAACTCCTTTGTCCCACCTGACGTGCATTTGCACCGCTGCAATGCTCGCACATCTCAGGAGTCCTGCGGCTTGGTTGCTAGGCTGAGGTATATGACTCGATTCGCCGTACATGTTGCCTGCGCCGACGGCCAAAGCATCGATACATTCGAGCTGGACGCCACCTCCGGAACGTTGGCCCCCGGCCAGTCCTTGCCGCTGGGCGTAAAGGTTCAGTGCCTGGCCATGCACCCCTTCAGCCCAGTGCTCTACGCAGCCCTCGCCACCTCGCCGCCCTCGGTCACCTCGCTATCCATTGACTCCAGCTCAGGCAGCCTCGCCACGACTCATGCCGCCGATCTGGTTGCCGGGATGGCCTACCTCTCTGTGGACCCAGCGGGCAACCACCTGCTGGGCGCTTCCTACACTGACCATCTGGTCAGCGTGATGAAGCTCGACGACGACGGCGGGGTGGTGACCGACACGACTGCCTCCGAGGCCCCCGGGGCTCACGCCCATGCCGTCGTCGTGAGCCCCGATGGCCGGTTCGTCTATGCGACAGCCCTGGGCGATGACCTCATTGCATGGTGGGCATTGGACTCGGCGACGGGTGCGTTGACTGATCACGGCCAGATTGCCACCCCCGCCGGGAGCGGTCCGCGTCATCTCCGCTTCTCACCGTCTGGTACGACGCTTTACGCGCTCCACGAGATGTCCGGGGAGATCGCGGTGTTCGCCCGGGACCTCGAGTCTGGCGCTTTGGCCGAGCAGCAGCGGATCTCCTCGATTTCCCCGTCGCTGAATCTAGTGCCCGGGCGGGTCCGGAACGGGTCCGGACCCGAACCAGCAGCCAACGCCATCTGGTGCGCTGAGCTGCAGGTGTCCCCCGATGGTCGATTCCTGTACAGCACCGAGCGCACCAGCAGTACCATCGCCGTCGTCGCCGTGGCACCCGATGGCACCCTCTCGCTGGTCGACACCACTCCCACGCAATCCCAGCCTCGCGGGATGAACATCGACCCTACCGGTGGGTTTCTGCTGGCATGCGGGGAGGCCTCGGACGGGATAACCCTGTACGCGATCGACCCGCAGAGCGGACTGCTGCACGAACGCGGGAGCCATGGCTGCTCCCCGGGGCCGCGGTGGATCGAGTTCTCACCGCTGGACTAGCCCTTCCGTCGCCTGAAAGAGTGCTGGACCCGCAGCTTCGCTGTGGCGACACCACTAGGCTGCGGCCCGGCCACTTTTCTCAGTCGTCCCGTGCCGAATCCACCGGTGGACGGCTTAGTGGACCATCCACCCGGTAACGGGACTGGACGGCACCGCCGGACAGGACTTTGGTCTCCTCGTGGGTCAGCAGGATGTCGGCGGGAACTGACCCGAAGAGGGGCTTGCCGTCACCGATCAGGACCGGCACCCGAGTGAGGGTCAGGGTGTCGATGAGGCCCTCCACCAGGAACGTCCGCACCGTTCTGCCGCCGTCGACGTAGACGTGCCGGGCGCCGTCGTCGTCGAGCCGGGCCAGTGCCTCGTCGAGGGACCTGACCACCGTGATCCGGGGGTCATCGGATTCCAGGGTGGTGCTGAGCACCAGAACCGGAGTGTCCCCGTAGGGCCACTCGCCGAAGGACTCCACGATCTCGTAGGTGCTGCGTCCCATCACCAGATGATCGACCAGCCGCATGAACTCGGTGAACCCTGCCTCCTCCGGATCACTTGCCCCGTCGGCAGGAGCGTCGGCGTTCCCGGTGAGCCAGTCGAGGTCGTCGTCGGCACGGGCAATCATCCCGTCAACACTCATCCCGATAAAGACGTGCCCCTGCCACGTGCCCCTTCGCATCAGCTGCTCCGTTCAGGACCGACCGGTGAGCGCCCCGGCGAGGCTGTCCAGCGCGCCAGGAACCAGCGAATAGTAGGCCCAGACGCCGCGCTTCTCCCGGGTTAGGACGCCCGCATCCACGAGGATCTTCAGGTGATGCGACACGGTCGACTGGCCAAGGTTCAACGGCTCGGTAATATCGCAGACGCACGCCTCGGCGTTCTCGCTTGAGGAGATGATCGACACCATCCGCAGCCGGTTGGGATCAGCGATCGCCTTGAACTGGGCGGCCAGCGACGACGCCGTCTCCTCCGACATCGCAGGCTCACCCGTGGGGGTGCAGCAGGCGGTGAGCGCCTCCGGCGATGTGGTCATGGCTATAGTCATCCATCCATTATACACTGACATTGACATCCGTCGATGTCCTGGTAAATACTTCAGGCATCGAAGATCATCGATTCATGCAACCGTCATTCATACCGTTCAACGGAGCACCTTGAGTACTCACACCCTTCCCGCCGAAGAAACGGCCGGCAAACTGTCCACCCTCGATCGGCTGCTTCCAGTGTGGATCATTGCCGCCATGGTGGTGGGCATAGCGCTCGGCCAGTTCATCCCCGGCATGGCCGGCGCCCTTGACTCGCTGGCTATCGGCTCAGTGTCCCTACCCATCGCCCTCGGCCTGCTGGTGATGATGTATCCGGTGCTGGCAAAGGTTCGCTACGACCAAACCGGTGCCGTGATCAAGGACCGGAAGCTCATGATCACCTCCCTGGTGATCAACTGGGTCGCCGCGCCGGCCTTCATGTTCATCCTGGCCTGGGTCTTCGTCCCCGACCTGCCCGAGTACCGCACCGGCCTGATTATTGTCGGCCTGGCCCGTTGTATCGCCATGGTGATGATCTGGAACGACCTCGCCTGCGGTGACCGTGAGGCGGCGGCCGTCCTCGTCGCCATCAATTCGGTGTTCCAGGTCTTCGCGTTCGGCGCATTGGGCTGGTTCTACCTGCAGGGGCTGCCGAGCCTGCTCGGTCTGCCGACCACCAGCGCTGACTTTTCCTTCTGGGCCATCACCATCAGCGTCCTCATCTTCCTCGGGATACCCCTGCTGGCCGGATTCCTGACCCGCACTATCGGCGAGCGCACCAAGGGCCGCGACTGGTACGAGGGAAAGTTCCTGCCCAAGCTTGGACCGTGGGCACTCTACGGGCTGCTGTTCACCATCGTGATCCTCTTCGCCCTCCAGGGAGATGAAATCCTTGCCAGGCCGCTCGACGTCGCCCGCATCGCTTTGCCTCTCCTGATCTACTTCCTGGTGGTCTTCGCCGCTGGCATGGTGCTCGGCAAGATTCTGAACCTGGGCTACGCCAAAACCACCACCCTCGCCTTCACCGCCGCTGGCAACAACTTCGAGTTGGCCATCGCCGTCGCCATTGGCACCTACGGGGTCACCAGCGGCCAGGCCCTCGCTGGCGTTGTCGGACCATTGATTGAAGTTCCCGTCCTTGTTGCACTGGTCTACGTGGCCCTCTGGTCACGGAAGCGCTTCTTCGCCACCGACCCCCTGACACCATCAAAGGAAAGCTCTCATGCCTGACTCACTGACCAAACCCTCGGTCCTCTTCGTCTGCGTCCACAACGCGGGCCGCTCACAGATGGCCGCAGCGTTCTTGACCACCCTGTCCGAGGGCCGGATCGAGGTCCGCTCCGCTGGCTCGCAGCCAGCCGAGTCGATCAACCCGTCCGCCGTGGAGGCGATGCGTGAAGTCGGCATCGACATGTCAGCCGAGATCCCTAAGGTTTTGACCGACGACGCCGTCAAGGACTCCGACGTCGTCATCACCATGGGCTGCGGCGACGAATGCCCCTACTACCCCGGCAAACGCTACGAGGACTGGGTGCTCGAGGACCCGGCGGGTCAGGGCGTCGACTCGGTGCGCCCCATCCGGGACACCATCAAGGGCCGCGTCGAGGTCCTGATCGCGGAACTGCTCCCGGCATGAGCGACCTTCCAGTCGTCATCATCGGGGCTGGCCCCATTGGCCTCGCTGCCGCTGCCCACGCCCTTGAGCGCGGGCTCCAACCGCTGATCTTCGAAGCGGGCGCGACGGCGGGCGCCGCGATCAGCACCTGGGGGCACATCCGCCTGTTCTCGCCCTGGCAGTTCAACGTCGACGCCGCCGCCCGACGCCTACTCGAACCCACCGGCTGGACCTCGCCGCGGGGCACCGCGCTGCCGTATGGCTCCGAGCTGGTCGCCGACTACGTGGCGCCGCTCGCTGCGGTGCCCACGATCGCCGAGACACTCCACCTCAACACCCAGGTGATCGCCGTAACCCGTCAGGGCATGGACAAAACGCGCACCAAGGGCCGCGATGATCAGCCGTTCCTGGTCCGCGTCGAGGGCCCCCACGGGGTCGAGGACCACCTGGCGCGGGCGGTCATCGATGCCTCCGGAACGTGGGACCAGCCAAACCCCCTCGGCCAGGGTGGACTTCCCGCCCACGGGGAGGCAGCTGCGGCACGGTTCATCACCCACCCGCTGCCTGATGTGACGGGAGCCGATCGGTCGAAGTTTGACGGCAAGCGGGTGATGGTGGTGGGTGCCGGGCACTCGGCAGCGAATACCCTGCTTGCCCTGGGCCAGGTAGCGAAGGCCACCGACGACACCTCAATCATCTGGGCCGTCCGCGGAACCGGCTCCGCTGACCGGCTCTACGGGGGCGGAGATCTCGACGGCCTGCCGGCCCGTGGCCAGCTCGGCTCCCGGCTGCGCAAACTGGTCGACGACGGCGTGGTTGAACTGAGAACCAACTTCACCATCACCGGGTTCTCGGCGGACGAGGCGTTGACTGTTCATGCCTCCGACGACTCCATTGACGTCGACATCCTGATTCCGGCGACTGGCTTCCGCCCGGATCTGGGCATCCTGAAGGAACTTCGCCTGGAGCTGGACCCGGCCGTGGAGGCGCCGCGCGCTCTTGGACCGCTGATCGACCCCGAGTTCCACAGTTGCGGGACTGTGCAGGCGCACGGAGCGAAAGAACTGGCCCACCCCGACAAGGATTTCTACCTCGTCGGGATGAAGAGCTACGGCCGCGCGCCGACGTTCCTGATGGCCACGGGCTACGAACAGGTCCGCTCCGTGGTCGCAGCACTAGCCGGCGACCTGGCCGCCTCGGCCGACGTCCAGCTCGACCTCCCGGAAACAGGAGTGTGCAGTACCGACCTGGGTGGCTCCTGCGACGCACCGGCAGTACTTGCCGAAGAGGAAACGGACAGCTGCTGCAGCACGCCCTCGCTCGTCACCATTGGCGTCCCGACGGGAACGCTCCACGGTCGCTCCAACGACCCGGACTACTAACGCCAGTTCTGGACAACACACCGAAGATTCGCCTCAAGGAGCAAAGATGTCCACTCGACCCAACCCCATGCCCGGTCTGATCAACGACGAACATGTCCTGCACCGGATCAGCGGTGAGCTGGCCAGGAAGTTCGACGGCGTGTTCAGCCCGGAGATGATCGACCGCTACGTCTTCGAGTCCTACACAGCCCTGGCCAGGACGGCCAAGATCAAGACCTATCTGGCCTCCATTACCAAGCACTTTGCCCAGGACCGCCTGGATGCTCTTGCCCACGCGCAGGGCATTCGTCCCAGCGGAAAGCCAGAGGTATTGTTCGTGTGCGTCCAGAACGCCGGTAGGTCACAGATGGCTGCCGGGTTGCTCAAGCAGTACACGGAAGGTCGCATCAACGTGCGGTCCGCCGGATCGATGCCGGCGGAGCACCTCAACCACAACGTCGTCGACTCCATGAAGGAACTCGGGATTGACCTCGGTGCCGACTTCCCCAAGCCCCTGACCGATGATGTGGTCCGCGCGGCCGACGTCGTCATCACCATGGGCTGCGGGGACACCTGCCCGATCTACCCGGGAAAGCGGTACGAGGACTGGCAGGTGGAGGATCCCGCAGACCTGGACCCCGCAGGAGTCACCCGGGTGCGCAACGAACTCGACGAACGGATCCGCCGGCTGGCTGCCGAGTTATTGGACGAATAGCGGGAGTCAGGAACCGCCGGGGTCCGAGGACTGCAGCAGATCCACCAGTTCCAGGAGCTGCTCCATTTCAGCAGTGGACTGCTGGTTCGCGCCAGTGCCGGCAAAGAAGGCGGCCTCATAGTAGAGACCGTCGCCCATCAGCTTCACCGCGCGGGCCACCGTGTGGCTGCCCAGCGCCGCTTCCAGCGCCTCCAGCCAGAAAGCCTGTATCCGGGCGAAGTTCTGCTGCGCCTTGGGGTGCCCCTGCTGCGCCAACCGGGCCATCGCGACCAGCGCGCGGTCCAGAGCGCTGTCCTCATACACGGAGGTTCGAACGTAGTAGCGGGCCGCGCCGTCGGGGTCGGCGGCCATCAGCTCCCGGTCGCGTGCTGAGAGGGACAGCAACCGCTCCCCCAGCGCGTCCACCAGCGCCTCCTTTGAGGGAAAGTGATACAGCAGGCCGCCCTTCGACACGTCAGCTGCAGCGGCCACTGACTCCATGGTGGCGGCTCGCTCTCCGTCGCGGATAAGGATGTTCTCGAAACTGTCGAGGATGCGCTCTTTGGAACTAGCCATGTGTTCATCGTAACGTTCCCGATGGCTTTACTGTACCGGCTGGACGGTATAGTCTCGACGGATGAGCAACTCGACCCATCTTTCTGAGCCGATCACCGGAGCGGCTGCCACCACACCTGCTACCGGCCGTGCCGGCCGGCGCGAATGGACAGCCCTGGCTGTCCTGATGCTGCCCGTCCTTCTGGTAGCCGTCGACAACACGGTGCTCGCATTCGCCACCCCGGCAATCTCATTGGCGTTCAACACCAGCGGCACCACGCTGCTGTGGATCATCGACAGTTACCCCCTGGTCCTCGCCGGACTGCTGGTGGCCATGGGCAGCTTTGGCGACCGGTTCGGCCGTCGTCGGCTCCTCATTATTGGGGCCATCGGGTTTGCCGTCTTCTCGGTTGCCGCCGCCTACTCACCGACCGCCGAACTTCTGGTCGCCTCCCGGGTGGGACTCGGTGTCTTTGGCGCGATGTTGATGCCCTCGACCCTTTCCCTGCTCCGGAACATTTTCACCGATCGCAACCAGCGCCGTCTGGCTATTGCCATCTGGGCCTCGGGATTCTCAGCCGGCGCGGCTATGGGGCCGCTGGTGGGCGGAGCCCTGCTCGAGCACTTCTGGTGGGGATCGGTGTTCCTGCTGGCCGTTCCCGTGCTGGTCCTGATGCTCGCCCTCACCCCGGCGCTGGTGCCGGAATCCAAGGACCCCAACCCCGGCCGCGTGGATTACGCGAGCATCGTCCTGTCCGTTTCCACCATGCTGCCCATCGTGTTCGCGATCAAGAACTTCGCGAAGGGTGACTCCGTCACAGTGACCGTTGCCGCCGTCATCATCGGGCTCACCGCCGGCACCCTGTTTGTCCGGCGGCAACTCGGACGATCCAACCCGATGCTTGATGTGCGGTTGTTCACGGTGCGGGCGTTTACCGGTGCGGTGCTGGTGAACCTGCTCGCGATCTTCTCGCTGGTGGGGTTCATCTACTTCGTCTCCCAGCATCTGCAACTGGTGCTCGGGCTCAGCCCTCTCAGCGCTGGCCTGATCCTGGTGCCGGGGCTGGTCATGACGATCATTGCGGGTCTTACGGTGGTTCCCATCGTCCGCCGGGTGCCACCTCGGATCGTGGTGCCTGTTGCCCTGCTACTCTCGGCTGCCGCCTACGGCTTCGTGGCGGTCACCGGTCAGGGCGGATCCGCCGCGATCTTGTTGTTCGCGTTCATGCTGCTTGGTGTGGGAGTCGGCGCATCCGAAACGGTGTCCAATGACCTGATCCTCGCAACGGTCCCCGCAGAAAAGGCCGGGGCGGCATCAGCGGTCTCTGAAACCGCCTACGAGGTTGGTTCGGTGTTCGGCACGGCACTGCTGGGCAGCGTGCTCCTCGCCTCCTACCAGCGCAACCTGGTCCTGCCAACGGGACTGAGCCCCGAGCAGGCCACCACCGCCACCGAAACCCTCGGCGGCGCGGTCAACATTGCCGCTGAACTCCCGTCCGACGGCGGCAGCCAACTACTGGACTCGGCGTTCCACGCCTTCGACAGCGGAGTGGTGCTGACCTCGGGGATAGGTGCCGCGCTGATGGTCTTCGCGTCGGCGCTGGCCCTCTGGAGCCTGCGGCGCGCCTAGGGATCCGGAAGGAATCCGTCGGGCGCGCCGCTGCGGCTGGGTCCCTGCAGGAACCTAGGCCGTGGGGGTCAGGGCACCGGAGCAGGCAGCGCCAGGCTCGCGGGTCTGCTCACCCTGGATATACCGCTCGAGGAAGACCGCAAGGCGGTCATCATCGGCGGAATCGACGCCGAGCTGAAGGCCCCAGGCGCTCATCATGACGGGAGAGTCCTGATCGGCGTAGGGGCTGAGCAGCACGTATCCGCTGGAGCCCACCAGATCGGTGAGGGTGTCGATCTCGGCCTGCGGGAGGTCCGGCTGGTAGGTGATCCAGACGGCACCATGCTCCAACGAGTGGACGGTGTTCTCGTTCGGGATCTCAAACGGGTAGATGCCACAGTTGGTCCAGGTCGCGTTATGGTCGCCACCCACGGGAGGGGACTGCTCGTATTCGACCGGCGCATCGGTGTGGTTGAAGGTGAGGTCCTCAAACTCCTCCAGACCCTCGATGGGCTGGCTGGCGAGCGCTTCGATGCGCTGGTTCTCCTGCACCTGACCCACGATCACAATTGTCACGGCGACAATGATTGCCACGACCACCGCGCCGATACCACCGAGGATCAGTGTGGTGCGCTTGCGGTCGCTGGCCCGCTGCTTGGACTGGATGGCCGCCAGCCGCGCCTGGCGGTCGGCATTGTCCTGGGCTCGCTTCTTGTTCAACGCGTGAATCCTTTTTTCCGTGGGTGTGTCTACAACAAATGTACCGTCGGTGTTACGGCAGCTCTTCCAACATGCCTTGCATCGCCGTGATCTCGGCGACCTGGGCTTCAGCCATCTTCTCGGCGGCAACCTTGACCCGGGGCTCCTGGGCCAGCTCAGCCCCTGCCTGAGCCATCTCCGCGCCTGCTTCATGGTGAGTGATCATCAGGGTCAGGAAGATCCGCTCCACCTCGACCCCCGAGGCGTCGGCCAGATCCTGCATCTGCTCATTGGTGGCCATGCCGGGCATCAACCCGTCGTCTTGCAGCATGCTGCCTCCGCCGTGGTGATCCATTGTCCCCTCCATCCAGGTCATGTTCGGAGTGGATGAGCTCTGGGGGAGCCCCCACTCCTCCAGCCAGGCATACATCTGGCCGATCTGGTGCTGCTGGGTCATCGCGATGTCATAGGCGATGACCCGCACCACCTCGTCATCAGTGCGGTCGCGTACCAGCCGAGACATTTCGACCGCCTGGGTGTGATGGATCTGCATGTCGCGGGCAAAGCCCGCGTCGGCGCTGTTACCGGCGGGATGCTCGACGCCGGTTCCGACCCGGCCTGCCACGAACGCAAGCGCGAGGAGAGAAAGCAGCAGCGCTCCGGCCAGGGCAATGAGCGCGCGCTTCTGCCACGTCTCGAAGTGCAGGGTCATCTACCTTTTTCCTTGTTCATCAGAACTATCCAGTCTCTCTAACGTATTGCATCAGGCTCGGCGTTCCCTGAGAATAATCTGGGATACCCCCCTAGGGTACTTGATATATACGGGTAGGGGGTATATGTTCAACAGTGAACGAGGAGGACCAATGAGTGACACCACCGTCGAACACGGATACACCGCCGACAAGGAGGCCTATCTGCGGCGCTTGCGACGGATCGAAGGTCAGGTCCGCGGAATCGCGCGGATGATCGAGGAGGACAAGTACTGCATCGACGTCCTCACCCAAGTGTCGGCCATCAACAAGGCCCTCCACGCGGTAAGCATCGGCCTGCTGGAGGAGCACATCGCGCATTGCGTGGTGGGTGCCGCCAACGAATCCCAGCTCACCGGAAACCCCGAAATTGTCCAGGAGAAAGTCCAGGAAGCCTCGGCAGCAATCAGTCGCCTGCTGAGGTAACAACCCCCTTCACCCAAGGAGTCCACCTATGAGCACCACCACCGTCAGTATTTCTGGCATGACCTGCGGCCACTGCGTTGATTCGGTTAGCGAAGAGATCAGCGCCATCGAAGGCGTCCAGAGCGTTACCGTCGACCTCAACAAGGGTGGCGTCTCCACGGCCACCGTGACGTCCGACGGTGATCTCGACCCCGGCCAGATCGGTGAAGCGGTAGCCGAAGCCGGCTACCTGGTCGTTGCCAACGACGCTTAGGCGCACCAGCACCTAACTCCAGCAATTCGACTTACTAGCATCGCCAAGGACCCCCATGAGCACCGACCAGCTGCCCACCTCTCCACCGACCAGGATTGTCGAACTCGACATCCAGGGCATGACCTGCGCGTCCTGCGTGGGACGGGTGGAGCGCAAACTCGGGAAGCTTGAAGGAGTCCAGGCGAGTGTGAATCTACCGTTGGAGTCGGCCACCGTCACCGTCACCGGGAGTATCTCGGATCAGGACATCGTGGACACGGTCCACGCGACCGGATACACAGCCCAGCTGAAACGGCCGGTCCGCACCTCCACTGCCGACCCAGCGCTGGAGGGCACGGACCCGGTCCACTCCGATCACCTGTCGCACGGTGGGACTGCCGCGCAGTTACGGCCGCGGCTAATTGTTGCGGCGCTCCTCACGGTGCCGGTCGCCGTCATTTCCATGGTGCCTGCGGCGCAGTTCCCACACTGGGGGTGGCTGGTTTTTGCCCTCACCCTTCCCGTGGTCACCTGGTCTGCCTGGTCATTCCACCGGGCGGCCGCCATCAATGCCCGTCATCTCGCCTCCACAATGGACACCCTGGTCTCGATCGGCGTCACGGCCGCGTTCCTCTTCTCAGCCTGGCAGCTCCTGGCCGACCCCTCGATCACCGAGCACGCCGGTATGGCCATGAGTGATCATGCCCTGTACTTCGAGGTGGCGGCCGTCGTCGTCACCTTCCTGCTGCTGGGCCGCTATCTGGAAGCGAACGCCAAGCAGCGCGCCGGGGAGGCTCTCAAGGCGCTCCTCAGCCTCGGGGCCAAGGAGGCGACAGTGCTCCGCGATCAGGATGGGCGTCGCGTGGAGGTCAAGGTGCCCGCAGACTCCCTCGTGCACGGCGACCAGTTTGTGGTGCGCCCCGGAGAGAAAATCGCCACCGACGGCGTGGTGGTCGATGGGGCGAGCGCTGTCGACACCTCGCTGATCACGGGCGAGTCAATGCCGGTGGATGTCGGCATTGACGACGTCGTCACCGGCGCCACCATCAACACTTCCGGACGCCTGATTATCCGGGCCACCCGGGTAGGCAGTGAAACCACGCTCGCCCAAATGGGTCGGCTGGTCAGCCAGGCGCAAAGCGGCAAGGCGCCGATCGCCCGTCTGGCGGACCGAATCAGCGCCGTGTTCGTGCCGATTGTGTTGGTTATTGCCGTCCTGACCTTTGTCGGCTGGATGGTCCTTACCGGGGACCTTCAGTCGGCTTTCACTGCCGCGGTCGCGGTCCTCGTGATCGCCTGCCCGTGCGCGCTGGGTCTGGCCACACCGACGGCCCTGCTGACCGGTTCGGGGCGCGGCGCCCAGCTGGGCATCCTGATTCGCGGCCCTCAGGTCCTGGAAGACACCCGGACCGTCGACACCATCGTGTTGGACAAGACCGGCACCGTCACCACTGGCAAACTGGCCGTGACCGACGTCGTCCTGCTAGGGGGACTCGACCGCACACGCGTCCTGGCCCTGGCTGGCGCCGTCGAGGCCGCCAGCGAGCACCCGATTGCCCAGGCGATCGCAGCTGCTGCCCCTGGGCATCCTCCCGTGACAGGGTTCAGCAGTTCAGCGGGCGGCGGGGTTCGGGGCACCGTCGAGGACGGCGGCCGGGACGTCACGGTGGTTGCTGGGCGCTCGGGCTGGTTGGAGGAGAACGGCGTCGTCATCAGCGACGAGCATCTGACCGCACTGCAGGACCAGCAGGATGCCGGTTCCACCGCCATCTGGGTAGCAGCGGACGGCCACGTCGTCGGGCTGGTGTCACTGAAGGATACGGTCAAGGACTCCTCAGCGGCCGCGATCACGCGGCTCAAGGAACTGGGGCTCCGACCCATCCTGCTGACCGGCGACAACGCCGCAGTTGCCCAGAGGGTGGCCGAACAGGTCGGCATTGCCCCCGAGGACGTCCTCGCCGGGATACTGCCCGAGGGGAAAGTCCAGGCGATCAGAAACCTTCAATCCGAGGGAGCCACGGTGGCCATGGCCGGTGACGGAGTCAACGACGCCGCAGCCCTGGCGCAGGCCGATCTGGGCATTGCGATGGGCTCCGGCACAGACGTGGCCATCGAGGCAGCCGACCTGACCGTAATGGGGAACAGCCTGGAGCAGGTGGCCCAAGCCATCGAGCTCTCACGGATCACCCTGCGCACCATCAAGACCAACCTGTTCTGGGCCTTCTTCTACAACACCATCGGAATCCCGGTGGCAGCCCTGGGCTTCCTCAACCCTATGGTCGCTGGCGCGGCGATGGCCGCCAGCTCGGTGCTGGTGGTGGCCAACTCGCTCCGGCTGCGCAGGTTCGGTAAGGGTTAGCAGGGAGAGCTTCTAGGGCAGCGGAACCGGTTCGACGTCGTTGGCCCGGTTCAGGGGTGGGACCCCATCAGCTGGCGTGCGTAGCTCATCGACGCGAACCATCACCACTCCGCCGACGATCAGCAGCCCGCCCAGCAGCTGGATGGGCCCCGGCAGCTCACCGAGCATGAGCCAGGAGGCAAGCACCGCAAACATCACCTCGGTGAGCCCCACAAAAGAAGCAACTTTCGAGCCGAGCTGGCGGGCGGCAAGGATCCCGGTGAAGTAGGACACCACCGTCGAGATGAGCACCAGGCCCAGGACGGGGACCAGCCAGCTGGTCTGCCAGCCAGCCAGTGTCACATCCCGAAACTCAAAGGTGAACGGCATGATGCCCACCAGCCCCATGACGCCGATCGCTACGGCGCCCACCACCATGCCACCCCCGGCCATCACCAGCGGGGGCAGGCCGTCGTCGGCCTTGGCGGACATGAGGAAAAAGACCGCCAGGCAGACCGCTGCTGCCAGCCCGTAGATGACCCCAATCGGATCAAGCCGTTCGTCCGACGTGAGATCCAGCACCAGGAGCAGGCCCAGCATCGCCGTCACCGAACCAGCGGCGGTGAGACGGCGTGGTGCCCGACGGCTTCGCGCCCACAGCCATCCGACAATCAACACCGGCGCCAGGTATTCCAGCAAGAGGGAAACACCCACTGACATCCGCTGCACAGCATTGAAATAGAAGAACTGGCAGAGCGCGATGGCAGTGACACCGTAAATGATGAGGGTCAGCGCACTGCCGCGAAGTGCGGTCCAGCGCCCGCGGAGTGCAATCAGGACCGGAATCAGCAGGACCAGTGCAGCACCCCCAATGCGGACTCCCACGGCAGCCCCGGGACTCCAGCCGATCTCCAGCAGGGATTTGGCAAACGGCCCGGATACGCCGAATGCCGCTGCCGAGATGACCGCCCACCACAAACCCGCCGCTGCGCCGTTTCTCATACTGAACCTCATTAGTGTCATGACCAAAAGTTGATTATGGTAGTGACAGTAGACCCAAACAATGTCAGGAGTCAATGTGACATTTGCTAATGACACAGAGGTTGCGTTGATCTCTGCCGCAGCGCTCATCAACACCGGCAAGGAGGAGACCGATCAGTTGACCACGCTGGCGGACCTCGACCGATTCCTGGCAGAACAGGACTTCTCCGGCTCCCGCGCCCACACTGCCGCCGAGTTGGCTGCTGTGGTGCGGCTCAGGGCAGAGCTGGAGGAAGTATGGACGTCAACGGAGGACGACGCCGTCGCGCACGTCAACCGGATGCTGAGCGACGCCCACGCCCTCCCCCGGCTGGTACGCCATGATCACTGGGACTGGCACCTCCATGCCACCGAGCCCGAGGCTCCATTGGAGGATCGGATGGCAACCGAAGCGGCGATGGCGCTGGTCGATGTCATCAGGACCCACGAAATGGAGCGGCTGCGGATCTGCTCGGCCGACGATTGCAGCGCAGTGGTGCTGGACCTGAGCCGAAACCGCTCGAAGCGGTACTGCGACACCGGGAACTGCGCCAATCGCGCGCACGTCAAGGCCTACCGGGCCCGGAAGTCCGCCAAGGGGTAACCCCTGGGGCCAAAAGAGTCCCGCACCCGCAGACCAGTGGTTGCCCAACAGCGCGCCTGCAGCCCTGCCACTTTTCTGGGCCAAGAGGTCAGCGCGGGCTCTCCGGACCACCGCGCGGCGTCCCCTTGATGTTTCCATCCTTATCGAGGTTCCCTGCGCCGCCCTGAATCTTCGCCGATGACCGATTGATGCCGGTCCCCTTGCCCAGATGATCAGCGTTGGGCTTCTCAGTCATCAGAAGCAACGCACAGACCACCAGTGCGGCTATGAACGCGATGCCGGCAGCGGTGAGGCCGATGTCAACCCTAAGCTCCCTCGTTCCGCCACCGGTGGAAACAACCATCGCGACGATACCGGCCACCGCCCCAAGGACAGCGGAAAAGATGAGAGGGCCTTTGACGCCCTTGACCGATTTGGACACTGTTACTCCTTGAGAAATTGCCGCCGCAGTCTTTCTACGAGTGGTAGAAACACTGCCGCGTCTAGTTTACGCGGTTGTCGGGGACGCCTTCGCCGCGTGACGTACATCATGGCGGTAGCCGAATGACGCGATCGCCAGAACGACGGCAATGATGATCGCCCCGCCCCCCGTGACGCCGAGCAGAGCGTGCGCCCCAGCGTCCTGGAAAATCGGAAGCAACAATCCCGAAGCCATACCCACAGCACCGACCACGATGAGATCTTTGGCAACGACGTTGGAGCGGCGTTGGCGGATTCCCACATAGAGGTCAATAGCCCCGGAAATCACCAGAACGAGCGCAACCACCAGGGCGAACATCGCATCGGAGTGAATCCACAGGTTGAGCACGCCACCCATCACCAGGAATCCCGGCCCGATCCCGACCACCCACCGGTCGCTGCCGGTTTTTACCCCGGCGGCACGCTCCAGCCAGGCCGCCGAAACGGCGAGCGCCAATAGGTAGAGTCCACCGGCAATTGACGCGACCTGCACAGATGGTTGAACCCAGAAAATTGTCAGGGCCCCGAAGGCCGCGGACACGATCGCGCGAAAGAGCAGCGGCCGCCAGACCGCCGCCGCTTGGTCGAGCGGGGTGCGAGGCGGTTGGACCGTCGCGTCGTGGGGTGCGGCACCCATTGCTTTGACCTCCGGTAGACACAGGGCTGATCACTTCAGTCCAGAATTCCTAGTTTATCCCCGAGCCGACGCACTGACGTCTGTCGGCGAACCACGCCTAGCGGGCGCCGGTGACCATCCAGCGATCATTGCGGACCCGCCACGCCAAGGTCAGGGCACGAGCAGCCAGGTAGCCCACACCGAAGGCCAGCCACAGCCAGACGATACCGGCGGGTCCAGCCAATTCAGCGTTGAAGACCCAGATCAGCAGCGGCAGGTAGAGCAGCAGACTGACGACGCCCGCGAGCGCCAGATACTTCGCGTCTCCGGCTCCGATCAGCACCCCGTCGAGCACAAAGACCAGTCCGCAGATGGGTTGTGATGCAGCGAGAACAAAGAGGCCCGCTGCGAGCGCCGACTGGACCGACTGGTCAGTGGTGAAGATCCACCCCACAAACGGCGCGGCCGCCGCAAGGAGCGCACCGGTAATGACACCAAAGCCCAACCCCCAGCCGATCATCCTGCGGGTCAACGCGTGGGCGAGCGGTTTGTCGCCGGCACCCAGTTCCTTGCCAATCAGGGCCTGCGCAGCGATGGCGAGGGCATCGAGGGCAAACGCCAGGAAGATGAAGATGGTCATCACTAGCTGATGTGCGGCGAGCGAGACCGACCCCTGCGCCGTCGCAACGAAGACCGTGGCGAGGATTGCGGCCCGAAGGCTCATGGTCCGCAGCATCAGCCACGAACCAACCCGCGCCGTCGCCCGCAGCCCAAGCCAGGACGGTCGCAGCGGGACCCGGTTCTTGCGGGAAAGCCGGTAGACGATGGTGAGGTACACCGCCGCCATCCCCCACTGCGTGATGCTGGTTCCCAGTGCCGACCCGGCAACCGAGAGCCCCAGCCCGTACACCAGCAGGAAATTCAGACCGATATTCACTGTGAAACCGATGCCCGCCACCAGCAGCGGCGTTTTGGTGTCCTGCAGACCACGAAGCACACCGGTTGCAGCGAGCACCACCAGCATCGCGGTCAGGCCGGGCATTGAGTAGCGCAGGTAGTCGACGGCGAAATTGTGCACCTGCCCCTCGGCGCCCATCAGCGTGGACAGCCCGGGGGCCAGCACCCAGCCCACGCTGGACAGCAGAACACCCAGCACCAAGGCCAGACCGATCCCGTCCCGCCCCGCTGCAACCGCATCCTGGATCCGCCCCGCGCCGAGGAACCGCGCAACGGCGGGCGTGGTTGAGTAGGCGAGGAAGACCATTAGGCCGACGGCGGTGTGCAGCACGGTGGACGCCAGACCAACGCCCGCAAGCTCATCGACACCCAGGTGCCCCACGATGGCTGAATCGGCCAAGAGGAACAGCGGCTCAGCGATGAGCGCACCCAACGCTGGCACGGCCAGGCGAAGGATCCGGCGGCTCAGCTCGCGGGTGTCAGGAAGTACGGTAGTCACAGTGCCACCTTAATGCCTTGCTTAATGCCTTACCCCGAACCGCTTCCCAGCTGGGTGGAAGCGGTTCGGGGGGGCTCGTCGGCTAGGCTTAATACCGGGGTACTACGGCGCACAGGAGAGTTCAATGCAAAAACAGGTCTGGTTCTTCATCGGTGGTCTGGTGGCCTTTTTTCTGAGTACTCTCTTCATTCCGCAAGGCATCTCCGACTTCGCCAGGGCCGCCGCGCTCAATGAGGCGGTGCCCTCAGATGCTGGACTGAACCTCGGGATCGGTACGCTTCTGATCGCGATAGCGATCGCCTGCCTTGCGACCGGCTATGTTGTCCGCCGCAAAAACCACTCCAGCCTCGATCAGGACTAGATCCCCTTCTCCACCATTTCCAGCAGTCGGCCTGCGACGCTCAACCGCTGATCAGCGTCCAACCCGCGCAGCGGACCGTCGATCACCAGCATGGCCAGCCCATGGACCGCCGACCAGGCTACAAACTCCGCACCCGGCCGCCGGTCGACAGGCAACGCCCCGGCATCAACAAGCGCATCCAGGGCGTCGGACAGCAGCTGGAACGGGGTCCTGCCGTGCGGCCCCGCGGAGTCTTCAATCGCAGCGTCCCGCAGGTCAATATGGTTGGCGAATGCGGTTCTGAACAGTCCCGGCTCGGCTTGGGCGAAACCCAGGTATCCCGCGCCCACGGCCCGAAGCTTCGCGCGCGCGAACCCCGCCCTGCCGAGGCGGGCGCCGTCGTCGTCGATCGCTGACTGCTCATCCTCCATGGCTGCCGCCAGCCTCGACTGGGCGGCAAACGATACCGCCCAGAGCAGCGCACCCTTGTCGGTGAAGTGGCGGTAGGCAGCGTTCGGCGTGACCCCGGCGCGACGGGTGACTTCCCGGAGGACGACGGCGTCCGGCCCACCCTCGCGTGCCAGGTCGGTGCCCGCGTCGATCAGCGCCCGGCGGAGGTCGCCATGTCGGTAGGTGGTGCGCGGGCTGGACTGCTCGGTCACGGGATCTTTGGCCTTACCTCGAATGGCTGTAAGTAAACACTGTCTACAAGTCTGTCATGGAGCCCACTGCACTGATTCAGGAGCGCAGTTCGTTCAGGAGATTGGCGCGCGCAGCCTCCAGCCACAGACGCTGCGCCGGAGCGGTGCGGAACAACCGGTCCATGGCGAGGAGCCGACGCACGACGTCGGTGCGGCCGATCGTGAAGTCGACGTCGGACACATGAGCATATTCCTGGCGCACTGCCGCGACATACTGCCCATATTGATGCTCTGGCCGCCCCAGGACGGCCAGGTCCGCGTCGCATAACAACTCGCCGGCGCGGTCGCCGAATGGCGGGTCGTGAGATGCGGTCAAGTGCACCAGTCGGGCCACCTCCGTCACCTCCGCTGCCGGGAGGAAGTCCGTCAGCCACTCCTTGGCGAGGGTGGCGGACGCGCGCTCGTCCTCTCCGGCGACGCCCTGGTATACGGCATCGTGAAACCACGCGCCGAGGCGGACCCGGCGGCGCAGGTGCTCGTCGTCGGACGGCAGGAAAATCACATCGAGTGCCTCCAGCACCTCGAGAAGGTGGGAGGGGGTGTGGTAGCGGCGATGCACCTCGGACCATCGACCCAGCAGACTCTCACCCAGCTGGGGAGCCTGCGGCGCTACCGTCCCCCATCGGGACAGCAGTGCGCGTCGCAACCTCGGGGCCCGATGCCGGGCTGGGATCCGCAAACCACTGGAGATCAGGATCCGGGTCAGGGTTCCGCAATCCACCTCCCTCGCTCCGAGGGCCACAAGTTTGCGGTAGCGGCGGGCCGGAACATCGTAGTGGTCGCCATCGAAAGCCCGTTCGGCAATCCCGGCGACGGCCGCGAAAGCGTGAAGCTCGGAGACTGAGGTATCCGATATCAGGTGGGAGAACTCGGTCCCATGAGCCGGCCATAGCGGGGGGTCAATGTAGATGGCCATCGATCAAGCCTACCGGCGGACATCCCGAACTTTCTGATGATGACACCACTTTTGCTTGACCTGACACCACTATGGTGTCACTATGGTGCTATGGAATTGGGACGATACGTCAGTGACCTGCAACGCCAACTGGTGGATGCGGCGGAGGGTGGCTCAGAAGATGCCCGCGCCGCCGCCGAACGCCTTGCCGCTGGACTGGATGCCGCCACCCGGATTGTCCTCCTCGACGTTCTGTCGGCCGCTGCTGGAGAGATCACCCGCGATCTCGCCCCCGGTTCGGTTGACCTCCGGCTGAGGGGGCGCGAGGTCGAGTTTGTCGTGACCCCGGCGGCAGCCGACGTCGAGGCCGATGAACCGGGCGCCGTGACCGTCGATCAGGACGATGCGAGCACCACGAGGACCACCCTTCGACTCCCCGACGCCCTGAAGGCACGGGTGGACGACGCGGCTGCAGCCGACGGCATGTCCGTCAACACCTGGCTGGTCCGCGCGGTGGCCGCTGCGCTTCAGCCGAAGCAACGACGCTCCGCCCAGCGCGCTCTGCGCTCTGGGGACAACTTCGCCGGGTGGGCGCGCTAGCCAGCGCCCGCCCCACAACTGAATCCACCCCGCGAACCCGCGGGGGTAATCCATCACGCCTAGCAGGGGAGTACTTCAGCATGCCTACTTACACCACCCCCACCGCCATCGACCTCGCCGTCAACCTGCAGGTCGGTGCGCTGGACGTCATCGCCAGCGACCGTTCCGACACCGTGGTCACGGTATCGCCCACCAACCCGGACCGGGCGGTCGACCGCCGGGGGGCCGAGGCGACCACCGTCGACTTCGACGGCGAACGGCTCACCGTCACCGGCCCGAAGCCCCGATTCAACATGATCGGACCCACCGAGTCGGTCGACCTGCTGATCGAGCTGCCCACCGGATCCCGGCTGACCGCCAAGGTGGCGGCCGGTGGGGTACGTACCGTCGGCCAGCTGGGGGCTACCCGGATCAAGAATTCGATGGGGCCCGTGGACATCGACGCCACGGGCGACCTGTGGCTGCGCGCCGGGCACGGCAACGCGACCGCCGGATTCGTCCGTGGCGGCGCCGAAATCACCGCCGACCACGGCCAGATTCGGGTCCGTTCCATCGGCGGGGAGGCAATCCTCAAGGCCTCGCACGGTTCCATTTCCGTCGGGGAAGCGGCCGGTGACCTGGAAGCGAAACTCTCCTACGGCGACTTTGAAGTCGATAAGGCCCTTGCCTCGGTGACAGCCAAAACCGCCTATGGATCCATCACGCTCCCGGACGTAGGAAGCGGCTCCATCGCCGTCGAGAGCGGGTACGGCCAGGTCACGATCGGGATCCGCCCGGGGGTCGCGGCCTGGCTGGACCTGTCGTCGAAGATTGGCCATATCCGCAACGAGCTCGACGGCGACAAGGCACCCGCGCCGTCCGAGCAAACCGTCGCCGTCCGTGCGCGTACCCAAGGCGGCAACATCTCTATCCACCGTGCCCGGTAGCCGCGCGCCAGCCGGGCACAGCTGATAAGGAACCTGACATGCAGCCGACAGCAATCAATCTTGAAGGACTCCAGAAGTCCTATGGCGAAAAGGCGGTGCTCGACGGAGTCGACCTCAGTGTCGGCGCCGGAACGGTCACGGCTTTACTCGGCCAGAATGGGGCGGGCAAAACCACCACAATCCATATCCTCTCGACACTCATTCACGCCGACGCAGGTACCGCCTCGGTGGCGGGCTGCGACGTCGCCGGGGATCCCGACGGTGTCCGCGCCGCGATCGGCCTGACCGGTCAGTTCTCGGCGGTCGATGACCTGCTGACGGGTGAGGAGAACCTCTACCTGATGGCCCGCCTCAGGCACCTGGGGAAGAACCGCTCACGAACACGCGTGAGAGAGCTCCTGGAACAGTTCGACCTGGTTGAGTCGGCCCGAAACCGCCTGTCCACCTACTCCGGGGGGATGCGACGGCGGCTCGATCTGGCGATGACCCTGGTCGCGACGCCCAGCGTGATCTTCCTCGACGAGCCGACCAGCGGCCTGGATCCGCGGAGCCGCCACACCATGTGGGACATGGTGCGCAGCCTTGTCGCCGAGGGCACCACGGTGCTGCTCACCACCCAGCATCTGGAGGAGGCGGACCGGCTTGCCGACCGGATTGCAGTCCTCGACGGCGGGCGGATCGTCGCCGAGGGAACACCGGAGGAGCTCAAACGCCTGGTGCCCGGCGGTCACGTCCGGCTCCGTTTCGCCGACGCCGCTGCCCTGGAGGCTGCCGCGCAGCTGCTCCAGGAGTCCGAGAGCGATGAGGCGGGGCTCTCCCTCACAGTGCCTAGCCAGGGTGAACCCGGCGCCCTTCGTGCGCTCCTGAACCGCCTCGATGCGGCGAACCTTCCCGTCGACCACCTCAGCATCCACACTCCTGACCTCGATGACGTGTTCTTCGCGCTCACTGGCCGGGTCGAGACGAAAGGAACCACCCCATGACCACCACCGCCGCGTCACCGGTCCGCCCGGGCGCGAAACGGCAATCCCACGTCGCGGCAGATGCGATCACCCTGCTGCGCCGCAACCTGCTCCACATGGTCCGCTACCCCGGGCTGTCCCTGTTCACGATCCTCGGCCCCGTAGTCGCCCTCCTGTTCATCGTGTACGTTTTCGGTGGCACCCTCGGGGCGGGTCTCCCGGGCGTGGATGCCGGTGGCGGCCGCGAAGCCTACGTCTCCTACGTCCTGCCGGGGATCCTGATGGTTACTGTTGCGAGCAGTGCCGGCGGGGTCGCCATCACCGCAGCGATGGACATAACAGAGGGCATCACCGCCCGGTTCCGGACCATGGCCATCTCACGATCCGCGGTCCTCGCCGGGCACGTACTGGGCAATACGATCGTGGGCCTGATCGCCGTTGTGCTCGTCTTCGGCGTCGGCCTTCTCATCGGCTTCCGTCCAACGGCAGACCTGCTCGGGTGGCTCTCCGCCCTCGGCCTCATTGCCCTGACCTGCTACGCGATCAGCTGGCTGGGCGTCGCCATGGGAATCCAGGCGAAATCGGTCGACACGGCCAGCAACTGGCCGTTGCTGTTGACCCTCCTGCCGTTCCTCGGTAGCGGCTTTGTCCCGACAGCATCGATGCCCGCATGGCTCCAGTGGTTCGCTCAGTACCAGCCGTTCACACCCCTCATCGAGGCCCTCCGAGGCCTGCTGCTTGGTACCGACCCCGGCTGGAACCTGGGTGCGTCACTGGGCTGGTGCGTGGTGATCATCGCCATCGGCTACGTCTGGTCCAGGAGCATCTATGAGCGGAGGTCGGTGCGCTGACGGGTTCCGGACCGGTCCACTCGACGCCGAGACGAAGGCACGGCCGCGGCGGCAGGAAAGCTATGTACAGGGCACCGGAGCTGTGCCATTGTTTACAGTGTTCACATCAGTTACCCACTGAACCGAGGACCCCATGACTACAACACTCCTGGCCGTCGGCACCAAGAAGGGCCTCTGGCTTGCGACCAGCACGGACCGGTTGACCTGGACGCTCTCCGAACCGCAGTTCCTGATGCAGGAAGTTGCGAGCGTGGGCATCGATACCCGTGAGGGCCGGACCCGGATCATGGCCGGCGTGCTGTCCTACCATTGGGGCCCGACAGTGGTCTGTTCCGATGATCTCGGCGTCACGTGGTCTGAACCCGAACATGGTGCCATCAAGTTCGGGGCGGACGACGACGCTGCTGTCGAACGGATCTGGCAGCTTCATCCCGATTCCGCCGACCGCCCGGGAGTGGTTTGGGCTGGCTGTGAACCCATCTCGGTGTGGAAGTCGACCGACTACGGCGAGCACTTCGAGTTGAACCGCGGCCTCTGGGACCACCCGCATCGTTCCGAATGGGGCGCCGGCTTCGGTGGCGCCGCAGCGCACTCGGTACTCCCGAGCCCTGTCAGCGACGCGGTCCACGTGGCCATGAGCACCGGAGGCGTGTACCGATCGGACGACGGCGGTGCGTCCTGGGCCCCCCGGAACAAGGGGATCTCGGCCTACTTCATGCCGGATCCCAACCCGGAATTTGGTCAATGTGTGCACAAAATTGCCCGTGACGCCGTTGAACCGAACCGGCTGTACGCCCAGAACCATCACGGGGTGTACCGCTCCGATGACAGCGGTGAGACCTGGGAGTCGATCGCTGACGGGCTGCCCGCAGACTTTGGGTTCGTGATGCTCACCCACCCGCGCCGTAGCGGCACCGCGTGGGTGATCCCGTTGAAGGCTGACGGCGAGCGCATCCCGCCAGATGCCAAGCTCGCGGTGCATCGCACCGACGATGCCGGCTCGTCCTGGAGGCGCCTGGACCAGGGGTTGCCCGACCACGAGTACAACGCCGTCCTGCGGGACGCCGCTGGCGTCGACACGCTGGAGCCGGTGGGCGTGTACTTCGGCACTCGGGGCGGCACCGTGTACGCGAGCGCCGACGACGGAGCATCGTTCACTGAGGTGGTCTCCCACCTGCCCGACGTCCTGTGTGTCCGCGCCTCAGCCGTCGTCGGCACCTAGGGTGGGCGCCACGTCGAGCTGTGTGACGGTCCTGATTCCGACCCTCTTGCGGTCCCTGATCGGCGACCGGTCGTCGGTGTCTGTCGCCGCTGAATCGCCGGTCCCCCTCACCCAACTCCTCGACACCCTGCACGAGGGGTATCCGGTGTTCGCCCGGCGCATTCGGGACGAGACGGGAGCCCTGCGCCGGTACGTCAACGTGTACGTCGACGGGGAGGACGTGCGGCGCCTGGCAGGGCTTTCGACACCGGTCCCGCCCGGCGCCGAGGTGATGATTATCCAGTCCGTGGCCGGCGGCTAGCCGGAGGCGCCCATGGATTCACTTGATGAGGCATTGGCAACGTTGGGTGAACCCGAGCGTGAGTGCCTGAAACGGCTTATTGACGTCGCTCGCGCGGAGGCACCCGACGCCGTTGCCGGGGTGAGCTACGGAATACCCGTCCTGAAAGTCGGGGGCAAACCGCTAATCGGTGTCACGGCCAGCGCCCGGCACCTTGCGGTCCACCCCTTTTCGCCGGCAGTAGTCGATCAGGTCCGCGGAGAACTCGACGACTATTCACTGTCCACTGGCACGATCAGGTTCACGCCGGAACACCCCCTCCCGGCGAGTGTCGTTGTTGCGATGGTGCGGGCACGGCGAGCCGAAATCATGGGGTCCGCCTAATGCGGTGTGTTCACGGTATTCCACAGCAGTCTGGTCTACGCTTTGCAGGTACCTGCAACACCAACGAGGAGCCCTACCGCCGATGGTTATGTCTTCAGGGCCAGCCAGCCGGATTGGCGATAGGTTTCGCACTGCAGGCGATGCGCTGCGCACCCAGCTCTGGCCACTGCCGGTCCTTGCTGTACTGGTCGCAATCGGTTTGGGCGTGTGGCTCCCTCTCCTGGATGCCGCAATTGGGGAGGACATGCCGTCGGCGGTTTCCTCTCTCCTGATCAATGGGGGCCCCGATGCTGGCCGGGCAATCCTGGAGGCGACGGCCGGTTCACTGATTACCGCCACGTCATTGACCTTCTCCCTGACGGTCGTCACCCTGCAACTCGCCAGCAGCCAGTTTTCTCCGCGGCTCCTGAGAACCTTCACCGGGGACCGTGTGGTGCACGCGACGCTGGCCCTGTTTCTGGGCACCTTCGCCTATGCGCTGACCGTCCTGCGGACAGTTCGTTCCGGTGACGACGGCGAGGAAGCGTTTGTTCCACACCTCGCAGTGACTCTCGCCTTCCTGCTGGCGATTGCCAGCGTCATTGGGCTGGTGTTTTTCCTGGCTCATCTGGCCCGGGAAATCAGGGTGGAGACCATTATGCGAAAGGTCCACGGGGAGACGGCGGCGACCATTGACCGGGTATTCCCTGATCGACGGGGTTCAGCAAGCCCTGCGCTGCCGGTAGCGCCTACCTCCGCAGCCCTGATAGTCACCGCGAAGTCAGGGTTTCTGACCGGGATCGATGAGGAACGGATCCTTGCAGCAGCGGCAAAACACCGTGCGGTCGTGAGAGTTGATTGCCGCGTGGGTTCGTCCCTCGTGAAAGGCGTGCCCGTCGCCGTCGGCTGGGCGCACAGTGACGAGCCGATCATGAGGGCTGAGGCACTGGAAGAATTCCGTCACGACGTGGCAGCCGCTTTCACCTGCGGATTCGAACGGACCGCGGTGCAGGATGTCGCCTTCGGTTTCCGACAGCTTATTGATGTCGCGGCCAAGGCGCTATCGCCCGGCATCAACGACCCAACAACCGCGATCCACGTGCTTGGGCACACTTCAGCGTTGCTGTGTGATCTCACGCAGCGGGATCTGGGGGCGCGCGCACTGCGCGACGACGACGGGGTGGTCCGAGTCATTCTCCGCCGCCCCGACTTCGCTGCGTTCCTCAACCTCACCCTCGACCAGCCGCTGCTTTATGGGAGTTCCGACCCGGCCGTCATTGATCGGGTCCTGAGCCTGCTGCAGGAGGTCGCCTGGCACGCGGTAGGTGAGGACAAGCCAGCGATCCGCGAACAGCTACAGCGAGTCGCCGCAGCTATTCAGCAGGAATCCCACCCACCAGCAGTTCAGGAGCACCTGCAGGACCAACTGGACCAGGTAAATCAGGCTCTTGACGGCGCATGGTCACCTCATGGCCCAGTGGCAGGCGGAAGGGCCTAACACCCTAGGACGCAGGGTTCCGGTCAGAACCCGCCGCCCCCGCCATCCACAGCCATGTTGTTGAACCGGGAATAATGGCCCTGGAATCCGACCACGATCGTTTTGGTGGGGCCGTTACGGTGCTTGGCGACGATGACGTCAGCCTCACCGGCCCGGGGTGATTCCTTGTCGTAGACGTCGTCGCGATGCAGCAGGATCACCATGTCGGCGTCCTGCTCGATCGAACCACTCTCGCGAAGGTCGGAAACCATCGGGCGTTTGTCGGTGCGCTGCTCCGAGCCACGGTTCAGCTGGGAAAGTGCCACCACCGGAACGTTGAGCTCCTTGGCGAGCAGCTTCAGCGCACGGGAGAACTCGGAGACCTCCTGCTGACGCGACTCCACTCGTTTGCCCGATGACATCAGCTGCAGATAGTCGAGGACCACCAGTTTCAGGTCATGTCGCTGTTTCAACCGTCGGCACTTTGCCCTGATTTCCATCAGAGACATATTGGGGCTGTCGTCGATGAAGAGTGGCGCATCGTTCATCCGCCCCATGGTGGTGGCAATCTTGCCCCACTGTTCGTCCTTGATCGTACCCTTGCGCAGGTCCTGCAGTCCGATGGTGGCTTCGGCTGACAACAGGCGCATGGCAATCTCGTTGCGCCCCATTTCCAGGGAAAAGAACACGGTGGTCATGTTGTGCTTGATCGCCGCGGAGCGCGCCCAGTCCAAAGCAAAGGTCGACTTACCCATTGCGGGCCTCGCCGCGACGACGATCATCTGCCCGCCGTGAAGCCCCTGAGTTAGTTCATCAAGTTCAAAGAACCCGGTCGGCACACCGGTCATGCCCTCACCGCGGTGCCCGGCCGATTCAATCTCGTCGACGGTGCTCTCGATGATGTCTTTCAGTGCGACGTAGTCTTCAGCGCTGCGACGCTCGGCCACAGCATAGACCTCGGCCTGCGCGGCGTTGACGATGTCGTCGACCTCGCCGTCGTTGGAGTAGCCCAACTGGACGATCTTGGTGCCTGCATTCACAAGCCGCCGCAGCACTGCCCGCTCCCGGACGATCTCCGCATAGAATCCGGCGTTCGCAGCCGTCGGGACTGACTGGATCAGCGTATGAAGATAGGCGGGTCCGCCGATGCGGGAAATCTCACCGCGTTTTGTCAGCTCATCGGAGACCGTGACGGCATCGGCGGGTTCCCCGCGGCCATAGAGGTCAATCACTGCCTCGTAGATGCTCTCGTGGGCCGGACGATAAAAGTCCACCCCCCGCAAAACCTCGACGCAGTCGGCAATGGCGTCCTTGGACAGCATCATTCCGCCGAGAACTGACTGCTCAGCAACCAGGTCCTGCGGCGGGGTTCGAGTGAACTCCGGGGACCGGGTGTCCTCTGATGAATCAACGTGCGTGAGGGACACCGCTGCACTCTCTCTTCCAGTTACCTACCCCGGGAACCAACTCCGACAGATCGTCGTGGGTGGTCGTATCCGGTCTGATATCTGAGTCTTATCACCCGGTACGGACAGTTTTAGCGTCTGGGATACTCCGCAACGGTAGTGCCGAAGCACCGTCCTGCCAAGCGAGTAATCCACAGGCCCTGTGGATTGTCTGTGGATTACGCGGCGTGTCTTGTGCACAGGATGGGGACAAGAGTGTGGATAACTAAATACTTATCCAGCCGATATGTCCCTGACAAGGGGAAACACTCTTATAGACCTGTGGAGTAAATGTTTCAGACACCCAACGTTCATCCACTACTTGCGTGTTGACAGATGCTCCCACAGCGCCTAGGAGCCGAGTTATTCACCAGCTATCCACAGCTTTGTGGGCAATTGGTGTGAGCTGAGGCACAGTCCAAAGGGTGTCCCACCGGCCTATATACCGGTTGCCGCACCCCCAGGGGTCGCTCCTGTCTGACATATGACCAATTTGGCATACATCGGTCGGCCAAGGTGACCCCATTGGTGCCATACTTTGGGAGGTCAGCACCCAGGGTCGAAGGGAACAGATCGATGGAACTACAGTTGATCGTCGCCGTGCTACTCGCAGTGCTCCTCCTGACCGGCGGGTTGATCAGTTACATCGGTCGCCGAGATCGAGGAGCCGACTCGGCTTCAGTACCGCCGCCTGCACCGGCTAGTGAATCGCACCGCCGTCGGGCGGACCCTGACCGCCCCGCGCTACAGCCGCAGTCTGGCCAACCGACCACATCATCACCCACCGATTCACCAACCCGCCTGCAGCCTCAGGACGCGCCGGCGCTTCCTCCAGCAGCCACCGCAGCCCCGCTGGGTCCCGATCAACCTGGAAATGAGGATGAGGGCGTGCTGGCCGCGCGGCAGGCTCTCGCTGCCAACCAAGCGGCGATGAGCGATCCACGCCTCAGCACGCTGGACCGGGTCCAGGCGCTGATGAGCAACCCCGCTTTCGCCCTACATCTGCAGGACCAAGGGTTGGAACAGCCCAGCGGACCACCCGAGGACGACAAAAGGGACCCCCGCAGTAAGCGGGGGCCCCTTGAGCCGTCCTGAATGAGAGGTGCCGGAACTAGCTGGCGACAACGTTCAGGTCGATAACTGCAGCGACATCGTCGTGCAGGCGGACGTTCGCCTGGTAGGTGCCAACCGACTTGATGTGGGCGGGCAGTTCAACCTTGCGCTTATCGATGGTGCCAAGACCTGCGGCCTCGACTGCCTTCGCTACGTCGTCAGCCTTGACGGTGCCGAACAAGCGTCCGGACTCCCCGGCCTTCACGGTCAGCTTGACCGGTTTGGCGGAGAGAGCAGCTGCCTGCTTCTGGGCGTCCTCGAGCGTTGAGTGCTCGCGAGCGAGGCGGGCAGCCTTGATCGACTCGACCTGCTTCTCGCCGCCCTTGGTCCAGGTGAGGGCGAAACCGCGGGGCAGAAGAAAGTTACGTGCGTAACCGTTCTTTACCTCGACAATGTCGCCTGCAGCACCAAGACCGGTTACTTCATGGGTCAGAATGAGCTTTGCCATTGGGTTGGGTTCCTTTCCTTAACCGCGGCCTGCGCCGGAGTACGGCAGGAGCGCAACTTCACGGGCATTCTTGATTGCCTGCGCAATTTTGCGCTGCTCCTGAACGGTGACGCCGGTAACGCGGCGTGCACGGATCTTTCCGCGGTCGGAAATGAACTTACGCAGCAAGGCTACGTCCTTGTAGTCGATGACAGTAACGTCAGCGGCCTTCAGGGGATTGGACTTTGGTTTGGGCTTACGAAGTTCAGCCTTTGCCATCGTGGTGCTCCTTATGTCTGGTGGAGCCCGCAGAACGATTCTGCGGGATGGGAACTACTTGGCGGGTGGCCGCTGCCAAAAGTGGAGCGGTCCTGCCGGTAAAGAAGGGTTAAAAGGGAGGCTCGGACGAATCCGGTCCGTTGCCCCAACCGGAAGAATTGCCTCCGGAGGAGTTGCCCCCAGCGGGTGCACCCCATGGGTCATCAGCTGGCTGTTGCGCCTGCTGACCACCCTGTTGGCCACCGCCCCAACCTGAGTTGGAGTTGTTTCCACCGCCACTGTTCCCGCCGCTGTTGCCGCCGAAACCACCACCACCGCCGCCACCGCCTGAGCGCTGGGTGCGAGTGACCTTGGCCGACGCGTAGCGCAGGGATGGACCAATTTCGTCCACCTCAAGTTCCATGACGGTGCGCTTTTCGCCTTCTTTGGTGTCGTACGAGCGTGACTTGAGGCGGCCCTGAGCGACGACGCGGGTTCCCTTGGTCAGGGTCTCCGCTACGTTCTCTGCCGCTTCACGCCATACCGACGCACGGAGGAACAGCGTTTCGCCGTCCTTCCACTCGTTGGACTGGCGGTCGAAGGTCCGCGGCGTCGACGCAATGGTGAAATTAGCCACTGCCGAGCCTGACGGGGTGAAACGAAGTTCGGGATCGCTGGTGAGATTACCGACGACCGTAATTAGGGTCTCGCCTGCCATGGTGCCTCCTACTGTCACAGCCCACTGTGGTGGGCCTGTCCTAATCTGTGAAGCTAAGCCGAAATTACTCGGCGGTGACCTTCTGCTCCTCGGGACGGATGATCTTGGTACGCATGATCGTCTCGTTGAGGCTCAGCTGGCGGTCAAGCTCGGCAGCAATTGCTGGCGTGGCGGTGAAGTTGACTACAGCGTAGAAACCCTCAGCCTTTTTCTTGATTTCGTAGGCCAGGCGACGACGTCCCCACAGGTCTACCTTGTCTACGGTGCCGCCGCCGTTGCGGACGACATTCAGGAACTTCTCGAGCGAAGGCTCAACGGTACGTTCCTCGACATCGGGGTCGATGATTACCATCAATTCATATGCACGCATTTGTGAACCCACCTCCTCTGGGCTAAACGGTCACGGTCTTTCCGTAACAGGAGGTTCTATTTGCGTTGGCCTGCCAGACACCTGTTCCCAGTTCGGGCCGGTGTCAGCGCAGACTTACCAATGTTACCGGAGAATGAGCAGCCCACCGAACCGCAGGTGGATAACCTGTTCCCGGCTCCGCCGCTACCTGATGGACGTGAAGAACAGTTCGGTGGCTGTGGCCAGATGGTGGGGGTCTTCAACACCGCACAGTTCCCGGGCGGAGTGCATGGACAGCAGTGGGGTGCCGACGTCGATGGTCCGGATCCCGAGCCGGGTGGCGGTCAGCGGACCAATGGTTGAGCCGCAGGGCATTACATTATTGGAGACAAACTCCTGATACGGTACCCGTGCTTCGCGGCACAGGCGGGCCCAATAGGCGGCACCGGGGGCATCCGTGGTGTAGCGCTGGTTAGCGTTGATTTTCAGCAGCGGTCCACCACCGAGGATGGGGCGGTTCACGGGATCATGGCGTTCGGCATAGTTGGGGTGCACCGCGTGACCAGCATCCGCCGAAACACAGAACGAGGCGGCTAGCGCCCGGCGGCGTTCCTCAGACTGGGCCCCCAGCCCACCCGAAATGCGGTGCAGGACATCCTCGAGGAAGGGGCCGCTCGCTCCGGAGCGGGAGGCGCTTCCCACCTCTTCGTGATCAAAGGCGGCGAGAACGGCGATTGGCCCATCCGGGGACGCCGTCGCACCCGCCCGGATCAGAGCAACCAGTCCGGCATGCACCGAGGAAAGGTTGTCCAGCCGACCGGCGGCGAAGAAAGCACCGTCTGCGCCGAAAACGCTACCTGGCTGAGTGTCCGCGACGACGACGTCGTACCCGCCGACGTCCGCCGCGGCAATCCCTGCTGAGTCTGCCAGCAGCTCGAGGAGGTCGGCGTCGCGTGGGTCACCGATTCCCCAGACCGGATTCATATGCTGTTGCTTGTCCAACGCGAGTCCGTCGTTTACTGCCCGATCGAGGTGGATAGCAAGTTGGGGGAACCGCAGCAAGGGAGCCGTGGACACCAGGTGCTCGACGCCGTCGTGGGTGACGAGTTTGCCTGCGAGCCCCAGCTCGCGGTCCAGCCAGGAGTTGAGCAGCGGTCCACCGTAGATTTCCACGCCTGCCTGAAGCCAGCCGTGCCGACCGGTGGTGGGCTTGGGTTTCAGTTTGAAACCCGGCGAATCGGTGTGGGCGCCCAGGATCCGGAAACCGGTCACGGGGGTGGCGTTGGCGGGGGTGACCCAGGCGATCAGGGCCCCATCACGGACCACCAGGAATTTGCCCTCCCGTGCTGTCCACGCGTCGGCTTCCTCCAACCGCACAAACCCGGCAGCCTCCAGCCGGGTTGCGCCTTCAGCTGCGGCATGGAAGCTGGACGGTGACGCACCAATGTAGGCGCCGAGATCGGTGATGTGCTGGAGGGCAGTCATGGATTCGAGCCTACCAAGCTCAGTAGTCCTGTCCCTGGCTGGGGACCACCAGACCCGATTCGTAGGCGTAGACAACTGCCTGTACCCGGTCCCTAAGGTGAAGCTTGGTGAAAATCCGCCGCACATGGGTTTTCACGGTGGCTTCGGAGAGGAAGAACTTATGGGCCAGTTCCGCATTGGAGAGTCCCTCGGCGATGGCCTCCAAAACCTCCCGTTCACGGGGTGTCAGGTCCTCCAGCAACGGATCGGCGGGCGGCGGAGTCGCAAGGGGTGGCAACGACCGCACATAGGTTTCAAGGAGCCGGCGGGTGACCCGCGGTGCGACAACCGCGTCCCCGCTGGCTACCACCCGGACGGCATTCACCAGCTCATCGGGTCCCACATCCTTCAGCAGGAAAGCGGACGCTCCAGCCTGGAGGCCGGCGAAGGCGTACTCGTCCAGGTCAAAGGTGGTCAGGATGATGATGCGTGAGCACGAGCCAGACTGGGTGATCAGGCCGGTTGCCTCGATGCCGTCCATGATCGGCATTCTGACGTCCATCAACACGACGTCCGGCTTCAGGGCGGCCGCCATCCGCACCCCTTCGGCGCCGTTGGACGCTTCACCGACGATGACGACCCCGTCCTCACCCTCGAGGATGAGCCGGAACCCCATCCGCAGCAGCGGCTGATCGTCAACCAGGAGAACCCTGATGGCCTCCCCGGCTATCGTTTCGGGCATGGCTGTCTCGTTGAGCGCTAACTCATCAGGCACTTCGGACACTTGGTGCTCTCCTGTTGCTGGATTGTTGCTCCTCAGGGACGACCAGTTGTGCGTTCACGACCCAGCCACCGTCTGGGCCCGGCCCGCAATCAACCGTCCCCGAATAGATGGCGGCGCGTTCCTGCATTCCAGCGATCCCCTGCCCGGAACCCACCGACACCACCGGCCCCATACTGCCGCGGCCGTCGTCGGACACTTTCACCCGGATGAGGATTCCGGTGCGCTTGATAGCTACCTCGACTGTCGTAACACTTTTGCCGTACCGCAGGACGTTGGTCAGGGATTCCTGAATGATCCGGTAGATGGTGAGCTGGAAGGCTGGGTCCTCAGGTAATCCCGGGCCCGAGAGTCCCAGCCGGATGGGTAGCCCCGCCGCCCGGAAGCCGTCAAGCAGCGTGGATAGCGAGCCGGCCGCCGGGAGAGGTTCGCGGGGTGCGGCGTCGGGGTTCTCCCTAAGGACGCCGAGCACCCGGCGCATGTCCGCCAGGGCCGTGCGTCCGCTGGTCGAGAGCTCATCGAGGACCTCGCGGGCCCGGTCCTGGTCCCGTTTCATCACGACGGCGGCGCCGTCGGAGAGGGCGATCATCACCGACAGGGAGTGGGCGACGACGTCGTGCATCTCCCGGGCAATGCGGTTGCGCTCGGTGGCGGACGCCAGTTCGGCGTTCCGGATGGCCCATTCTCGGAGGGCTGTTTCATGTTCCCGATCCTTGCGGGTGGTAACCCCAAATCCGACGGCCAAAAAATACCACATGAGCACAAAGCCGGTGACGATCCAGATGAGGTATGGGGCCTCGTCGACAAACAGGGCGTCGACAAACCAGAGGGGGGTGATCGTCAGCAGTGCTGCTCCGGCAAGCGCCCAGAGTGCGCTGCGGAGGGGATGCCGGGCGGCCACAGCGTACAGGGCAAACCAGACACCGAATCCGACACTCGCCTCACCATCGGAGGTCATGAGGCTAATCCACTCGAGTCCCATCAGGATGCTGAGGACGATCAGCGGGCGGTCTCTGCGCCAAAAGAGGACGATCCCTGCTGCAACGACGGGGATCAAGGCAACCCATCGATCTGCCGTCACGGTTCCGATGATCGCCTGTGGCAGGCTCGCGGCGAGGTAAAGGGCCACCACCAGCGCGTCAGTGACCCGCGGGTGGCTCCGAAAATAGCGCCTGAACGGGCCTAGCCGTTGTGCATTTAGCTCAGTGAAGGAGACGGCGGCCGTTCGCCCCGCCGCCCCCTCCACCGAGGCTTTTTCACTCATTGAGTGAGCTTATCGGTCCGTTGTGGACCCGCTGGGTTACACGTCCCGCTTCTTGGTAACCAGCAAGGAGATGACCAGCAATACGAGGGCCCAGGCGCCTAGCACCAGCGCGCCCTGCCACTGGTTCAGTGCGCCGTCGGCGATGGTGATGGCCACCATTTGCTCCCCCGCACTGCTGGGAAGGAAACGAGCAGCGTCGGGAACCCAGTCGGCAATCCCTGCCAGCAACGTGGCTACCAGGATTGGGAGGACCAGAAGCAGGCCGATTGTGGTCACTACGCCTCCGGCCGTGTTCCGCAGCAGCGTGCCAATCGACATCGCGATGACAGCCATCAGGGCGAGCACCGAACCGGTGTTGATGATGTGCATCAGCACTCCCTCGTCACCGAGCCCGAATTCGAGCTCCGACGGAGCCAGGATCGGCTGTGCAATGAGGTAGCTAACCAGGGCTGAGCCTGCGCCAACAACGAAGGCGACCACTGCAAACACGGCCTGCTTGGCGAGGAGGGCTGGGATACGTTTTGGCACTGCCACCATCGTGGAGCGGATCATCCCGGTGCCCCATTCAGAGGCGATCAGGACAACGCCCAGCGACCCAATGAGCAGTTGGCCGAAGATCAGACCCGACCCGGGGATGGTGTTGGTGATGGAGGTTGCATCCGGGGCGCCCTGCATCTGGGCAGCCATCTCCGGGTCTCCCTGGAGATCGAGCAGGATTGTCGTTTGCCATGCAAAGAGAGCTCCCAGCCCAATCATCACGATGACTGTGATCGACAGCATGATGACGGTGGAGGGAACCGTGACCAACTTGATCCACTCGGACTTCAGGATCCGCATGAAATTCACGCCGCTACCCTGGGTTGTGCCGCGCGTCGGCGCTGCGACTGTTGTGTGAGACATGGCTACTTTCCTTCCCCGACGCCGGCGGCCTGGGTTGCCTGCGGGAGGTCAGCCGAGTGGTATTCGACTGAATCGTTGGTGAGCTGCATGTACGCCTCTTCGAGGGACGCCTGCAGCGGTGTGAGCTCATAGAGGAGCACCTGGTGGTCCAGGGCGGTACGAGCGATCCGGTGAGAGTCCGCGCCGGTGATTTCGAGCATCTCGGGTTCGAGCTGCTTCGAGGTCACACCGTCACCGGCAAGCACCCGGATCAGTTCGCTTGGGTTGTCGGTGCGTACCCGGGTGCGTACCTGTCCCTGATCCGAGATGATCTGTTCAATAGGCGCGTCGGCAATAATGCGTCCGCGGCCGATCACGATGAGGTGGTCGGCGGTCAGTGCCATCTCCGACATCAAGTGGGAGGACAGGAAAACGGTGCGCCCTTCAGCGGCAAGCCCCTTGGCGAGGTGGCGCACCCACTGGACGCCTTCGGGGTCGAGTCCGTTGACTGGCTCATCGAGGATGACTGTGTGGGGATCACCCAGGAGCGCTGCGGCGATGCCGAGGCGCTGGCCCATGCCGAGGGAGAAGCCACCGACCCGCTTCTTGGCAACAGGGCCCAGCCCGGTCATCTCGATGACTTCCTTGACCCGACTATTGGGGATGCCGTGGGTCGCTGCCATGGCGCGCAGGTGGTTGTAGGCGCTGCGCTTGGTGTGGACTGCTTTCGCGTCCAGAAGGGCACCAACCTCGCGGAGGGGCGCCCGGTGCTCGGCGTAACGCCGACCGTTGACTGTGACGTTGCCAGAGGACGGGTTATCCAACCCGACGATCATCCTCATCGTGGTGGACTTGCCTGCGCCGTTAGGCCCCAGGAAACCGGTGACCTTACCGGGGTGGACCGTGAATGACACGTTATCCACGGCTGTCTTGGAGCCATAGCGCTTCGCCAGGCCTTGTGCCTCAATCATGGCTGCGTCCTTAAGATTGCTGTGGTGCCCACACTGCTGGGCCTCCCTCTACCCTACGGATTGTCCCCCGCCCAGTCGCCGCTCCATGGGATGATGTTTGACGGCCTCCGCCTACACCTTTCGGATGAGTAGCCTCCTGACGCAGAAACGGCCCCCCGAGTCAGGATTGCCGGGTGTACCCGGCGATTCTGACCCCAAAGGCCGTTTCTGTTTACCCGACGTAGCCCTACCTCGAGCTGATGGACTCAAACTTCTTGATGCAGAGCGGCACGAAGATGAGCAGCATCAGCGCGATCCCCACGAAGATCGTGATGAACGGGTTCTGCAGGGTCCAGGCCGTGGGTTCCGGAAAGTCCGGATTGGTGTTGCCGAACAGCTGCCGGGCCGATTCCACCAGTGCAGAGACCGGATTCCACTCCGCAATGTTCTTCAGCACCTCAGGCATGGTGTGGATGGGAACAAAGGCGTTGGAGATGAAGGTCAGCGGGAACAGGATCATGAAGGACGCGTTGTTGATGACCTCCGGACTTCTGACGCTCATACCGAGCAACGCCATCACCCAGCTGAAGGAGTAGCTGAACAGCAAGAGAATGGCCACGCCGCCCAAGAATCCCCAGATGGAGGTGGTCACTCGCCATCCGACGATCCAGCCGGTGCCCATCATGATCAGCATCGAAATACTGTTGATGACCAGGTCACCGTTGGTGCGGCCGATCAGCACCGCCGCGGGGCTCATCGGCAGGGTACGAAACCGGTCAATGATGCCGTCCTTCAGGTCCTGGGCCATCGCGGCGCCTGAGAAGGTCGATCCGAAGATGACGGTCTGGGCGAAGATCCCGGCCATCAGGAAATTGGTGTAGTCGGAGACGTTCATCGCCCCGCCGTAGACCTGGCTGAACAGCAACACAAACATGATCGGCTGCAGGATAGTGAAGACCAGGATTTCCGGCACCCGCTTGATCTTGATCAGGTTCCGGCGCGTCGCGATCCAGCCATCCGAGAGGAGTTGCCCGGCGGGCGTTCCGACACTCTCGTAGGTCGTCTGCTTGGTGAGGACACTCATTTAGCTTGCTCCATTTCGGACTTTTCAGTGTCCTGCTCGTTTTCCGCGGTATGTCCGGTGAGCTTGAGAAACACATCATCAAGGGTGGGGCGGCGCATACCAGCGTCATGGAGGCCGACGTCGGCCTGACCCAGGTCCGCGAGGATGTATTGCAGCGCGCGCGGTCCTTCAGTGACGGCCACCTCGACGCTGCGCCGGTCACTGGAAACCCTTGCCTCCCCCTCGCCATGGCGGGCGAGGATCTCACTGGCCGTGCCAGCGTCGGACTCGTCAATGAGGGCCACCACTACCCGGTGCCCACCGATTCGGGCCTTCAGCTGGTCGGAGGTGCCCTCGGCGATCACCTTGCCGCCGTCGATCACCGCGATATCATCGGCCAGGTGGTCTGCCTCCTCAAGATACTGGGTGGTGAGCAGCAACGTCGTGCCGTCACTGACCAGGTTCTTGATGATCTGCCATAACGCCAGCCGACTCCGGGGGTCGAGTCCGGTGGTGGGCTCATCCAGGAAGAGAATCTTCGGGTTGATGACCAGTGCCCCCGCAAGGTCGATCCGCCGGCGCATACCGCCGGAGAAACCCTTGACTGGGCGGTTGCCCGCCTCGGTGAGCTCGAACTGGTCAATCAACTCCTGGGCACGGCGCCTCGCCGTCTTGGCCCCGAGATGATAAAGACGGCCCACCATCTCCAGGTTTTCAAACCCGGTCAGATTCTCGTCAACCGCGGCGTACTGTCCGGATGCCCCGATAATCCGACGGGCTGCCCGGGGGTTCGAGAGCACATCGATGCCGTCAACGAACGCCGTGCCCTCAGTAGGCTGGATCAGCGTCGTCAAGACCTTCACAACGGTGGTCTTGCCCGCACCGTTGGGACCGAGCAGCGCCTTGACGGTGCCCTGGGGCACTCGCAAGTCCAACCCGTCCAGCGCGTGGACGGGGCCGCTCTTCGATTTGTAGGTCTTCTTCAGACCCCTGGCCTCAATAATTGTCATGCGACCAATCTTAAGGTTCAAAACAGCCCGCAGGTACTCATTGAGGACAGTTTTTGTCCTCAGGTAAAACGGTCAGGGTGGTCCCGGTTGATCCGACCTCTGGGGGACGGGTATGGCCAGCGGATCGGCGTCGGTCCGGCGTTCAGCGGCAGCGGGTGCGACCAGGAATGAGGCAAGGACCGCCACCCCCACGACGAGCAGTGCGTTGCGGATCCCGACCACATCGCCGAGGAATCCGAGCAGGGGCGGTCCGGCCAGGAACGCCATGTAGCCGATGGTGGAAACCACAGACACCCGGGCCGCTGCATGACGCGGTTCGTCGGCGGCCGCCGACATTCCCATCGGGAAGCCCAGCGCGGCGCCGGCTCCCCAGAGCACCGCTCCCACCCCCGCAAGCGGCACGGTGGGTGCAAAAACGAAAATGATGAGACCCACCAACGACGACCCGAGGCTAATCTGCAGCACCCGGACCCGGCCATACCGGTCAATCACCCCACCGCCCACAAACCGGAACAGGGTCATCGCCGCCACAAACACGCCGAACATGAGCGCGCCCGTCGCTTCGCTGGCCGCCAGGCCGTCGACGGTGGCTTTGGCTACCCAGTCGTTGGCCGCCCCCTCGGTCAGGGCCGCGCCCAGCACCACCAAACCAATGAGTAGCGTCCTCGGTTCCAGCCAGGCAGCGAATCGGCTGGGCTGGGGGGTACCGGGGTGCGCGTCAGCGTGGGAGATCTCCGGCAGGAAGTAGCGGGGCACCCAGAGTGAGACCACGAGGACGACGGCGGCAACCCCCAGCAGGTGGTAAGACAGGTCGATGTCGAGGTGTGACAGACCGGCGCCAACCATTGCACCCACAAAGGCGCCGCCGCTGAACGCCGCGTGGAACTTGGGCATGATGGTGCGGCGGAGGCGGTGCTCGACGTCGGCACCCTCGATATTTTGGGCCACATCCCAAAGGGCAACGCCCACACCGAAGAGGAACAGTCCCATCGCGGTGAGGGGGACCGACGTCGTCGTCAATCCGCCAGCGATGGTCACCGCCGCGAGGGCAGACACCACGCCGCCGATCCTGACCGTATTGGCGACCCCCACTCGTCCTGAGATCCCACCCGCGAGGGGGAGGGCGAGCACCGATCCGGCGGCGGCCGCCAACAACAGGGCGCCGGTCTCCCCCGAACCGAGGCCCAGCACTGAGGACGCGGACGGAATCCGGGCAGCCCAACTTGCGAAGACCAGACCATTGAGGCCGAAGACGGCGAATGTCGCCCACATGGCCGACAAGACATTAGTTTGCACCAGTAAACCGTATGCGCAATGCGTGGGGACGGTCTACTGCGCTCAGCGTACGCTGTGACACATGGCGACAACACCTCCCAGCCCGGTTCCCCCAGACGGGCCCGGGACTGAATTATTCACCGACGGTAAAACCTCGGGCGAGGGTTCCTACGCCGGAGGGCTCCGGCAGGGGGCCTGGCGGTTCTACTATCGGAATGGGCAGCTGAAGGCTGCCGGCTCGTATCTGGCGGGTGAACTTGACGGGTACTGGGAATGGCACCGCGAGGGAGGCGGGTTCCTGCAACACGGGTCATTTATGGACCAGGTCCAGGATGGCGAGTGGACCCGTTATCACAGCACTGGCGCCGTTCTCGATCACGGCTGGTATGCCCGGGGCAGGAAGACCGGTGAGTGGGTAACCTACGGCCCTGACGGGGTCGAGACCAGAAGGAAGACGTACCGCTAGGTCTGCGGAGCCGTCCCGTGGGGGTCAGCGGTCGCGCTGCACCCGGCCCTCGTCCCAGACCGGCTCCTCCGTCTCGTACACCTTGCCATCCGAGCCGAAGACCATAAACCGGTCAAAGCTGCGGGCAAACCACCGGTCGTGGGTGACCGCGAGGACAGTACCCTCGAAGGCGTCGATCGCCTTCTCGAGCGCCTCTGCCGAGTGCAGGTCGAGGTTGTCGGTGGGTTCATCGAGCAGCAGCAGTGTGGCGCCCGATAGCTCCAGCAGCAGAATCTGCAGCCGCGCCTGCTGACCACCCGAGAGGGAGTCATACAGTTGCTCGGCCTGGCCGGCCAGGCCGTACCTGTCCAGCACCCCGGAGGCTGCTTCCCGCGGCAGGCCGGAGCGGTGGTCGTCGCCGCGGTGCAGGATGTCCAGGAGGGTGCGGCCCAGCAGGTCGGGCCGGACGTGGGTCTGGGCGAAGAAGCCGGGCCTGATCCGGGCACCGAGTTTCACGGTTCCCTCGTGCGGCACGGCCGCGATGCTGACCTCGGACACCGGCTCGTGTTCCCTCTCCGGATCGGTGCCACCACTGGCCAGGAGCCGCAGGAAGTGTGACTTACCCGAGCCGTTGGATCCGAGCACTCCTACCCGGTCGCCAAACCAGATCTCGGTGCTGAACGGCTTCATCAGCCCGGTCAGTTCCAGCTTCTGGGCCACCACTGCGCGCTTCGCGGTCCGCCCACCCTTGAGCCGCATGGAGACGTTCTGTTCAATGGGGATCGCTTCCGGCGGGCCCGCCTCGAGGAACTTCGCCAACCGGGTCTGGGCTGCGTGGTACCGGTTGGCCATGTCGGACCGGAACGCCGCCTTGTTCTTGTACATATTGACGAGTTCCTTGAGCTTCAGGTGCTCCTCATCCCACCGGCGGCGGAGTTCCTCGAACCTCAGGTTCCGGTCGGTCCGTGCCTGCAGGTAGGTTTCGAAGCCGCCGCCGTGGATCCAGCTGGACGCCCCGAGAGCTCCCGGTTCGAGGGTGATGATGCGGGTAGCGGCGTTGGCGAGCAGTTCCCGGTCGTGGCTGACAAACAGCACCGACTTCTTCGACTCGTTCAGCTTCGCCTCCAGCCAGCGCTTGCCGGGGACGTCGAGGTAGTTGTCGGGTTCGTCGAGGAGCAGCAACTCATCCGGTCCGGAGAACAGTGCCTCCAGGACCAGCCGTTTCTGCTCACCGCCGGACAACGACGACGACGCCCGGTACTGTGCCCGGGCGTAGGGCACGCCGAGCGCGGCCATCGTCACTTCGTCCCACGTGGTTTCCAGCTCATAGCCACCAGCATCGCCCCACTCGGTGATGGCGTGCGCGTACCGCATCTGGGTGGGTTCGTCGTCGTTCTCCATCATGGCGAGCTCGGCGTCGTCGACGGCCTTGGCCGCCTTCGCGAGCGCCGGCGGCGCAGCGGAGACCAGGAGGTCCCGGACCGTCGTCTCGTCCCTCACCTGACCGACGAACTGGCGCATGATGCCCATGTTTCCGGAGCGGGTGACTGCACCCTCGTCGGCCGTGACATCCCCGGCAATGATGCGCAGCAGGGTGGTCTTGCCGGTGCCGTTCGGCCCGATCAGCGCCGTCTTGTGCCCGTCGCCGACCTTGAAGCTGACGGCGTTGAGTAACTGCCGCCCGTCGGAGAGGAAGTAGTCAATGTTGGAAACGTCTAGATGAGCCACACTTTAAGTTTGTCATCCGGGGGCAAACCCGGCCTCCCCACCTGCCGCCCTGGGCAGCTTGACACCGAAACGGGCCGACCAGCAGCGAGGAACGGCCCCTCGGGTCAGGATTGCCGGTTCCTTGCGGCAATCCTGACCCGAGGGGCCGCTTCTGTGTGGAATTAGCTACTGCACAGCGTCCGCCACCTCACGGACCGAGTTCGCCGCGGCCACTCTCCCAAGCCAACCGAGGCTTGGTTTGGGGTGCCGCTCAAACGTCTGGGCGTCCCAGCCGATCAGGCCGAAAGTGGGCTTGAAGCTGCCCCACTCGTAGTTGTCCAACGCGCTCCAGTGCAGGTAACCGCGGACGTCGATTCCGTCGTCGATGCACCGGGCGACCGCTTCCAGGGCGCCGCGCGTGTAGTCGATTCGACGGGTGTCATCGCCGGTAGCAATCCCGTTCTCGGTGATGTAGATCGGGACGCCGTTGCGCTGCCAGGAATTACGGATGCCATCCTCGATAGCTGAGGGGTAGTACTCCCACCCGGTGAGGGTCCGCTCGGCGTCGTCGTCAATCGGCAGCGGACCGTCAACGCCCACCTTGGTGCGGGTGTAGGCCTGAATTCCTACCCAGTCGTCGCCGACGCAGGCCTCCAAGAAGATGTGCTCCCGTGTTCGGCCATACTCCTCAGTAACATCTTCGGCCCCCGGTTCAGCCTGGTAGGCCTGGGTGGCAACCGACCAACCGGCCTGCTTACCCGCCGCCTGCAAGATGTCGACGGCACGGCGATGCGCGGAGATGAGGTTCATAGTCACCTCCGCGTTGCCAGCGGGAAGCCCGATTGAAGGAAAACCCTGCTCGGGATCAGCAAGAACAGCAACCATGTTCGGCTCATTGATGGTGCATACCAGCTCAACACCCTCCAGCACTGGCAGCGTGTGCTCGACGTACCGGGCGAAACGCTCCACGGAGCCGGCGTCCTTCCACCCGCCAGCACGCGCGAACCAAATGGGATTCGTGAAGTGGTGCAGGGTCACCATTGGGGTGAGTCCGAGCTCGACGGCGGTCGCCACCATCCGACGGTAGTGATCCACGGCGGCGCGGGAGACAAAACCCTCTTCCGGCTCAATCCGCGCCCATTCGATACTGAAGCGGTAGGACGTCAGGCCAGCGTCGGCCAGCAGCGTCATGTCCTCGCGATACCGATGGTAGCTGTCAGCAGCGTCACCGCTCGGCGCCTCAACTGGGGCGCCCGGGAAATGACCGTGCTCCCGCTGCCACCAATCAGAATTGACGTTGCCGCCCTCAATCTGGTGCGCCGCCGTGGACGCACCCCACAGAAACCCGTTCGGGAAGTTCATAGTCGACTACTTTCTGCCAGCACAAAGGCCGGCTATTTGATGCCTGTCAGCGCGATGCCCTGCACAAAGTACTTCTGCAGCAGGACGAAAATCAGGAGGATGGGCAGGACCACGACGACGGCGCCAGCCATCATGAGGCCGTACTCCGCCGCATTCTGGCCCACCGAGTACAGCGCCAAGGCGACGGGTAGCGTGTAGCGGTCCTCGCTCGTGGCGACCACGAGGGGCCAGAGGAAGTTATTCCACGACGCGAGGAAAGTCAGGATGGTCAGGGTGGCGACGGCGGGTCCGCACAACGGCATGATCACCCGCAGGAAGATCCGCCATTCGCTGGCGCCGTCAATGCGTGCCGCCTCAATGAGGTCATCGGGCAGGCTCAGCATGAACTGCCGCATCAGGAAGACACCGAGCGGTGCGATCAGGAAGGGAAGAATGAGCCCCGGGTAGGAGTTCACCAGACCCAGGTTCGCGGTGAGCACGAAGAGCGGCACAAAGGTGACCACTCCCGGGACCATCAGCGTGCCGAGGACCAGCATGAACAGGACCTTTTTACCGGCAAAGTCCAGCTTGGCCAGGGCGTACCCCACCATTGACGAGAAGACGATGTTGCCCGCTGTGACGAACACCGCCACCACCAGGCTGTTGGCGAAGAAGGTGGCGAAATCCAGGCGCACAAACAACTCGGTGTAGTTGTCGAGGGTCGGCTCGAGCGGCCAGAAGTTCAACGGATACTGGCGGATCTCAGCGGTCGTCTTGAAGGACCCGAGGATCATCCAGACGAACGGCATGATCATGGCGACCATGCCAAGCCCGAGGACCACGTAAAGCCAGAGGCGGGGACGTTGCTGCATCGGCGTACGCCGGCGTCGTTCCCGGGGAACTGTGACGACCGGCGGGGCAACTGAAGTGGCCATGATCAATCCTTCTTTCCGAGGAAACGGAACTGGATCAGGGACAGGACAACGATCGCGAGGAACAGGACGTAGCTCGCCGCCGAAGCATAGGAGTAGTTGCCGAAGCCGAACTGATCGTAGGTGTACATGGCGGTGGAGAGAGTGGCATCAAGCGGTCCGCCGCCGGTCATCACATAGGGTTCCTCGAAGAACTGCAGAAACCCGATGCCCGTGATGACCGCTGCGAACAGGATGGGTGGCCGCATGGCGGGCAGGGTGACATTCCAGAACCGCTGGACGGCGCTGGCGCCGTCCACCATTGCCGCTTCGTGGTGTTCCCGGGGAACACCCTGGAGCCCGGCGAGGAAGATCACCATCAGGGTGCCAATGTTGCGCCACACCGCCATGAAGATCAGTGAGGGCAACGCCGTCAGCTCGTTCTCAAGCCAGTGGGGACCGGTGATACCGAAGATCCCCAGAAATCCGTTCAGAAGGCCGTCCGGCTGCAGGATGAAACGCCACACGATCGCTACCGCAACAATGCTGGTTACCACTGGGGCGTAGAAGCCCACCCGGAAGAACGTCCGGAAGCGGGTGATGCCGTTGTTGAGGGCTAGGGCCACCAGAAGCGCCACGGCCATGGTGAGGGGAACGCCGATCAGCACGAACACTGCGGTGTTGGCCAGTGACCGCACGAAGCGTGAATCGTTGAACAACGCGACGTAGTTTTCGAATCCCACGAAGTTCACGCCGAACGGGCTGCGCAGGTCCCTGGTGGTCAGGTCGGTGAAGCTCATGGCAAGCGAAGCAACGATTGGCCCGGCCATGAAGATCACGAAGAGGATCAGGAACGGTGCAGCGAAACTCCAGGCAACGACGGTCTGCCTGCTCCGGCGCGAGCGCGGTTTACGGGCCCGCCCCGGAGCTGGCTTTGCCGTGTGGGCGAGTGCCACTGTTAGAGGCCTGTCCCGATGCTGTCGGCCTGGCCCTGGATCGCGGCCAGTGCCTCGTCGACTGTGGTGTCGCCCCGGGTGACCTTCTCGAGTTCCTGGTCGATTACCGCTGAGACCTGCGCCCAGGTGGGAATGGCGGGTGGCGCCTTCGAATCGGCGAGTTGGTCGGCAAACACGCTCAGGTTGGGATCGTCAGCGAAGGTGGGATCCTCGTAGGCTGCCTGGACGCTCGGCATCGTCGTGGAGATGCCATACCAGGCGATCTGCGTTTCCGGTTCGCTGAGCCACCGGACGAACTTCCAGCTGGCGTCACGGTTCTCGCTGTCGTTGAACACCGCCAGGTTGCCACCACCGGTGAAGCTGGTGCGCGCATCGGAGCCAGGGACCATTGCCACATCGAACTGGTCAGCGAATCCCTCACCGCCCTGCTCCTCAAGCAATCCGATATGGAATGGACCGCTGAAGAATGACCCCACGTCACCGGAGATGAACTTCTGCTCAATCTCGCCGGTCTCCAACCGCACCGGATCGGAGATTCCCTCGGCGAAGAAGCTGGCGTAGTACTCGAAGGCCGCCTTCCACTCAGGGGTCTCGAAGGTGAACTCGGTGCCATCCTCGTTCATGATGTCCCCGCCCTCCTGCCACACGAACGGTGCGAGGTATTGCCAGGAGTCGAAGCCGCCGGGCGGCAGGGAAATACCGGCCTCGGCTCCCTCCGCCTGCATACCCTCGGTGAAGGTCTTGAACTCGTCCCAGGTGGTCGGCGCCTCAACGCCTGCCGCCTCGGCCAGGTCGGTGCGGTAGTACAGGGCGCGGGTGTCCACGTACCACGGGACACCGTAGGCGACGTCGTCGACCACTGCTGTGCCCCAGGAACCTTCGAAGAAGTCACCCTCGTCGACCAGGCCCTCGGGAGTGGGTTCCAGGGCGCCGGTCGCAGCGAACTCGCCCACCCAGGTGGTGCCGAGCATCGCAATGTCGGGCGTCTCTCCGCCGGCGATGGAGGTGGCGATACGGTCGTGGGCACTTTCCCAGGGGACGGGGGTGACGTTGACGGTGACATCCGGGTTCTCCGTCTCGAAGTCGGCGGCCAGCTGGTCCAGGACCTCGCCCTCATTGCCCATCGCCCAGATGGTCACCTCTCCGGTGGCGGGGGCCTCGTCAATGGGGCCACCGCCCTCGGGGCCCGCTTCGCTGCCTTCTTCGCGTCCGCATCCGGTCAGTGCGAGTGCGCCGATGACGGCCACCGCGCTCCATGATCGCCATTGATTCATAGTGTTGCCTCCAGTAAGTGGGGTTTACTCCTCCGTGGGCACAGGGTTCGCCGCTGGAGTTCGTTGCCAAGCTACCATAAAAACCTTACATGCGAAAGGTTTTTATTTCCGATCATGCGATAGGTTTTGGATATGACTACGACTCCTGACCGGAAACGCGGCAGTTACGCCAAGGGCCAGGCGAAGCGCCAGGAAATACTCGACGCCGCACTGGTGGTCTTCGGGCGCAGTGGCTTCCATAGCGGCTCGCTGCGGGAGATTGCGAAACGGGTCGCCCTGACGCCAGCCGGCCTGATGCACCACTTCGCCACCAAGGAAGAACTCTTCACTGAGGTGCTGCGGCAGCGTGATGAACGGGTCAAGGAAGCCGCGGGCGACGTCGCCGAGGACACCCTCCTGCAACAGATGCGCCGGGTGGTGTCCTACAACCAGACCACCCCCGGACTGACCTCGCTCTACACGGTGATCGCCGCCGAGGCCACTAACCGCGACCATCCAGCGCACGAGTATTTTGCGGCCCGCTATGCCACCCGTGCCGAGCAGACGGCCACCATCCTCGCTGATGCGCAGCGGGATGGTCTGGTGCGCGAGGATCTGGACGTCCACCACGCGTCACGGCTGATCGCGGCGGTGATGGATGGGCTGCAGCAACAGTGGCTCCTCGACGACACAGTGGATATGACGGGTGTCTTCGACGAGTTTGTCCGCGGGTACTTTCTGAACCCGGCACCCCCAACCGCGCCGGGTTCAGAAACAGGCTAGCGACCGCTCAGCTCGGTGCCGAAGATCTGCGCCTCGACCAGCGGGCGGACGGCCTTCTCGAACCCGCGGTCCACGAAGTAGTCCTTCAGCTTGTCCTTCTTTTGCTCGTTCAGGATGGCGCCCATGATCATTGACTGGTCCAGGCTGAGATACCGTTCGGCCGCGGTTCCGCTGCCGACAGCCACCGAGTCGTAGAATCCGCCGGGACCGTAGGCCCCTAGCTCATTCTTGATGCCGTCGAGGTTTTCCAGGACCGCCTTCCGGTCGTAGGGCAGGGCGAGGAAGGCCGCGTGCGGCGTGACCACTCCGTCGCCAAACTCCGGGTCCGGATTGGCCGCCTCGCGGCAGCCCTCATACCCCTTGTCGACATCGGTGCTCTCAACGTCACTGGCATAACCGGTGGCGTTGATCCCGATCTCTTCCACACCATATTCACGGTAGGAGGCGAAGGGGTCGCTGGCCGGGGAGAAGCCCCAGTATCCGTAGCCTGCCTCGTCCATCCCGTGTTCGATGTGGGAGCGCACTGTTGCCTTGTGGTTCGGCGCCCAGGAGCGCTTCCCCCAGTCAGCCTCGGGAACGAACAGATCAGGCATCAGGGCCTCGAACATACTGCCGCCCCACGCAGGAACCAGTTTCATGCCACGGTAGGCATATACACCCTCGTAGACACTGACGCCTAGGTATTCGCGGGTAACACCGGTCGGCTTCTGCTCCTGCCAGCCAAAATCGCAGCCCTGGTCGGGCATGGTCCGGTAGGTGCCGTAGTAGGCGGTTTCCGGGATCTGGCCGTTGGCGATCCCCAGATAGGTGGCGATGCGCGCCTCACTCACGGAGGTGTCATACCAGTGGCAGGTGTAGTAGACGTCGGGGCCTTCGTCGCCGTAGTTGCCCGGCACTGCACAACCGTCACCGGGAGGCGCATCCCAGAACCCGCCCCGGTTGAGACTAACCCCTTCCCGTGCGTTGAGATCGTGGTACCAGCCGAAGTCCATGGTGTCGTAAAGCGCATCGGCCTGCCGGGCGAGGCGGGGTTCGGCCTCTGCCACTACCCTGAGTGCTGCGGCCAACCACCCGTTGTCGACGGTGCTGAGGAATGGATAGACGACATCGCCGCTGTCCGGCCAGATCGTCAACTTGCTGCCGTCGGTGGGTGAATACCAGTTGTAATACATCCCGCTAGGCTCATGCACTTCTAGGGTTTCAAGAGTGTCGAGGGTGGTTGCCAGCCGGGCACTCGCCTCCTTCCGATCAATGATCTTGAGGTCTCGGGCTGCAATGGTGGACCACAGATAGCCACCAATGTTTGTGGGACTGGTGTACTCACTCGGCGTGCTGAGGTCGCCCTCGATATTGTCGGCCGGCAGGCCCGTGGTCTCGTCGGTCATCGCGTCGAGCGATGTCCACGTGTCGGCGGCGTACTGATTCAACGGGTCGGCTCTTTTACCGTTGTCGGGTCCACCTGCAGGGCCGGCGACAGCGGCCGAGGGAACAACGAGCGACAGGACCGCTGCGGTTACTCCCGCCGTGAGTGCCGCCCTCCGTCTGACTTTGGGACTGGGGTCAAGCGGGTTGCGGTCGCTGGGCTTCATGGGCATTGGCATGGGAACTCCTTTGTTCATCCGATGAAGAACAGGGTTCCATAGAAACCTTACAGACGCAAGGTTTTTGAGTGGAGGCTACTAACCGGTCAGGTACGGCCCCGCGGGTCAGGTTGGCCGGTTGCAATCGGCCGACCTGACCCGCGGGGCCTTTTCTGGACCGGGTCACCGGAGAGCAGCCGTGGGTGGGGTCGCTCGTGGATCGCCTCCCGGTTGGCCAGGTAGTGGTCAGCCGACGGTGAAGATCCGGCTGATCGGCGCAAGGTTGTTGAAGCTGTATACGTGGAGACCGGCGAAATCGCCCGACTCCCCGATGCGGCGCACCAGTGGTGCGGGGTCGTACGACGACGGCCCCAGCACGCCGCGTACGAGCGACCCGCCGCCAGCCCCGGTCATCGACCGTCTGGCAAACTTAAGCGATGGACCTACACCGATGCGGGCGGCGAGTGAGATCAGCCTGGCACGGCCGACGGCGCCCGGCACCCCAGCCCAGACAGGGAGTGTCACTCCAGCGGTGCGCAGCTCAGCCGCATAGGCGACCAGTGCTGGTCCGGAGAAGCAGAGCTGAGTGACGGCCCAGGAACATAGGTCCTGCTTGGCCAACAACACATCAGTGAGCTCAGCGGCCGACGCGCCGGGCCGGGCCTCCGGGTAGGCGGCAGCTCCCAGCGCGAAGGTCCCGCCGCTGATTGAGGTGATGTCCTCCATCAGGTGTCCGCTCCAGGCATAGGGGCCCGCTGCCGAGCCGCCGTCGCCTGCTATCACGAAGATGTCAGAAACGCCCGCCGCCTGCAGCCGGCTCAGGAACCCAGTGAGCTGTCCTCGCGACGCGATTGATCGCGCCGCGAGGTGGGGGACGGCCTGATACCCGAGATCGGCCAGGCGCACGGCGAGATCAACAGTTTCCTCGGCCCCGTGGTGCGGGAGACAGGTAATTGTCACAACCGCTGGCGTCGGCAGGTGCTTCTGAAGGGCCTCCACGATCCCGCTACCCGGGATGATCTCCACCCGAAGCGGAAGACGCCCCGGGTACTCAGCCATGGGTCAGCACTCCACCACGTTCAGGGCGAGGCCGCCCCGGGCGGTTTCCTTATACTTATCCATCATGTCCGCGCCGGTGTCCCGCATTGTCTTGATGGCGACGTCGAGCGAGACATGATGCTTGCCGTCGCCCCGGACCGCCATCCGGGCGGCGGTGATCGCCTTCATAGCGCCAACGGCGTTCCGCTCGATGCACGGAATCTGCACCAGACCGCCAACGGGGTCGCAAGTGAGGCCCAGGTTGTGTTCGATGCCGATTTCGGCGGCGTTCTCCACCTGTTCGGGGGTCCCGCCGAGCACCTCGGCGAGCGCACCGGCCGCCATCGCGCACGCGGATCCCACCTCACCCTGGCAGCCCACCTCCGCACCCGAAATGGAAGCGTTCTGCTTGAACAACCCGCCCACAGCGGTCGCGGCAAGGAGGAACCGGACGACGCCGTCGTCGTTGGCTCCCGGAACGAAGTCGACGTAATACTTCAGGACCGCCGGAATGATGCCTGCGGCACCGTTGGTCGGGGCTGTCACGACCCGGCCCCCGGCCGCGTTCTCCTCGTTCACGGCGAGAGCGAACAGGGTCACCCATTCCATGGTGCTCAGCTTGTCGTTGGGGTCCTCGGCCTTCTGCTGCAGCCGCAACTGGGTGGCGGCACGGCGCCGCACCCCCAGTCCGCCCGGCAGGATCCCATCGGTGGTGGACCCGCGGCGGATGGTGTCCTGCATGACGTCCCAGATTTCCAGCAGCCCGGCGCGCACCTCGGCTTCCGTGCGCCACGACAGCTCGTTGGCCATCACGATCTCGGAGAATGACTTGCCGGTGGCCGCGCAGATCTCGAGCAGCTGCTCCCCCATGTTGAAGGGATGCTGCACCGGAACGGTGGCCTCGGCGGCGTGGTCGACGCCGATCTGGTCCTCATCAAGGATGAAGCCGCCCCCCACCGAGAAGTAGTCCCTTGCCAGGAGCTCGGCGCCGTCGGCGTCGTAGGCGTGAAACCGCATCCCGTTGGTGTGGAAGTCGAGCCGTTTCCGGCGGTGCATGATCAGGTCGACTTCCGGGTCGAAATCGATCTCGCGGTGGCCCGCGAATCGCAGGCGGCGGGTCTGCCCCACCTCATCGACGCGGGGCTCGGCCGTCACAGGGTCGACCAGGTGCGGCTGTTCACCCTCCAACCCCAGGATGACCGCCTTGATCGTGCCGTGGCCATGGCCGGTCACCCCGAGGGAGCCGAACAGTTCCACCTCGACCCGGTGCACTGAGCCGACCAGCCCCCGCTGCTCCACCAGCTCCGTGTACAGGAACGCAGCCGTCATCGGCCCCCCGGTGTGGGAGCTGGAGGGGCCGATTCCAATTTTGAACAGGTCAAAAGCGCTAATGGGCATGGGGTTCCTCAGCTGTCGTTCTTGGTGCCCGCACCAAACGGCACGACGTCGGCATAGAGCGGGTGATCGGCAGCCAATGCCGCAACGCGCTGTGCAAGTGATGCGAGGTCAGCATCAGCAGAAGCGATGAGGGCCTCCGCAATGATGTCGGCCACCTCGGAGAAAGCGGCAGCTTCGAACCCGCGGCTCGCGAGGGCTGGAGTGCCGATGCGAAGCCCCGAGGTGACCATTGGCGGGCGGGGGTCGAAGGGCACCGCGTTACGGTTCACGGTGATGTCGATCTGCGCCAGCCTGTCTTCGGCCTGCTGACCGTCAAGTTCGCAGTCCCGCAGGTCCACGAGCACCAGGTGTACGTCGGTGCCTCCGCTGACCACTGAGATGCCATGCGCAGCGACATCCGGCTGGGTGAGGCGGTCAGCGAGGATCCGTGCGCCGTCGAGGATGCGCTGCTGCCGTTCCTTGAACTCGGCTGATGCCGCGATCTTGAAGGCAACCGCCTTACCCGCAATGACATGCTCGAGGGGCCCACCCTGCTGCCCCGGGAAGACAGCTGAATTGATCTTCTTCGCAATATCAGCGTCGTTGCTGAGAATGATCCCACCCCGGGGACCGGCGAGCGTCTTGTGCGTGGTGGAGGTGGTGACGTGGGCGTGCTGCACCGGGCTGGGGTGGAGTCCCGCCGCTACCAGTCCGGCGAAATGCGCCATGTCCACCATGAGGTAGGCACCCACCTCATCGGCGATGCTGCGGAACCGTTCAAAATCGAGTTGCCGGGCGTAGGCCGACCAGCCGGCCACGATGAGCTGCGGCTTGTGCTCGCGGGCCAGGCGTTCGACATCGTCCATGTCCACCCGGTAGTCATCGGCTCGCACCTGGTACGGGATCACGTTGTAGAGCCGGCCGGAGAAGTTGATCCGCATGCCGTGGGTCAGATGGCCACCATGAGCGAGATTCAGGCCCATGATCGTATCGCCGGGCTTGATCAGGGCGTGCATGACGGCGGCGTTGGCCTGCGCTCCGGAGTGGGGCTGGACGTTGGCGAACCCCGCACCGAAGAGGGCCTTGACCCGGTCGATGGCGAGCTGTTCAAGCACATCGACGTGCTCACACCCACCGTAGTAGCGACGACCCGGGTAGCCTTCGGCGTACTTGTTGGTCAGCACCGAACCCTGCGCCTGCATCACCGCCACCGGAGTGTGGTTTTCGGAGGCGATCATCTCCAGACCGTTGCGCTGCCGGGTGAGCTCAGCGTCGATGCTGTGCGCCACCTCCGGATCCAGATCGGCGAGATTCGCGTTCAGGTGATCGACGGTTTTCAGCCCGGTGATGGCGCTCATGCGTCGATGCCGTTCTTCTGGGCATACTCCTCGGCCGTGAGGAGCGGGCCCTCACTGGCGACGTCCACCTTGAACAACCAGCCCGCTCCGTAAGGATCCTCGTTCAGAATGCCCGGGTTGTCGACGGCGTCCTGGTTGATCTCGGTGATCTCTCCGGTAACGGGGGCGTAAAGGTCGGAGACAGATTTGGTCGACTCGACCTCGCCGCAACTTTCGCCAGCGGTGACCGTGTCGCCCACCTCGGGGAGGCTGACATAGACAACGTCGCCCAGGGCGTCGGCGGCGATGGCTGACACGCCGACGGTGGCCGCGCCATCTGCTGGGGTGTCGAGCCATTCGTGCTCAGCTGAGTACCGGAGACCTGATTTAATGATGCTCACGTGGGTATATACCTTTCGGGGTATGTAAAGTCTGGCTATTTCTGACGGCGGTAAAACGGTGTGGCAACCACCGTGAACGGTTCTGGCTTCCCTCGGAGGTCAACCTGCACCTCGGTACCCGGCTCGGCCAGTTCGACTCTCACATAAGCCATCGCCACAGGGTAGCCGAGGGTCGGGCTGGGGAGGCCCGACGTCACGGTCCCTACGACTGAACCGTCGACGACGACGTCGTACCCGGCGCGTGCCGACCGCCGTCCGGCACCCTGCAGGCCGACCAGTTTCCGTTCCAGCGTCGCTTCTTTCAGCGGCTCCAGCACCGACCTGCCGACGAAGTTCTCGGTCTTCTTGAGACTGACCACTCCGCCGAGTCCTGCTTCGAACGGGTTGGTGTCCAGCCCGAGCTCGTTGCCATACAGCGGCATGCCTGCCTCCAGACGCAGTGAATCCCGCGCGGCGAGACCGCAGGGTGCCAGCTGATGCTGAGCCCCGGCCGCGGCGACGGCTTTCCACAGCTGTGTTGCCTGGGGATTGCTGATAAATAGTTCGAAGCCGTCTTCGCCCGTGTACCCGGTCCGGGCCAGGAGCACCTGTAGTCCGGCCAGCTCCACCTCGACGGCCGCGTAGTACTTCAGGTCGGTGATCAACTGACGTGACTCAGTAGCGGCGATCTCCAGCAGGATTGCTTCGGCGGCGGGACCCTGCACAGCGATCAGGGCAGTGGTCTCGGAAACGTCCTCCACTGTCACGTCGAAGTTGGCGGCTCGTTCCTGCAGGGCTGCGGCGACCGTGTCAGCGTTGCTGGCATTGGGGACCACGAGGTACCTGTCGTCGGCGCGACGGTAGACGATCAGGTCATCGATCACGCCGCCATCCTCAGTGCAGATCAGCGAGTACTTGGCTTTGCCGACGGCGATGGCGGCGAGGTTGCCCACCAGGGCATAGTTCAGGAACTCGGCGGCCTGTGGGCCGGTAACCCAGACTTCACCCATATGGGAAAGGTCGAAGAGTCCTGCGGCACGGCGGACGGTGTGGTGCTCTTCGAGCTCACTGCGGTACTTCAGGGGCATCTGCCAGCCACCGAAGTCGGTGAAACTGGCTCCGAGAAGTTCATGTTCGGCGTATAGGGCTGTCTGCTTGGTCATGGAGGATCCTTCCGATGGTGCGCTGGACTCAACCCGTCCGGCCGGCGGCCGGACGGGGGCGGGCCTTAGTCTTCGAAGGCCTCGATGGGCGGGCAGGAGCACACCAGGTTGCGGTCGCCGTGCGCGCCATCGATCCGGCGGACCGGCGGGAAGTACTTGTTGTGCTTGAGCGTGCGGACCGGGTAGGCGGCCAACTCGCGGGGGTACGCCTGCTCCCAGGTGTCACTGATCAGAGCGAAGGCAGTATGCGGCGCCTGGCGCAGGGGGCTCTGCTCCAGTGTGTACGTGCCGGCCTGCACCTGATCGATCTCACCCTTGATGGCGATCATTGCGTCGACGAAACGGTCCAGCTCACCGATGTCCTCGGACTCGGTGGGCTCCACCATCAAGGTGCCCGCGACCGGGAAGCTAAGCGTTGGCGCGTGGAACCCATAGTCGATGAGACGCTTCGCGACATCCTCGGCGGTCACCCCGGTGGCAGCGGTCAGGGGCCTCAGGTCCAGGATGCATTCGTGCGCAACCAGCCCCTTCTCCCCCGAGTAGAGCAGGGGGAAGTGTTCGGTCAGGCGAGCCGCAACATAGTTGGCGGCCAGCAGAGCGTGACCAGTGGCCGAGGTGAGCCCCTCGCCTCCCATCAGCGCCACGTACGCCCACGAGATGGGCAGTACGCCGGCGGAACCATACCGCGAAGCAGAGATCGGGACGCCTTCAGCTCCGGCGCCCTGCTGGGCTGCGTCTCCGGGCAGGAACGGTGCGAGGTGCTCGGCGACAGCGACCGGGCCGACCCCGGGCCCACCGCCGCCGTGGGGGATGCAGAAGGTCTTGTGGAGATTCAGGTGCGACACGTCGCCGCCGAACTCTCCCGGCTTCGCGAGGCCCACCAGGGCGTTGAGGTTGGCGCCGTCGATGTAAACCTGGCCGCCGGCGTCGTGCACCTGACCGCAGACCCACCTGACGTCTTCCTCAAACACCCCGTGGGTGGAGGGGTAGGTGATCATGATCGCCGAGAGCTGCTCGGCGTGCTGCGCGATCTTCGCGGTCAGGTCATTGTGGTCGATGTTGCCGTTGTCGGCGGTCTTGACGACCACCACCTTCATCCCGGCAAGCACTGCCGATGCCGCGTTGGTGCCGTGGGCGGAGGATGGGATCAGGCAGACGTTGCGATCCTGGTCGCCACGGGACCGGTGGTAGCCACGGATGGCGAGCAGCCCTGCCAGTTCGCCCTGCGAGCCGGCGTTGGGCTGGATGGACACCTTGGCGTAGCCGGTGATTTCGGCGAGCTTGTCCTCGAGATCCTCGATCAGCCAGCGCCACCCCTCGGTCTGGTGCTCGGGGGCAAAGGGGTGGATGGTGGCGAATTCAGGCCAGGAGATGGGCTCCATTTCCACTGTGGCGTTCAGCTTCATGGTGCACGATCCCAACGGGATCATGGTGCGGTCCAGGGCCAGATCCTTGTCGGAGAGACGGCGCAGGTACCGCAGCAGCTGCGTTTCGGAGCGGTGGCTGGAGAACACCGGGTGGGTCAGGTAGGTCGAGGTCCGGACCAGGTCGGCGGGAAGGCCAGCCGAGGCGGATTCCGGCTCGGCGACCTGCCCGACGCCGAACACCTGGGCCAGCGTGGCCAGATGCTCCTCGGTGGTGGTCTCGTCGCAGGAGACGCCCAGGTGATCCTCGTCGACGAACCGCAGGTTGATGCCCGCTGACTCCGCCGTGGACTGGAAGTCCCGCGCCTTGCCGGGCACGTTGAGGAGCAGCGTGTCGAAGAAGTCTGAGTGGACCACTGTCACCGCACCCGCGAGCGTCGCTGCCAGCGTGGCGGCGTGTGTGTGAACCCGTGCGGCAATCGCTTTCAGGCCGTCCGGGCCATGATAGACCGCGTACATGCTGGCGACGATGGCCAGCAGTGCCTGGGCGGTACAAATATTGGACGTCGCCTTTTCCCGCCTGATGTGCTGCTCGCGGGTCTGCAGAGCGAGGCGGTAGGCGGGTGCGCCGTCGGCGTCTTTCGACACCCCGACCAACCGCCCGGGAAGCATCCGCTCAAGGCCCTTACGGACCGCCATATACGCGGCGTGGGGGCCACCGAAGAAGAGGGGGACACCGAATCGCTGGGCCGAGCCGACGGCGATGTCGGCGTCCTGCTCACCCGGAGGCGTAATCAGGGTCAGCGCCAGCAGGTCCGCCGCCACGGTGACCAGAGCGCCGCCGTCGTGCGCGGCGGCGATCAGTGAACGGTGGTCACGAAGGGCCCCCGAGGCGCCGGGCTGCTGCAGGATGACGCCGTTGATGTCGCCGTCGGGCAGCCCCTGGCTGAGGTCCGCCACCTCCACCTCGAAGCCAAGTGCTTCGGCGCGGCCGCGAACGACGGCGATTGTCTGCGGCAGGCAGTCGGCGTCAAGCACTGTCTTGCCCTTGTTTTTGCCGGACCGGCGCATCAGTAGCGCAGCTTCAGCAACGGCTGAGGCTTCGTCGAGCAGTGAGGCGTTGGCGATGGGCAGGGCAGTGAGGTCCTGCACCATGGTCTGGAAATTCAGCAGGGCTTCGAGGCGGCCCTGGGAAATCTCGGGTTGGTAAGGGGTGTACGCGGTGTACCAGGCGGGGGCCTCGAGGACGTTCCGGCGAATCACCGGTGGCGTTACGGTGTCAAAATAACCTTGGCCGATCATCTGAACGGCAGTGGTGTTCTTGCCGGCGATGTCGCGCAGCTGCGCCAGGACCTGAGACTCACTGAGCGCGCCTGGTAGGTTCAGCGGTTCGGCCAAGCGGATATTGGCCGGGACCGCGACCTCTACCAGTTTATCGAGACTGGGGTAGCCGAGCAGGCTGAGCATCTGGGCGGCGTCTGTGGAGCGCGGGCCGATATGGCGGTCGGCGAAGGTTGATTCGGTGAGGGGCTGAGCAGTCATGGGAACTCCATTGATGAGGTCCGGGCGTCGGCGTCTGCCCGGACAATGGTGAGTTCCTCCCCGCTCTGTATGGGACCTGAGAGATTCCGCAGAACTACACGCCTGCTTGCACCGTCGGTGAGATGGACGTGGATCCGTCCGCCTGCTTTCCAGAGTTGCCTAGCCGCAGCGGTACTGGGCCTGAGAGATTCCTGGGGAGGATTTGCTCCTACGGCGCCCGCCGGAGTGTGTGTCTACGGAAGTACTCTCCCGCTGCAGATCAAGGGCTATGAAATTATGAGGATCGTGATCTAGCTTACTAGGCCGCAGACTGGAGTACCAAAAACGGTCGTCAGGTGAACCGGCGGGCAACCTGGACCTTGGGGGGGGGTGCCCCTATGGTTTTAGTCGAGAGCGCGTTCTTGAGTTGTTTGTTCCCGGAGCGTGCGGGGAATTCGCTGCGGATCGGGCTTATCGGGCTGATCGCTGGATTCGGCACCGATGTCCTCTTCACGTCGCTACATGGACTAGAGCTTCCCACCGGGATTATTGAATTCGGAGTCGACGAATGGATCTGATCAGTGCTCCCATTCACGGGAATGATTACCTACCTTCGGCTTTTTCAAAGCGACGTCGCTTTCATTTAACCGCCCTACCAGTTCTCCAGGAACACCCTGCTGTGCCGATGTCAAGACCGCGTCAGAACGCAGTGCACCCTTACGGATGCGTGCATAAACGTTGGAATCAACGACTTTCAGGTCGCCTATGCCTTTGGCCACGATGGTGCCCTTCACAGCAAATTCGACTGTCGTTCGAAAGGCAACCACGTCCGAGCCTCGCCATCGCACCTCAGTAACTGCGACGATGAGATCAACGTCCGCAGGGCGGTCCCCGACGGTCACCGACGCGTCAACTATGTCTATCTGCATGCGGTTCATTAGGAAACCGCTATCCATGGGGACACGGTAATTTGCATGCGCCAGACAGATGGTGGCTTGGCGAAGAGTCTCAGCGACGAGCAACGAGTCAACGAGTCAACGACACGACGTGTTTCATAGAAATAGTGGCGACGAGGCCACTGTGCCCCGATGATAAAGCTGTGAACGCTAAGTCGCTGCCATCCCGTCACAAAGACTTCAGCGACAGCCCATCGGTGAACCAGTTCGCGAGCGATCGTTGAATCATGTCTGGGACCCCAGCCTGATTCCTGACAACTCTCACGATGCTGCATAGCGCCCCCCATTGACTTGACGAACCCGCCGTAGGTATCAACTTTGACCTCAAAAGAAACAGGTTGCCCGCTATGCTAGCAGACGGAATTTCGGGATCGTCTAATCTGCTCAACCGAGCAAAGTCGGTTCAGTCTCATCCTCGCCAACCGGGTGAGTTGAGGGCTGGGACCCTGCCAGTCTAAGAACGGCGCACCGCGGCATTAACATCCACCTTCATGGCTGAACAACGAAAACCGTTTTGGCGATGCACCATAACTGCACCACCAAGACGGTGAGACCGAACCGCGATCTATCGCTTTGGGATCATAAACATCATGCAGGCCAGTCCTATTATGATTCCCGGCACCATGACGATCCCAGCGATTCTCGCAAGTTCGAGATCATACGATCCTTCGAGGTATCCAGGGACACTGACTGCGAACAGGGCCAGACCCACGATCATGAGTGCTATACCAACGGCAGTCCCAAGGACCAAGGTCCACCTCTGTGGTTTCGATCTTCGTGCTGCTTTCATCGGTTACACAACCTCTCTCGATAGTTATGAGATACGACTCTACTGAGTCCAGCACCATACAGTGCCGGTCCATGCCGCATTGATACCGACGCCCGCTCCCCAAGAATTGCAAACCGCCAAGAAGGAGGAGCTAACCAAAAGTGCCGCGACGACTATTCCCGCGATAGCAGCTCCTGCTCCTGTCCACGCCACGACGAGGCCGACCAATGTTGCCACCGCTGCACCGGCATTTGCCATATTGATGACGAACCAGGTTTGCGGCGAAGGTTGTCTTGCCGCTGCCGTCCACGCCGTCGATTGCCACGAACCGGCCTTCTGGACCGACAGCGCTGAGAATGCCTGTTGCCAGTGATTGCATGAACCTTTTCATATCGCAATGCTGCCAGAAGTGACCCCAAACCAGCCCCCGCAAGCCGATCCGTCAGCGGGACGGATCAACGGTCCGCGCCATCACGAATCTGCTAAAGACCTACTTCGCAGTAAATTCCCGTTGATTCGCCGCCAACACTGACTTCATGGCGGAGTGTGCGGACGCCTGCTGGTGGAACTGGCTGATAAACACCAAGTTGGATCCCATTTCGTTCCACCGCCCGCCACGCGGCCACCTGCCCATCAATACTCAATGCCCAGGTCGTCGCTAATTTGGGTGGTGATCCGCTCGAATACAACAACACCCGACATCTTGGAAAGGGGTAGGTCGTTATCGGGACCCTTAGTTTTCCGTCGGGCTGCCCACTCTTCAAGACGCGGCTCAGATGGGCCTCCGTGAGGACGGCGGGTTCAACACGAGAGAGGCTACTTGTCGCCCTTGAAAACGTCCTTGATGTTTTCGCCGGCCTGTTTGGTATGAGCAGAACCCTGATCGGCTTGGCCGTCACGCAACAGGTCCTGGTTGTCAGTAGCATCACCGACGGCTTCCTTCGCCTTGCCGGCAAGTTCTTCGGCCTTGTTCTTCGCCTTATCAATGAAGCTCATGGAAACCCTTCTCTCCTGGTAGGTGATAGCTCAATAGGTCAACTTTCAAAAAAGTACCTACAGAACTAAGACGTGCCCGCCGGAAAATCCTCACGGTGTTTTCCGCTGATCTTTTTGGAGACTCAGGCCGAGCGGCGGAACCGCCAGCCCAAACACTTGCCGCAAGGCCAGCCGTGCCGCATGGAAGCCGCCCATTCCGTGGACTCCCGGGCCGGGCGGTGTCGACGCCGAACACAGGAATACGCCATCCAGCGGCGTCCGCCAGGGGGCATGAGACAACACCGGACGCGCCAACATCTGCGACAGGGTCACTGCCCCTCCCCCGAAGTCGCCCCCCACATAGTTGGCATTCGAGGTGGCCAGTTCGGCCGCCGTCGTCGTGAATGAGCTGACGACGACGTCCCGGAAGCCCGGCGCGAACCGCTCGATCTGCGCGGTGATGGCCTCGGCCATGTCACGTGTGGAACCGCTGGGGACATGGCAGTACGTCCACAAGACATGTCGGCCCTGGGGTGCGCGCGATGGGTCAAACAGCGACGGCTGGGAGAGCAGGACATACGGATTATCGGCGTGTTTCCCAGCGGCCACCTGCGCTTCGGAGGCCACAATTTCCTCGCGGGTGCCACCCAAATGAACGGTTCCGGCCTGCGCAACGTCCTCGTTGCTCCACGGCACTGGACCAGACAGGATGAATGCCACCTTGCAGGCGCCATCACCGAACCGGAATCGCTGAAGGGCTCGTTCGTAGCTGCGCGGAAGCCTGCCCTCCGCTAGCTGCAGCAACCCCGGTGGGGCAATATCCAGCAGGACCAGTGGAACGCCACGCAGCTCGGACAGGGACCGCACTGCGTGGTCGGCGACAACTTTCCCGCCATGCGCCCGAATGTCATCGACCATGGCGTTGGCGATTGACTGCGATCCACCCAGTGGGATTGGCCAGCCGCCGGCGTGTGCCAGCGCGCCCAGAGTCAGTCCGGCTCCAGCAGAGGGGAGGGACGGCAGAGTGCCCACCGGGTGTGCCGCGACGCCGGTGAACAGCGCTGCGGCTGCGGCGGTGCTGAACCGCCGGTTCCAGAGCGGTGTCCCTTGGTCGAGGGCGGCCAGACCAAATCGCACCGCAGCCATGGGGTGGCGTGGCACCCTCAGCAGGTGGTTCAACGCTACATCGAGGGTGCCGTCGATGTTCCGCACGAGGGGCTCCATGAGCCTGCGGTAGGCGGGCCCGTCGCGCCCCAGCCCATCGGTGGTGCGCGCAAGGTCGCGGAACGCAACCCCGGCCCGACCGCCATCAAGTGGGTGTGCGTAGGAAATCTCCGGCACAGCGAAGCCGATCCGCCGCTGCAGTTCAAAGTGGGAGAAGAACGGGGAGGCAAGGGCCATTGGATGTACGGCCGAACAGAGATCGTTCAGGTGGTCTGTCTCGAGTTCACCGGTGCGGGCTCCGCCGCCAAGCGTCGTCGCTGCCTCGTAAACGGTGACGCTGAGGCCCGCGCGGGCAAGGACTACTGCTGCGGCGAGCCCGTTGGGTCCTGATCCGACTACTGCTGCGTCAGTCACCGCTGCTCCCCCGTCTCAACAGTGCACCGGTGCGCGCCCTGGCTGCTGCGGTGACCGACCGGGCGGCTGACGGCACGGTACGCCGTGCCGTGAGGGCGAAAGCAACCACTCGGTAGCGAACCGGGTCCAGGGGCACATCGTAGGTGGTCGGAACCTCGACGATGTTCTTGGAAAAGTTGCGTTTAAAGGTGGTCACGTTAATGAGCTGCGGGTAGTTCTCGCTCACGATGCCGGTCAACCCGCAGCTGCGATTGCCGGCCGCTTTGAGTTCTTTGAAGGCATGCCACAGGAGGAGGTAGGGGGCGAAGACTGTCCGGGCCGCCTGGGTGCTCGCCGCGAAGTAGTACACCGAATAACCACGGTACTCGGTGGTGATGAGCCAGCTAATCGCCTGACCGTCGAGGTAGGCGACCATCAGGCGGAGATGATCACCGAGTTGCTCCAGGAGTTGCTCGTAATAGGCTGACTCAAAGCTGGTGAAGCCATCGCGGGCGGCGGTCTCTTCCAAAATGGGGAACAGCTCGGAGCTGAAGACAGCCGACCAATCGGACCTCTCGATACTGCGGATCTCGACGCCAGCCCGTTCAGCCCGGCGGATGCTGTTGCGTGCATTTGGCTTGAAAGCCTTGAAGATTTCGGCCTCGCTGGGGGTGAGGTCAACGACGATCTCCCGCTCGTACCAGCCATGCTCGATTGGTCCAGTCGCCGGATCCTGCAGGTGCTGAACCTGAAGCCGAACATAGAGGGGCCTGACGGCCGGGTCCGCACCGAACTGCTCCCTGACGGTCTGCAGCAAGCGTGCTTCCAGGTCAGATGTGCGCTCAACGAACCAGACCGGCCCATTGACTGCAACCAGCGACTTCCTGAACCGCCTGCTGCTCCAGAGGTAACTGGCGACGGCGACCAGGGTAGCGCCGTCGTAATAGGCCCAGATCCCATAGGGAGTACGCCCACGGCTGGATTCGAATGCTGCCCACTGGGGGGTCTGTTCGAGCGGGATCAGCACTGCCGGATGGGCCGACGCCAAGGCTCCGAAGCCTTCCGTGCTGAGTTTCTCAAAGCGAAGGGCAACTGCGGTCACGGATGATCTTTCGGTTCAGGGGCGGGTCGGCTCAAGCGTACCCGAGTGCCGATTGCTGCGACGTGGCGTCGCCCGGATCTCCGATGGTCAGGTGCATGATCGAAAGGCCCACCCTGGGGATCGTCAATACCGAGGCGCCGGACGGGGTCCTGGCGGGGATCAAGAATGCTCTCGGTCACCCGATACATAATATATGCCGTTGCTAGCATATGTCCGAAAACGGCCAGCAAATAGTAGGGTAAGTCGATGTTGTTCTGCTGGTTACCGCCGCTGGCCTGCCACCCGAGGTACATCATCAGAGCCCACCAGTGGGCGGCCTCAAAGAGTTGCCACGTCAGAAAGGTCCGCCACTTCGGATAGGCAAGCGCCACCAGTGGTATCAGCCAGAGCGCGTATTGCGGCGAGTATTCCTTGCCGCTGAGGATCAACGCACCCACCAGGAGCAGAGCCAGCTGGGCCAGTCGCGGCCGCTGGGGTGCCAAGAGCGCAAGGGCAGCGATCCCCGCGCAGAGAAGGGTGAACGCCACCGCAGAGAGCACCGTGGCTGTGGCGGCACTCATTTCCCAGCCCCCCACGCGGGCCATCATCGAATTGTAGGCAAACCAGACGGATGAAGGTCCGGCTTCCCTGGTCAACGCGTCCGCGATCGGTGTGGTCCACCCTCGCGGGTCGTACACAGCGAACGGAAGGTTGACCGCCAACCACGTTGCAGCGAGTACGGATCCCGTCAAAGCAGCGCCCCTGAAGAGACGGGTGCGCCACGCCAGCAGTGAGACCGCGACGAAGATCAGCAGCGGATAGCCGGCGGCGGCTGTTCCGAGGCCGAGGAAGATTCCGGCTGAAACGAACCCGCCGCGGGCAAACCCCAACATACCCAGCGCGGCGAACATCACCGCCCAGAGATCCCAGCTGAGAAACCCGGCCACCACGATCATGGGTGCGACGGCGACCATTGCCGCATCCCACGGCCGCCGGTTGGCCATTCGCATGGTCGCGTAGACGGTGACCAGCCACGCTGCCACCGCCAGCACCGAATGCAGGTCGTAATACCTCAGCGTGCTTCCCGCGGGGACGAGTTGGGCGGTGACTCCCGCAAAAGCGCCCGTCAGCGCTGAGTGACCCAGCTGCAGGAAGGATGTCCCTGCACCAAGATCCGCAAAGGCCTCGGGCCACTGCGAATGACAGGCCCGGTAATAGCGGTCCGGACCCAACCACCCCTCCACCCGGCAGGGATTCCTGATCAGAACGGCAAGCGCCGCCGCCGCCGTCGTCAACAGGATCAGCACGCGTTCGACCGTGAATGCCCCGGGATCAATAGTGCCCGGGCTGGTCTTGCGGCCCAGCGGACCACCAATCAGTTCAGTGAATTCCCGCAACAGCGCATCGGCACGCGACGGCACCGAAATACGCACCGGCCGGCGCCGGGACTGACCGGTTCCCATCCCTGAAGCCTACCGATCAAGTGGGCCATCCACAGCGAATCTGACCGATATATCAGGATGTTGGAATGCTTCGGGACGATCGGGTGTTAAGAATAAGAAGTAGACTGGATTAGCTGTTTGATCCGTTGCGGGAAAAATCCGGCGGGTCGACATAAGAAGTGATTCAAGAGGAGAACAGTGGGAACTAACCCCATTAGGGTGGCAATCGTTGGTGTCGGCAACTGCGCGGCGTCACTGGTGCAGGGCGTACGTTATTACCAGGATGCGGACGCAACGGCGTCGATACCTGGCCTGATGCACGTCGAATTCGGTAAGTACCACGTCAATGACGTGGAGTTCGTTGCCGCATTCGACGTCGATGGCAAGAAGGTGGGGCTGGACCTCGCCGACGCCATCGGTGCCAGTGAGAACAACACCATCAAGATCGCCGATGTGCCCCCAACCGGTGTTAAGGTACAGCGGGGCCACACCCTCGATGGCCTGGGTAAGTACTACCGCGAGACCATCGTGGAATCCGACGCGGAGCCAGTCGATATCGTTGCCGAACTGAAGGCCAACAACGTCGATGTCATGGTGTGCTACCTGCCCGTCGGGTCCGAAGACGCCGCACGGTTCTACGCACAGTGCGCCATCGACGCGAAGGTGGCATTCGTCAACGCGCTGCCCGTCTTCATTGCCGGAACCAAGGAGTGGGCTGACAAGTTCACTGCCGCCGGTGTTCCCATCGTGGGCGACGACATCAAGAGCCAGATCGGGGCAACGATCACCCACCGTGTCATGGCGAAGCTCTTCGAGGACCGGGGCGTCACCCTCGACCGCACGTACCAGCTCAATGTTGGCGGCAACATGGACTTCAAGAACATGCTGGAACGCGACCGGTTGGAGTCCAAGAAAGTCTCCAAGACTCAGGCTGTCACGTCCAACGTTCAGGCTGATCTGGGCGAACGGAACGTCCACATCGGTCCGTCCGACTATGTAGCCTGGCTTGATGACCGCAAATGGGCGTTCGTCCGTCTCGAAGGGCGCAACTTCGGCGACGCACCCGTCTCCCTCGAGTACAAGCTCGAGGTATGGGATTCACCGAACTCTGCCGGCGTGATCATCGACGCCATCCGTGCGGCGAAGATCGCCCTCGATCGCGGGGTTGGTGGTCCTCTCCTCTCGGCCTCAAGCTACTTCATGAAGTCACCGCCGGAGCAGTACGCCGACGATATCGCCCACGAGAAGGTTGAAGCCTTCATCCGCGGAGAGCTTGACCGCTAGTCTGCGGGTCTAGTTTGCGCAGCAGCCGACTGTACGCGTAGGAAACACGGACAGGTGGGGCGGTAATTACCACCCCACCTGTCCGTGTTGCTGACGGCCATCCACTGGGTGAACGCCGCGAGGGCCGATCCCAGAAGGAACGGGCCCAGCAGGAATGGGCCTAGAACAGGCCGACCGCCCCGCCCTCGTCGTCGACGTCCATGCGCATCGCAGCCGGTTCCTTGGGCAGCCCTGGCATCGTCATCACCGTGCCGGTCAACGCAACAATGAATCCGGCACCAGTCTTGGTAATCAGATCCCGGACATGCACCGTGAACCCTTTCGGCGCTCCGAGAATCGCAGGATCATCGGAGAAGGAGTACTGCGTCTTCGCCATGCAGACCGGAAGCCCGCCCCAACCATTGGCTTCGATCTCTGCGAGCCTCCGCAACGCCGGTACTGAGAAGTCGACGCCATCTGCCCCATAGATTTCCTGCACAATGGTCCTGATCTTTTCCTCCACCGAAAGCTCAAGCGGGTACAGGTGACGGAAGCTCTGCGGCCCCGCCAAAGCGGTCAGCACCTTGGCTGCGAGTTCGTCACCGCCAGATCCACCGCCGCCCTGCCCCCAGACATCGGCCACGGCTGCTTCGATTCCCTCAGCAGCGCACCACGCGAGTAGCCAGTCCAACTCTTCCTCGGTGTCGGTTGCGAATCGGTTAATCGCCACCACCGGGACGATACCGAACTTCTCCACGTTGTGGACGTGGCGGCGCAGGTTGGCGACCCCTGATTCCAGTGCGGCCGGGTCGGATTTCTGCAGCTCGGTCTTGGCTACTCCACCGTGCATCTTCAGGGCCCGGATAGTGGCGACGATGACGACGGCGGCCGGAGCAACATCCGCATACCGCGCCTTGATATCCATAAACTTCTCCGCACCCAGATCGGCACCAAACCCTGCTTCGGTCACCACAATGTCGGCAAGTTGGCGAGCGGTGCTCGTGGCGATGACCGAGTTGCAGCCGTGTGCGATGTTCGCGAATGGGCCGCCATGGACGAGGGCGGGCGTACCGGCAATACTTTGCACCAGGTTCGGTTTGATTGCATCGCGCAGGAGCAGGGTGAGCGCGCCCTCCACCCCGAGGTCGCCGACCGTCACCGGTTTACGGTCGAAGGTGTAACCGAACGTGATCTTCGCCAGCCGGTGCTTGAGGTCCTGCAGATCCGAGGCGAGACAGAACACCGCCATAATCTCTGACGCAACAGTGATGTCAAAGCCATCCTGGCGAGGGGTGCCCTGTGTTGGCCCACCGAGTCCAATCACCACCTCGCGCAGGGCCCTGTCGTTCATGTCCAAGACCCGTTTGAAGGTGATCCGTCGCGGGTCGATGTTCAGCTGGTTGCCCTGGTAAATATGGTTGTCCACCAATGCCATCAGGGCGTTGTTGGCGCTCGTGACCGCGTGGAAGTCGCCAGTGAAGTGCAGGTTGATGTCCTCCATCGGTAGGACCTGCGAATAGCCGCCTCCCGTGGCACCGCCCTTCATACCCAGGATCGGCCCGAGGGATGGTTCCCGCAGAGCGATCATGACATTACGTCCGCTTCGTCCCAGAGAGTCCGCGAGCCCAACCGTGCAGGTCGATTTTCCTTCACCGGCGGGCGTGGGGCTCATTGCGGTCACCAAAACCACTTTTCCCGCAGGCTTCCCGGGGTTTGGAAGCAGCTTCGCCGTGTCAATCTTGGCCTTGTACCGACCGTAGTGTTCGAGCGCTGCGGTCGGTATGCCGGCTTTGGCGGCGATGTCGTCAATGGGTTGGATAGCTGCGTTTCGGGCGACTTCCAGGTCGCTCGTCGGGGTGGGCAAAGACTTCATTGTCAACAGTCCTCTGGGCTTGTGGCGCGTCGGGAGTGAGTCCCATAAGGTGCCGCGGGTCTGGGCACAGCGTCAAATCTACCAGCGGCATCCCGCGATTCAGCTCAGCCCGGACCGGTCCAACAGGTAGGCGATCATGGGTTCGTAGAGTCCGGGTGACACGTTGTCGTCAAGGGGAACCGCGACTTTTAGTTGCCCTTCTGCCTCTGAGACGAATAATCCCGGGTCGTTGCAGTCCGCGAACCCCACTGCAGGGATTCCTGCGCTGGCGGCAAACCCTGCCCAGCCGTGGTCGGCCACCACCAGGTCAGGGGTTGGCTCACCGAGTTCCGCGAGCAGTTCGAGGCTCAGCTGCATGGGTTCCGGCGAGTGAGTATGCGCCAGCCCGCCGTGCTGATGCCAGACGAGCACCCCGAAGAGTTGCCGGATGTCGCCGTGCCTGAACTGTTGCCCCTCAGGTACCTCGACCACCGTTGCGCCAGCCCGACGGGCCGCAGCGGCCAGCGCTGCGTGCACCGGAAGGAGACCGGCCGGGTGCCCAGTTGCGAAGAGGATGCGATGCCCGGCCGCCACCGCAGCTCCGAAAACCGATCCAAACCGGTCCAACGCGGCCACGCACCGTGCCGAGTCGATGGTGTCCTGTCCCGTCACGTGGTTGCGGTTGGGGCTGATCCCCACCCTGTCGCTCATCAGGTCGAACACCTCATCGAAACTCCAGGGGCGTGTGGTGCGGACACCAAACTCAAGGTGTTCGCTGCCCTCGAGGAATAGCTGCATGTGCCGCAGGTTGTCTTCGCGCGGGGTGGCTACCGCTCCAGTGATCTGGACAGAGTCAAGGTAGGCAGCAAGTTCGGTGGAGTTCACAGACCTATCCTAAGTGCCCTCGTTGTGAGCCAACGCGGAGGACTATCAGCGCGCTGCGGCTTCCTGGAATCGCTCGACGGCGGTGCGGTAGCTTTGCGCTGTGAGCAGGGCCGTGCGTTGCCACCCGAAGGCAAGGGCGTGAATGGCGGCGCCTCTGCCCAGCGACGTGCGGGTCGCGGCGTCGTCGTACATGGTTTCAAGTGCAGCCGACCATTGCTCAGGTGTGTGACCGTTAACCAGGGTGCCGGTCCGACCGTCGCTGATGGCCTGCGGCAGGCCCCCCACATTGGCGGCGAGCACCGGGGTGCCGCACGCCTGCGCCTCGAGCGCCACCAACCCGAATGATTCAGTGAAGGAAGGCATCGCCACGAGGTCCGCCGCACGGAACCAATGAGCCAGCTGGTTCGCCTGGACTGGCGGGTAGAGTCTCACCCGGTCCTGAAGACCGACGTCGTCAATGAGGGGCTGCAACCGCAGCGCCTCCGCACCACTGCCCGACCCCAGAATGCTGAGCTGCAGCGGGATGTCCGGGCGCCGTGACGCAAGGTCAGCGGCGGCGGCAACCAGCACCTGCGGTCCCTTCAGTTTCTGGATCCGCCCGGCGAAAACCACGTGAAAAGTGTCAGACGCGAAATTGAGGGATGCTCTAGATTCTGGGCGTGACTCGGGATTGAACGTGTCGAGATCGACACCGGGCGCCACGATATCCACTCTGTCGGGTGCAGCACCGTAGAGGGATTCCAACTCGGCCGCCTCGGTGGAAGTGTTCGCGATCAGGCGGGAGGCGCCGTCGACAATTGCCTGTTCCCCGGCAACCCGGACATCCGGCTCGGGTGTCCCACCAGCGTGCAGGCGAATGTTCTTGACACGTGCCATGGTGTGCATGGAGTGCACCAGGGGAAGGTTGAGACTGGCCCCGACGGTTAGACCGACGCTCCCGGAAACCCAGTAATGGGAGTGGATGACGTCGAAGTGGCCGTCCGCCAGGAGGTCAGTCACCTCGGCGATAGCATCAGTGAAGGATTCGGACAGGCCCGGCAGTTGTTCCTTGGGTACCCTGCGCTGCGGCCCCGCCCGAAGGTGTCTGACGATGACCCCTGGCGCGAGTTCCTCGGAGTGCGGTTGCCCCTCGGAGGCTGCGCGGGTGAAAATCTCGACGTCGATCCCGACGCGAGCCAACTCCAGGGCCAGGGATCGCACGTACACATTCATCCCTCCGGCGTCGCCGGCTCCTGGCTGATCCAGCGGGGAGGTATGCAGGGAGAGCATTGCCACACGCTTTACCGGAGGCATAAGTTCTCCTCTCCCCTGAATGCTCCCGATCTTATCGAGCGCTTGAATTGTCTGACAGTTAGCCGCCGCTACTGACCATATAACGTGCCGTGCAGGCTGCACATTCCGTGTCGGGCTGCAACGTGCCGAATTTTCGCGTCCGTTAAAGGCGGAAGCCCGCGCTGGGAAGCGCGGGCTTCTCTGGTGGTGGGACTAATGATGTACATCAGATCCTCCTTCGCGGTTGTTGAACAAGGTCATCAACGGGCCTCTCGCAGCGTGGATGAACCAGTTACTTGACGTACATGGTGTGCTGCGGCAGGACGAAGCGGTCAACCGATTCCCTCGCGCCGGGCGGGGGTGGGTCGGGTATTCGTTTCCACAGGGAGACGCTGTCTCTGAGCTTCTTCAGCATGATGTGCACCTCCTCTCGACGGGCATAGTTGGGCATGGCTGGTACTGGCGAATCGGACATCCCGGTTTCCGGATCTCCGGTGGTGGTGAGATTGCCGGCCATAATGAACTCGCCATGCGGTCGGATCGGACGCTCTGGGGTGGCTGGTGGGACTGGGGAAGTGGAACTGGTCAGCAAAGTGGACACAGGGGTCTCCTGAATTTGATGGTGCCAAGGGATTCCTCGATCGAGGAGGGCGGGCAGACAGTGCACGCAACAGAGAGGCGGAACCCGCCTGAGCAAAAAAGGGATACCGAGAGAGGGTCGTCCCCCGCCAAACGGGAGGGCGACCGAATCAGCAGTTAGCTAATGCGCAGCAACGGAGGCCGAACTGGTGTACGCGGTAAACGATCGGCGTAGCTTTGTATTCACAGTTCCCACCTCCCTTTCTTCTAGTGCGCCAATAGAGACAGTGCCGAAATCCATCAAGCGATCACTCGATTGAGAACTCCCAATGGCACAAATCAAAGCTACCCCACTGGACGGTCAATCGCCTAGGGCTTTTGCCTGCCAATTGTGAATTGTTTTGCCCACCCCTGGTCTTTTGGCAGCTACAACCCCTTTCGGCCCGGCTAGCGCTTCCCAGTTAGGCTGACAGCATCCTGCGACTGCGGGTTCTGACCAGTGAGATGGGGCAGCCGTGGAAAGACTCCGAGAGCTCGACGGTCTTCGCGCCTTCGCGCTCTTTGGCATTCTGACAGTGAACATCTGGTTCTTCGCCGACCCCTGGGCCTTCACCGGCGACCTCAGCTCGGACCATTCCTCGCCGTCGGACATTGCAGTCCGGTTCATCGTGACGATGCTGTTCGAAGGCAAGTTCTACATTCTGTTCGCGTTTCTCTTTGGTTACGGCTTCGCCCTGCAGGAGCGGGCCGCCGTCCGGGCGGGCGTGCCGCTGGGTCCTCGCATGCTGCGCCGTTTGGCGGGGCTCGCGATGCTCGGGCTGGCTCATGGCTTCCTGCTGTTTTTCGGCGATATCCTGTTGACCTATGCGGTCATGGGGGTGGTCCTGTTCAGCGTTCGGGCCATAAGCGCGCGGACGGCCGTCGTGATCGCCGTGGGCATAACCGTGAGCATCTCCCTGTTGTTGACCCTGGTGGGAGCCTTCGTCGCTGCTGTTGGCGATCCAGTCGGCGACGGCGTGATCCCCGCCCCGAGCGTCGCAGCCCTCACCGCTGGTCCGGGGTCCGCCCTGGCAGTGAATGTGGAAAACTACCTCATCGCCCTCCCCTCAGTGATGCTTTTCCAGGGACCCCTGTCCCTGGCGATGTTTCTTCTGGGTCTCGCCGCCGCGCGGAGAGGGATCCTCGAACGACCCGTCAGCAGTTCAACGCTGCGTCGGATTGCCATCATCTGTCTGCCGATCGGCTTGTTCGCCGCTGGGGCCCAGTCCGCCTTGCTGTATTACGCCGACCGCGACCGGTTTTCTCTGGTCTCGACCGGCATCACCACGTTAACCGCGCCCCTTCAAACGGCCGGGTACGTGTGTTTGTTGCTGCTGGCTTTTCGCTCGCCGCCAGGACAAGCCGTCCTGGGCGCCCTGGCTCCGGCCGGACGAATGGCGCTGACTAACTATCTGGGCCAGTCGCTGGTGCTCGTGATCGTTTTCACTGGTGTTGGCTTCGGGTTGACCAATGTCCTGCCGCCGGCCCAGGTGATGGTTGTCGTCGTCGTCCTGTTTGGTGCCCAGCTGGCGCTCAGCCGACTCTGGTTATCTCGATTCGGGATCGGCCCGATGGAGGCGCTGCTGAGGCGGGTTACCTATCCGGGGTGGGAACGGAAGCCTCCAGCCTGACCGGTTCACCAACAGAACGGCTTCAGTCGGGTGTCAAAGATTCCAGTGCACAATGGCCGGTGTCCGCTTGTCCCAGCCCAGAGCGCACACCGCTGCGGTGCCGAGGACGAACCGTCGGCCCTGGCCGGGGTCCATCTCCAGCCACCGTGCGGCGACCACCCGCAGGAAGTGCCCGTGCGCCACGAGCAGAACGTTCCGGGCCGGATACGCGGAAGGATCCTGGTCTGCTGGGGTACCGCAGCCCGCCTGGACCGTTGAGACAACCCGGTCTGCGCGCTCAGCAACCTGGGCGAGAGTTTCACCGTTCGGCACGCCGTCATTCCAGATCAGGTACCCGGGATTCTCCGCGCGAACCAGGGCGCTGTTGCGTCCCTCGTTGTCGCCGTAATCCCACTCGTGGGCATGCGGAAGAATCTCCGGATCAGGGAAACCCGCCAGCTGCGCCGTCCGGACCGCGCGCTGCAACGGTGAGGACAAGACAGTGTCGAATGTTATCCCTCCGAGGTGCCGTGCAGCGTCGACCGCCTGCTCCTCGCCGCTGGCGGTCAAGGGCAGATCGGTGAGACCCGTGTAGTTGCCGTCCCGGGACCACTCGGTTTCCCCGTGCCGCATCAGCCAGAGGAGCGGCAGCGGAGTTCCTGCTGGGGTCAGGTCTGGCGAAGCGGCGCCGGAGAGGCTCATGATGTCGCCGACTCTGGTTGTGACGCCCACCAGGTGCGGAGCACCGCCTCGGCTTTTTCGGCTGACTGCGGTCCATGTTCCATTCGTTCCTCCAACAGGAATCGGTACGCCCGACCAACCACCGGGCCGGGTTTGATGTTCAGCAGTCCCATGATCTGGGCTCCGTCGAGGTCCGGGCGAATGGATTCCAGTTCTTCCTGTTCGGCCAGCGCCTCGATTCGCGCTTCCAGGTCGTCATAGGCGAAGGCCAGCCGCTCCGCCTTGCGCTGATTCCGGGTGGTGACGTCCGAACGCGTCAACCGGTGCAGCCGTTCCAGTAGATTCCCTGCATCGTTGACGTACCGGCGCACCGCGGAGTCGGACCAACCGGCCTCGCCGTAGCCGTAGAACCGCATATGCAACTCCACCAGCCGGGCCACAGCCTTGATCGAGTCGTTGTCGAACCGCAGGGCCTTCATTCTTTTTGCGGTGAGTTTGGATCCCACCATGTCATGGTGCCGGAAACTGACCGCCCCGGAGGGCTCAAATTTACGGGTGGCGGGTTTGCCGACGTCGTGCATCAACGCGGCAAACCGCAGCACGAAGTCAGGTCCGGGTACGGCTCCGTCAGCGCCCGTTTCCAGGCGGCAGGCTTGCTCGAGCACAGTCAACGAGTGCTGGTAGACATCCTTGTGGCGGTGATGCTCATCGATTTCCAGTCGCAGCGCCGACACCTCGGGAAGCACGTGGTCGGCCAATCCGCTTTCTACCATCAGGTCGATGCCCCGCTGAGGTGCATCCCCCAGGACCAGTTTCACCAGCTCGTCGCGGACCCGCTCGGCCGAGATGATGGTGATGCGTTGGGCCATGGCTGTCATCGCCTCAGACACATCAGGGGCCACCTCGATCCCCAGTTGGGAGGCGAAGCGTGCGGCCCGCATCATGCGCAGTGGATCATCCGAGAACGACGACGACGGCGCCCCGGGGGTCCGCAGCAGCCCCGCCTTCAGGTCCTTGAGGCCCCCGTAGGGATCCACCAGCTCCATTGACGGAAGCCGAAGCGCCATGGAATTGATGGTGAAATCACGACGCAGCAGATCATCCTCGAGCGTGTCCCCGAAGGCCACAACCGGGTTACGGGACGCGGGGTCGTAAGCCTCTGCCCGGTAGGTGGTCACCTCGATCATGAATCCGTCTTTCCGGAGACCGATAGTGCCGAAGTCTCTGCCCATCTCCCAGTAGGAGTCGGCCCACGGGCGGATGACGTTCAGGGTCTGGTCCGGTGTGGCGTTGCTGGTGAAGTCGAGATCCGGGGAGGTGCGGTTCAGGAAGAGGTCACGCACCGGCCCGCCCACGAGCGACAGTTCATATCCGGCGGCGACGAAGAGCCGTCCCAATTCGGTAACAACCGGGGGTAGCGGAGCGGTAAGGGTTGAGTTGTCTAACAGGTGCACCATAGTGCTTAAAGGGTGCCAGATGCTCCGGCAAATTCCACTATGGGGGTGGTGGGTGCCGGCACCGGTCGACACGCTGGTACCGGCCCGGGAGGACGGTCGAGCTTGCCGATCGTCATCAACCGAAGCGAAAGATCGTTAGAGTGGACTGCATGGACCGTCCTGTTCCAAGCGCACCCAAGCGGACCCCGTTGACAGTGTCAATGGGCAGTGCTGGCGCGCCCCAGGTCCACCAGTCACTCCCAACCGTCGAGGAAGTCTCTGCAGGCGGCATAGTGGTCGACACCTCCGATGAGCAGCTCAACGTAGCAATCATTGCCCGGCTGAACCGTGGCGGCCGACTTGAGTGGTGCCTTCCGAAGGGTCATCCCGAAGGTAGAGAGAACAATTCCGAAGCGGCGGTGCGGGAAATCGAGGAAGAAACCGGCATCAAGGGCCGGATTCTTGCTGCTTTGGGGAGTATCGACTACTGGTTCACCGTCAGCGGGCACCGCGTTCACAAAACGGTTCACCACTATCTTCTGATCTCCACTGGTGGCCAGCTCACCATCGAGAATGACCCGGACCACGAGGCAGTCGATGTGGCCTGGGTTCCGCTGGCTGAGCTGGGAAAGAAACTTTCCTTCCCCAATGAGCGCCGCATCGCTGACCTCGCCCGGGAAGTCCTCCCGGACTACCTATAGGTCCGCGTTATCGCCACGGGGCCAGTGGTGAGACGATAGACAACGATGTCGGACTCAAACACAGCCTCCCTCCCCGTTCAGGACGCTGGGGTACTGCCCAGCCGTCGTGTGATTCAATCTGGCGACACCGCTGAGCCCTCAGGCGACGACGGCGTGCGCTCTTCCGCTGAAGCCCCGGACACGACGGCGCGCTCGAGCGCCATCATGGCGGCGGGAACCCTGGTGTCTCGAGTGCTCGGACTGGTCCGGGTAGCGCTCCTCGCGACGGCGCTCGGCGCCTCCGGCGGGGTGGTGGATGCATTCTCCATCGCCAATAGCCTGCCAAACTTCATCTATCTGATGGTTGCTGGCGGAGTGTTCAACGCAGTCCTGGTGCCGCAGATCATCAAGGCGACGCAGAACCCTGACCGGGGTGCCGACTTCATCAGTCGCCTCATTACCCTCGCTGTTATAGTCCTTCTGGTCCTGACTGCCCTGGTCACTCTCGCCGCACCACTGATCATGACACTGGTCACCGACTTCTCGGGTGAGCGCCTGGCGCTGGCCACCATTTTTGCCTATTGGTGCCTTCCGCAGATCTTTTTCTATGGCCTCTACGCCATTGTCGGTCAGGTCCTCAACGCCAATGGCTCCTTTGGCCCCTACATGTGGGCGCCGGTCGCGAACAACATTGTGTCGATTGCTGCGCTGGTGGCCTTCATTGTTTTGATGGGGTCACAGCTCGATAGCTCGCACACACCGGAGTCGTGGACCTCACCCCAGACACTGCTGCTCGCGGGGGGTACCACTCTAGGGATCGTCATTCAGGCGTTGGTCCTTTTCTGGCCGCTGAAGCGGCTCGGGTTGGGCCTGAAGCCAACATTCGGATGGCGAGGGGTGGGATTGGGCCGCACCGGAAAACTCGCTTCCATCACCATCATCACCATGCTGGTGGGCAACGGTTTGTACCTGGTCAACATCCGTGTTGCTTCGATCGCGGCCGAAGCACGCCCGGACTATCTCGCCAGGGTGCCGCCGCAGCAAATCGCGGGACCTTTTAACCTGGACATCGGAACAATGGTGTACGTCCTGCCCCATTCGGTGATCGCCCTTTCCATCGCCACGGTGATGTTCAACCAGCTGGCGGCAGCCCATAGTCGCAACGATTTGGCCTTGATCAAGGAGACACTGTCACGGGGCCTTCGCATCATGGGGGTGGCAACAGTTTTCGGTGCGGCAGTTCTCCTGGCGCTGGCAGTACCACTGGGGATGCTGTTCTCCGGTGGGATCCGGCCAGACGGTGCACTCAACGCGGTGCTCATTTCTCTGCTCGCCATCGGAGCACCTTTCCTCAGTGCCAACTTCTTCCTGAACCGGGTCTTCTATGCAGCCGAGGACGCCGTCACTCCGCTAAGGATCCAGCTCATCCTGTCCGTAATCGGAGTGACGCTGGCTCTCATTTCCGGGACTTTTGCGCCGGAGTACATTGTTCCACTGCTGGCTGTCAGCTACTCGCTGGGCAACATCATCGCCGTCGTCGTCAGCCACACGTTCCTGGTACGCAAGATCGGCTCCTACGGTGCGGGCCGCGTCTACGATGTCCACGTTCGGCTTGTCCTCGCCGGAATGGTGTCCGCTGCGGTCGGTACCGGAACGCTCTGGCTCTTCGGTGGCTACAGCATCGAAGGCTTTGTCTGGCAATCAGTCCTCGCCGCTTTCAGCGTGCTCGCAGTCTGTGGCACGCTGATGGCGCTCGTCTACCTGCTCATGCTCAAGGTTCTGCGCATCAAGGAGCTTGATGAATTCCTGGCTCCCCTCCTGTCCCGATTCACCCGTACCACGTGAAATCGGCACCGGCATGCGAGCTGAAAACCCGCGGATCCGCGGTGCTGACCGGTAGCATTGGTGGGAATCATCTGCAATTGACTTCACGCGCTGACCAGGATTCTGTTCAGCGCCCCAGCATCCATCCATTCCGCGGGAGGAACACGTGCCACAACCAGTAGACGTCGGATCAGTATTGGGAGGCCGCTACAAGGTCACCGCCTACGTACTGGCTTCTGCTGACCGGGACCTCGTGCTCGACGGTATGGACCAGGTGCTGAATCGCCCAGTCAGCATCCTGGTCGCTTCAGCTTCCAACGCCGGCCAAATAGCGGCTACCGCCCGGGAAGTAGCCACCGGTGAACGGGCGGGAAACATTCAGGTTCTTGACCTGGGCGTCACCGATGAGAGCACCTATCTGGTCACCAACCGCGCCTCCCCGGCTGATTTGTTGGATCTCGTCGTCCCTCAGGACGCACCGTTTGTGGAACCTTTTTTCACCGACACCCTTGGATCGGAAATCTTCGGCGGTCCCCGCTCCACCGAACCCGAGACGTACGACGACGATTACGACGACGACGACGACGACCAGCCCGAAAAGAAGGCCCGGCTGCCCAAGGCCCGGCTGCCGAAGTTCGGCAAGGGAGCTGCAGCAGCTGGCGCCGGTGTCACGGCGGGAGCCGCCGACGGAGGTCCCGCACCCACCTCAGCCAACCCGACGTCCGCCTCGTCGGCGGTTCCCCCTGCACCGGATTCGGCACCCCGTGTCGAGGACCAGCCAAAGGTTTCCCTCTGGTCAGACAGCGACTACAACGCCGACGCAACGCGTGCAGACGATTCAGGCCGGGCCGCGTCGCACTTTCCCGCTGCGGCCGCCTCCGGTGGTAAAGCCCCTGACGAGTATGACGAATATGACCCAGCTGAGGATAATGACGAGGGCAACAACCCAAAGTACACCCGGGTTCTCGTCGGAGTGGTGCTCGCAATCATTCTGGTGACTGTCGTTGCCCTGTCCGTCAACCAGCTCAGCAACTACTTCTCGCCTGACCCCCTGGCTGGCACTGACACCACCCAGGTGGCGGAGGAACCGTCCGATGATGTCGCAACCACTCCTGCCGAAGGACCGGAGGAAAATCCCGAACCAACGGTGGAAGCAGTTGAGCCAGTCGCGGCGAATGTGACACGCCTCGTGCCGGATAACCCCGAGCTGAACGCTGAAACCGACGCGGATCTCCCTCTGATTATCGATGGCAATCCTGGTAGCTTCTGGGGCAGCCTCGTCTACGCGAACGAGACTTTTGGCGGTTTGGCCCAGAACATGGCTCTCGTCGTCGAACTGGAAGAAGAATCAACAATCAGCCAAATCCAGATCGAGCAGCTCAACGGCTCCGGTGGCAGCTTCACGGTTCTCCTGAACGACGAGCCCACGCTGGAAGGCGCTGATCAGATTGCGCAGAGCTCCTTCACCGGGCCGACAATCAACATCCCTGTCCCACCAAGCGCGGCTGACCAGCCCGCCACCGCTCAGTACATCATTGTCAACCTCACCCAGCTTCCGCGCTTGACCAACGTCCAAGCCGTCTTCCCCTGGGGGGTTCGGATAGCGGAAATCAGCGTCTCCTGAGCTTCACCTCTCGTTGACCGGAGCGTTTCGCGGACGGAATAAGCTTGACCCAGAAGCGGTTCTTATAAATGACCGCTCAGCCGGGCCCCAGGCTTCAATAGTGGTGTCACCAAAGGAAGGTCTACCAAACCCGTGAGTACAGAAACCGGCACAACCGGAACCACCAGCACCGATCCACAGAAGATCCACGATGTGATCATTGTGGGCTCAGGTCCGGCCGGCTATACAGCCGCCGTGTACACCGCCCGAGCGAACCTGGCACCTCTGATGATTGCCAGTTCCGTCAAGGCAGGCGGTGAACTGATGAATACCACGGATGTGGAAAACTACCCCGGCTTCCCTGAAGGCGTTATGGGACCAGATCTGATGGAGCAGTTTGAGAAGCAGGCTGTCCGGTTCGGCACAGAGATCCTGTTTGAGGATGTCACCTCGCTTGAGCTGTCCGGAGCGGTCAAGAAGGTCACTATCGGCACAGGTGAGATCTTCAGCGCCCGGTCCATTATTGTGTCCACCGGTTCCGAGTATCGCGAACTCGGGTTGGAGGATGAGAAGCGTCTGTCAGGACACGGTGTGAGCTGGTGTGCAACCTGTGATGGGTTCTTCTTCAAGGACCAGGACATCGCGGTGATCGGCGGTGGCGACTCTGCAATGGAGGAAGCCCTCTTCCTGACCAAGTTTGCTCGCTCAGTAACCGTCGTCCATAGGCGCGACACCCTTCGTGCATCCAAGATCATGCAGGATCGCGCTTTGAGCCACGAGAAGGTTCGTTTTATCTGGAACTCCGAGGTGGTGGGAATAGACGGCGACTCCAAGGTAACCGGATTGCGCCTGGCAAGCACTGTAGACGATTCAACCCAGCATCTACCTGTCACCGGAGTTTTTGTTGCTATCGGCAACGATCCGCGCGTGGACCTGGTCCGGGATGTGCTCGAACTGACCACCGAAGGCACCATTGCCGTGCAGGGCCGCACTTCCAAGACATCTATCCCCGGGGTGTTTGCCGCGGGGGATGTGATCGACCCTACCTACCGTCAGGCCATCACCGCCTCCGGCTCCGGCTGTGTCGCAGCAATAGACGTGGAGCATTATCTCGCGGACCTCGGAGACTCGGTAGACACGGCAGCGGAAGTCCCGACACCGCCAGCCGAACACGTCTCGGAAGAAGCCCGCGTATCCATCACCACCCAAGGAGAGTAGCCATGACCGCAAGAGAAGTTACCGACGCGTCCTTCGACGCCGATGTATTGAAATCAACAAAACCGGTGCTCGTCGACTTCTGGGCCGAGTGGTGTGGGCCGTGCCGTAAACTTTCGCCCATCCTGGATGAAATCGCTGGAGAGCACTCGGAAAAGGTTGATGTGGTGAAGCTGAACGTCGATGACAATCCGGCTACTGCTGCAAAGTATGGAATCACTTCCATCCCGGCTGTCTATGTTTTTAAGGACGGGGTAGTCGCAGCGCAGTCCATCGGTGCGAAGCCGAAGCAGGTTTTGGAGCAGGAGTTTGCTGACTTCCTCAAGTAAAGAAGTCTAATTCTGCATTTCCCTAAAAAGGCTGCCCCTTCTCTACGAAACGGCAGCCTTTTTAGTGCCCAGTCACTGTTTCACGTGAAACCCGAATCACCACTTTGTGTCACCCGGTCGCGAAGTAGCCCACGATGTCGCGTCTCACTCCCTCGCAGCGTCGATAATCAGAGCCGCAAAGTCCCGCCTAGCCACAGATTCAAAGCCGCCCGGATACGAGGGTGCTCGTCACAGCAGCAAGCCAGGACGAGAGACGCCAGCTGTTTCACGTGAAACAGCTGGCAGTTATGCGAATGCCGAGAGTCACTGATGCAGGGATCGGCCCCAACGCCTTGCTAGCCTGAGCACACTGCGACCATCACAGCGGACCTTCTGATAGCGATCCTTCACACTGCTCGAGCCCTTGCATCAGGACAGAAACGGTTGAGCACCCGTTACAGTTTGGAACACCGAACCAAGAAGAGACCATATCTGCGGATAATGCAAGAGGCCATGGACATCACAGGACGCCCCTTAGTGAACCGCGCGGAGACGTTCGACCCAGATCAGTCCCGTCCAGCCGGATAGACTGTCCACATTCGTGGGTATCAGCAGCGCCCCTAGTCGCCGGGCCTAACTCAGTTCATGGGGAACCACGGCAGCAGCGGGTGACATCCCACTTCACAGTCAATTCCCTGGCCAGCCAATTCCCTGATACCTCTATCGTGCCGACGACTAACCGTGGACTATGGGCGCCCAAAATCATAGATGTTCGGGCGCGCAGCAGTCGTTCCACGTGAAACCAGTATCCACCAGGGAGTGTTGCGCAAGGTGATCAAGTCGAAGACGCAACTCTTCGTACTTCGGTTGCACCAGCACGGACGTCGATTATTGGAGTGTTCTCCGCCCCACGATCGTTCCGGCCGATGAACTGACATCCCAGACGACGACCCAAGACAGCGAAACCAGGTGTCCTCGATCAGAAGACCAGCCAGAACCAGCCAATGATGTCGAACTGAGCTAGCAATGTAGCTTAGCGATCCAGCATTTGGGGCACTCGGGAAAGACAGGCAGAGATATCGACCCGATACTTGCCTAGCAGGATCGGGCCAGGCAGTGTTGATGAGTAGTTTCACGTGAAACCGTCTTTCCCGCAGTCATTGCAAAGCAGTCAGCCCAACAGGCGGTGTCTGCACCGTCATCGGGGACCGTGGATGCCAAAACCGCCGCTTATCAGCGGTTGAATCATCTCCCAAACCTGACAGGAACTGATGAGCCAGGCGGAGACAGTCCTCACCAACTATCAGGGTAGATCGACCTGCTCCGAGAGGACTGATCTGCCGCTAAGGTCACGCGCGGCTGTTCTAAATCAGGCAACCACGTGCACCGGTGCCCGTATGCCTCGTTGTTTCACGTGAAACGCTCCTTCTTGCCGTCATTGCAAAGCAGTCAGCCCAACAGGCGGTGTCTGCACCGTCATCGGGGAGCGTGGATGCCAAAACAGCCGCTTCCCAGGGGTAGAACCACCTCCCAAACCTAATAAAAACTGATGAGCCAGGCGGGGACAGTTCTCACCAACTATCAGGCTAGATCGACCCGCTCCTAGAGGATTGATCTGCCGCTAAGGTCACGCCGGGCTGTTTAAGATCAGTCAACCACGTGCAGCGGTGCCCGTATGGAGCGTTGTTTCACGTGAAACTAGATCTGCGGCCGCCCACGAGCCACGGAGTTAGAAATTGCTTTTCGGGCGACTGGATGCGCGAGTTGAGAGTTTCCAGCGATTTGAGTGTGTCCCGCGATCACCGGTTGGTATCGGAACCTAACAACCCGGTCTTGTGTGAAACAACAAATGATCGGAGGAGTTAGAACAGCCGATCGCGGAGGATATGACTAAACAGGACAACATCCTCACCTCAACCAACCTGCCAATATCGAACACATGAGTCCAACACTTACGACGAGGATCGAAATATGGAACGAAGCGGCAACAGGCAAGGGTGTTAGAGGTGCAACAGTGCGGACCGGTAAGGGAACCAACCCTGTCGGGCAACGTGACTGTACATGCCGGACTGTTTCACGTGAAACCGTACACTTGTTGGCCCTAGGACCCCCCGGACGTACCGAGCACTCCCATAATGCGGTTCAGATCATCAACACTGGCAAACTCGATACTCACCTTGCCCTTACGGGCACCCAGTGTGATCTTGACGCTGGTATCCAGGCGATCGGAAAGAGAGGACGCCAAATAGTCCAACCGTTCATGACGCGCTCCGGCACGCGGTGTGTTCGGCTTTACGGGACGACGAAGACCATCGTTCATCGAGACGAGCTCTTCCGTGGTCCGCACTGATAGACCCTCGGCTACGATCTTCTGGGCAAGCTTTTCCATCTCGACCTGATCACCCAGCCCCAGCAACGCCCTGGCATGGCCGGCCGAAATAACACCCGCGGCTAGCCGCCTTTGGACTAGCGGGGGCAACTTCAGCAAGCGGAGAGTGTTGGAAATCTGCGGGCGAGAACGACCGATACGGTCTGCCAACTCGTCGTGGGAACAGCCAAAATCGTCCAGTAATTGTTGATAAGCTGCTGCCTCCTCAAGCGCATTCAGTTGACTACGGTGCAAGTTCTCCAGGAGAGCGTCTCTGAGGAGATCGTCGTCGGTCGTCGACCGAATGATCGCCGGGACCAGGGCAAAGCCGGCTTCCTTGGTTGCACGCCAGCGCCGTTCGCCCATAACCAGTTCATAGGGTTGTTCGCCACCCTCGGATGACGGGCGCACAACGATCGGCTGGAGAACGCCGATCTCACGAATGGAGTTGACCAGTTCAGCCATTTCGTCATCGTCGAAGACACTTCGAGGTTGCTTTCGATTCGCGTGAATCAGATTGACGGGGATTTCAGCAAAGGTGGCACCAGGTACCTCCATCAAGTTTGAGTCCACCGGTTGGGCTACTGTTTCACGTGAAACATCCACTGAGGTGAGGTCTGATGGAAACTCATCTGCAGAACTATTGTTCTCCAGTTCGAGGCCCTGGCCGCCTACAGGACCGGAATTCTCATCCACGGCCGCGCCCCCATCAACCGTCAATTCTGACAATGCCGGGCTGGTCTCTTCTACCGCAACGGGAGTTTCAGTAGCAGCATCTTCTAAAGAGTCCACGGGTGCGCTGTCGCTGGTGACCCTTTTGGGGGGCCGCGGGGTTTTCTTGACCGGAGTTCGTTTGGAGCCTCGGGTAGAAGCTGTCAGCGCGTCCTTGTTGATCCCCGAAGCGTTTCGCTGCGGGCGGTCCGAGCCGTCGCCGGAATCTCCCGCCTCATCCCTGTTCGGTGCGGAAGGAAAAAACAAATCAGCTGGCCGTCCACCACGCGGTGATGTTGCTTCGATTCCCGCGGCTTTTTCCTCGACCGGGGCGCTTGGGATAAGAGCTCCTAGCCCGCGTCCCAATCCGCGTCGCTTCTCGACCATGAACAGATCCCTTCAAAGAGTGCAGAGCAATCCGCATCGGGTGATTATTGATACCCACACTACTGTGGGAGGTGATGAAATAGCGTGAAGCTCACTAGCCGCGCAGGGCGATTTCCGACGCTGCTTCAAGATAGGATAGGGCACCGCTGGACGACGGGTCGTAAGTGATCACTGTCTGTTGATAACTGGGTGCCTCAGAAATTCTGACTGATCGCGGTACTACTGCCTTGAGGACCTGTTTGGGGAAATGCTCCCGAACCTCAGCGGCCACCTGCGCAGCAAGGTTGGTTCTCCCGTCGTACATCGTCAACAGGATTGTTGATACCACCAACTCTGCATTGAGATGCTTCTGAATCATCTCGATATTTTTAAGCAGCTGACTCAACCCCTCCAGGGCATAATACTCGCACTGGATGGGTATTAGCACTTCCCTGGCGGCGACAAAGGCATTGACCGTGAGGAGGCCCAGGCTCGGAGGACAGTCAATAAAGACGTAATCCAAACGTTCTTCACCACGCTCTGCACGCTCCTGGGAATACAGGTCGATTGCTCGACGCAGTCGTTGCTCCCTGGCGACCAACGACACCAGTTCGATTTCCGCACCTGCTAGATGGATGGTTGCAGGGGCACACAGCAGATTAGGGACATCAGGGCACTGAACCACCACTTCGCCGAGGGGTAGATCGTCAATAAGCACGTCATAGATGCTGTCGATCTCTGCGTGGTGCGGGATTCCGAGCGCGGTGGAGGCGTTCCCCTGTGGATCGATATCAATCACAAGCACGTTCAGACCCGCGGCGGCCAGTGCTGCGGCAATATTGACGGTCGTCGTGGTTTTGCCCACACCACCTTTTTGATTGCTCACCGTCATCGTGCGGGTGGCATCAGGTTTAGGCAGGCTACGTCCACTCAGTTTTTCCCTGCGACGGTTCTCACTGGCGAGTTCCCGTGCCAAAGGTGTGCTGTCGTCCATCGCGTCCATAACATTCCTTGATGATGCGCTAGGGGTGGTCGTATGAGCGGAAGCCGGAGAGCCCTGGTTGCTTGACACCATAAAAGTCGTTTCACGTGAAACTATTCCCATATTGGCTGGATCAGCAAACACTTCTGGTTGGATTTCACCTAGAGTGACCGCTAATTGAGACCCTGTAGCAAGCAAGGATTCACTTCGCTTCGCAGCGTCTTTCGTTGTCACGCAGGATAACTCGCTTTCAGCATTCCGGGTTCGGTCCTATGTCTAGAGTACCGGTGACCAGCTCGAACCTGCCTCGGGACAAGCGCTATTGGTGAAGATTCGGGGGAGCTATCGGCAGATTATCCAACGGTGATGCGGACGACCGTTGTTGGCTGATCCAGAACACCGGCACCGACCTGCACTACCGCAGTGTTGCGACCACCTAGCTTCCGAATCAGCTTGGCTGCCTTCTTGACTTCTTCGGCAGCACTTTGGCCCTTGATCGCCAGTACCTGACCGCTTCCAGCCAGGATCGGGATCGTCATTGCCGCAAGTCCTCCCAGCGCAGATACTGCTCGCGCGGTCACAACACTCACGGAAACCTTTCCGACGGCCTCCTCCGCACGCCCACGGAAGACCGTGACGTTGTCTATACCCAGATCAGCGACAACCTCATTGAGCCAGGTGACACGACGCTCAAGCGGCTCGATGAGGGTAAAGGACAAATCCGGGCGAGCAATAGCCAACGCTATGCCGGGTAGGCCCGCACCGCTACCAACATCTGCCACTGAAACCCCCGCGGGGAACAGTTCAGCAGTCACTGCACAATTCAACACGTGTCGGCTCCAGAGTCGGGGAACCTCCCGTGGTCCAAGCAAGCCACGTTCTATTCCAGTGGTCGCCAGGTGCTCAACAAACCGCTCAGCCAAACCGAGCCGGTCTCCAAAAATTGCTCGGGCAGCCGCAAGTTCCGACTCTGTAATTTCCACCATCAGGTATGCCTCGACTCCCGGATTGCTATGAATCCGCCGGGGAAACCACGATGTGCCGCCCGGACCCTTCACCCTCAGACTCACTGAGGGAACCGAGCTCGGCCACCACATCATGAACTATTTTGCGCTCATACGCAGACATAGGCTCAAGGGCGACATCAGTGCCCGACTCCTTCGCCATATTGACTGCATCCACGGCGATGGTCCGAAGTTCCTTGCCGCGCACCTCACGGAAGCCATCGATGTCGAGTACGAGTCGCGACCGGCTATCCGTCGATGTGAGCACTGAGAGACGAGCCAGCTCCTGCAAAGCCTCCAGTACCTCTCCATCATTACCAACCAAACCGCTTAGCGCACCGCCCTCCGAGTCCTCGGACACAATCGAGATGTAGGTACGCCCATTCCGAACTTCAATGTCCATATCTCCGTCGATATCGGCAATGTCCAGGAGCTCCTCAAGGTAGTCCGCCGCGACATCACCCTCATCCTCAAGCCGCCTGATGGTTGCCGATGAATCACCACCCTCGCCAGCCGAGTCGATCGCTTCTTCTGGGCCGGCCGCCGGCGAACTATCAGCTGTCATTTTTTCTTCCTGTTCTTACGCTGTGGCTGTGTGCGCTGCCCCTTGGTCTCAATGACCTCTTCAGTCGCTGGATCAGCATTCTTCTCGCCGAGGAGAGGGGTCATCGGAAGACCCTTCTTTGCGCGCCGCTCGGCAAGCGCCTTCGCCGCAGGAGATCCCGGGGTGGGCATCTTCCTAATGACATAGAACTGCTGGGCCATCGTCCAAATGTTGGTCGTGGTCCAGTAGATAAGCACACCAATCGGGAAGTTGATACCGCCGATACCAAACACCAGAGGCAGGATGTACAGCATCAGTTTTTGCTGGCGCATAAAGGGGCTTTGCATTGCCTCTTCAGACATGTTCTTCGCCATGATCTGTTTCTGCGTAATGAACTGCGACCCAGTCATCGCCAGAATCATGATCACCGACAAAATGATCACGCTGACGTTCGCGTTGTCCCCGAAACTACCCAGGAATGTTGACGAGAGCGGAGCACCGAAGATCGATGCGTCATCGAACTGCCGGACCTCCTCGGTGGTCATGGCACCGATTGTCTCGCCCGTCTCCGACGCCCTGGACACACCGTTGAGCACCGTAAAAAGCGCGAAGAAGAAGGGCATCTGGATCAGGATCGGGAGGCAGGCCGCAAATGGGTTGGTTCCATGTTTCTTGTACAGCGCCATCTGCTCTTGGGTCATCGCCTGCCGCGACAGCTGATCTGTTTTTCCTTTGTACTTCTTCTGCAGTTTCCTCAGGTCAGGCTGCAGGGCCTGCATACCGCGCTGGGCTTTGATCTGTTTAACGAAGACTGGGATGAGCGCCGCGCGGATAACTACAACGAGACCCACGATGGACAGGGTCCAGGTCCAGCCGGACGCCGCATCCATACCCAGAAAGGTGAAGCCGTCGTGGAAGAACGTCATGATCCACGACACCAACCACTGGAACGGGAAGAGGATCGTATTGAAGAAGTCCATAGCTATTTGCTCCTCAGGCCGCCGAGCGGCTCTCGTCATCAGCGGGAATCACAGGATGATTCAGCACAACAATTTGGGGTATTTTTCCCTCCGGGAATGCTCTGCCACCGGCAGGCACATGATCCACGCCGCCGTCGTTCCAGGGATGGCAACGGCAGACCCGACGAAAGGCAAGACCGCCGCCTTTGAACGCTCCATGAACGGTCACTGCTTCCAGTGCATAGGCCGAGCAGGAGGGGAAAAATCTACAGACCTGACCGTATAACGGGGAGATAACCACCCGATAGGTCTTCAGAATAGCGATCATCACGTTTCGGGGGAACTCACGAAACAGCGAAACGCCAGGGGCAGCCGTGGTCATGTGCTGCCTCTCTTCCTGCTGGATGCCGAATCAAGTGCCCGGTCGAAGTCACTAGCGAGCTGACTCCAGGTTGCACCAGCGGCAGGCGGCAGCGCCCGAACCACCACGGCCAATCCAGTGGACTGGCGGGATAAGGCTGACGCAGCCATTTGTCTTAGTCTCCTCTTAACGAGGTTTCGTGTCACTGCGTTCCCCACGCCCTTTGAGACGATGAAACCGAATCTACTGGGTTGGTCGGCAGAAGTGGTGACCGCATATAACACCAAGTTCCGGCGCCCAGAGCGGGAGCCGGAACGTACGGTATGGGTGAAGTCGGAAGCCGTTCGAACTCTGTTGATTCGAGCCAACATGTCAGATTGTCCGAACCGGCCGGGTTGCCGAGGCGTTAGCTACTGCCTGGCGAACCCACGTCTTCAAGCTAGCTGGGGCTGCTTAAGCTGACAGCTCGGTGCGGCCCTTGCCGCGGCGCGCTGAAAGGATGGCTCGGCCAGCGCGTGTGCGCATCCGAAGGCGAAAACCGTGCTTCTTAGCCCGGCGGCGGTTATTCGGCTGAAAGGTCCGCTTGCTCACTGTATTTACTCCAAGACAATCTTAGGATGCGTCCGGTCCGTTGCTACAAGGGGGAAGAACAGACTGGCGATTCGACGTTTTGATATCTGCGACTGGTGCAGAGGCCAACGGGTTTGGTTGATCGGTGATCAATTCGCAGGCATGCAAAATGCAGACATATAGGACTACATAACGTTAGGCGACCGCACACAGGCCAGTCAAACCGGGTGTCGGCGTCGGGTCAGGAAGTTGTTCACCAAACCTGTGGACAACCCTCGCTCAATTGCCGCTTCCCGGTGTGTGGAGAGTCCCCGGCGCCCCCGCGTAGCCCCGACAGACCAGCTATCTTCTCCAGTACCCATCCTCTAGTCTTGCCCAAGGGTCGTTTATCCACCAGCTGTGCATAACTCTGTGGATGAAGGCCGTTTCGATGGACATGGTGGAGAGGTATTAGTGGGCCCGGACGAAATTAATGATGTAGGGAGTTCCTGGCGCAAGGTCATTCGCACCCTGGAACACGATGAGAGGGTCACCCCCAGGCAGCGAGGATTCGTTGTATTGGCCCAGGCTCAGGGGTTGATCGGGACTACCCTTCTGGTCGCCGTCCCGAACGAACTAACCCGCGAGGTTCTCCAAACCCATTTGAAAGCAGCCCTGGACGAGGCGTTACGTGAGGTATTCCGTGAGGATCTGCAGTGTGCCTTCGTTATCGACCCCGAACTTACACCGGTCGAGGTCGACGAGAGCGAACCAGCACAGAGCGCGGAACCTGCGAGGGAGGAGGCGAAGCCCGCGCCAACCCTGCCGAGCAACTCTCACGAGTTCGGTCGTCTCAATCCGAAGTATGTCTTCGATACATTTGTGATCGGCTCATCCAACCGATTTGCCCATGCAGCAGCGGTGGCTGTTGCAGAAGCACCCGCCAAGGCATACAACCCTTTGTTCATTTACGGCGACTCTGGGCTTGGTAAAACCCATCTTCTGCATGCGATCGGTCATTACGCCCGGCATCTCTACACCGGTATTCGAGTGCGGTACGTCAATTCGGAAGAGTTCACCAACGACTTCATCAACTCGATCCGCGATGACGAGGGCACCAGCTTTAAACAGACTTACCGAAACGTCGACATCCTCCTCATTGACGACATCCAGTTTCTTTCCGGTAAGGACCGCACCCAGGAAGAGTTCTTCCACACCTTCAATGCCCTCCACAATCACAACAAGCAAGTGGTCATCACCTCAGATCTACCCCCAAAACAACTCTCGGGGTTCGAGGAACGGATGCGATCACGGTTTGAGTGGGGTCTCCTGACTGACATTCAGCCGCCGGAGTTGGAAACCAGAATCGCCATTCTCCGAAAGAAGGCAATCAGTGAGGGCATGAGTGCTCCAGATGATGTCCTCGAGTACATCGCCTCCAAAATCTCCACCAATATCCGTGAACTAGAGGGGGCGCTGATTCGAGTCACAGCGTTCGCCAGTCTGAATCGTCAACCAGTGGACGTGACACTCGCTGAGGTGGTTCTCAAAGATCTCATCACCGACGACGGCGCTCAGGAGATCACTTCAGCCGTGATCATGGCCCAGACTGCCGACTACTTCCAGATCAGCATGGAGGAGCTCTGCAGTAAATCCCGCACCCGGACTCTCGTGACAGCACGGCAGATCGCCATGTATCTCTGCAGGGAGCTCACTGATATGTCTCTACCCAAGATCGGTCAAGAATTGGGGGGGCGCGATCACACCACCGTGATCCACGCGGATCGCAAGATCCGTGAGCTGATGGCCGAACGCCGCGCGATCTTCAACCAGGTCACCGAGCTGACCAACAGGATCAAACATCGGCGGAAAGACGCCTAACTACACCAGTGGTATTAACAGGTGTGGATAGAACTGTGGATAACTGGTCGAACAACACCGGTCTTAATGAGGACAACCCCTCAAACCCTGTGGACCCGCTGAATTTCAGGGATTTTCCCCACAGCCCCCACCACCTCGAAAGGCCGTCTGTACACAACTTCTCAACAGGCACTTACCTGTCCTTGCATGGTCTGCGGCAGTTATCCACAGTTTCAACAGGTGTTACTACGACTACGAACCTTAAATTCAAGAGTTCTTCCAAATAACATTTTCCCGACCCACATCCCCCACTCCACCCCCCAACCGAACAAACCTCACACTTCCGAAAACCGCTCGGCGACAGTCAGGCTAAGCTTTCTGTGAGTAAAGAAGTTCCCGGCCCTCCGGCTGAGCCCCTGCCCCGTTGGCCGGGCGATCTTCCCAAGAATTATGTTGAGAAAGGCGGCACCCTTCAGTGAAATTCAGAGTCGAACGGGATGTTCTAGCTGAGGCCGTAACCTGGACGGCACGTTCCTTGTCCCCCCGCCCGCCTGTACCGGTGCTGTCAGGGCTCTTGATCAAGGCCGCAGCTGGAACCCTTAGCCTTGCCAGTTTCGACTATGAAATTTCTGCACGCCTAGAGATCCCAGCTGACGTGGCTGAAGAAGGAACCATCCTGGTGTCCGGGCGTCTCCTGGCTGACATCTGCCGTAGCCTTCCCTCGGCACCCGTTGAGGTGGAAACCGAAGGCACCAAGGTAACGCTGACCTGCCGCAATAGCCGATTCAACCTGGCGACAATGCCTGAAGGCGAGTATCCCGAACTTCCGACGCCACCGGAAGTAAGCGGTATCGTCGATGGGGAGGCCTTCTCCCAAGCCGTTTCCCAGGTCATCATCGCTGCAAGTCGCGATGACACACTGCCCATCCTCACGGGTGTTCGCATGGAGATCGAAGATGACCTGATTACCCTGCTCGCGACAGACCGCTACCGTCTAGCGCTGCGCGAAGTGACCTGGAAACCTCGGACACCGGGAATCTCCACCAGTGCACTGGTAAAAGCCAAAACGCTCAACGAAGTAGCAAAGACTTTGGGCAGCGCTGGCGACCTGAGCATCGCCCTTTCCAATGACCGGGAACTCATCGGTTTTGAAAGTGGTGGACGCCGGACTACGTCGCTCCTTGTGGATGGTGACTACCCGAAGATCCGGGCATTATTCCCGGAAAGTACCCCAATCCACGCGACGGTTGAGACCAACGTGCTGGTTGAGGCGGTGCGTAGGGTTTCGCTGGTTGCTGAACGCAACACTGCTGTCCGGATGGCCTTCAGCGCAGGTCAGGTGACACTCGATGCCGGCACCGGAGAGGATGCCCAAGCGTCCGAGGCAATCGAAGCCACCCTGGACGGCGATGACATCACCGTCGCTTTCAACCCGCACTATCTCAGCGAGGGGTTGGGCGCTTTCAACAGCAAATTCGTTCGGTTCTCCTTCACCACGCCCCCGAAGCCCGTAGTGATCTCCGCGCAGGAGGACGCGATCGGAGAGGACCGTACTGACTACCGGTACCTGCTGATGCCGGTTCGAATGGCCAACTAGTCAGTTCATTAGCGACACGGAAACACCGGGTGGATCTTGTTCCCCGTCCCAGGAAGCGAAGCGGAAATGCACATTGGCCTCATCGGACTCGGTAAAATGGGGTTCAACATGCGGGAAAGGCTTCGCCGAAAAGGGCTGACCGTCACGGGGTTCGATAGAGACCCAGACCTTTCAGACGTCGATTCTCTCGACGATCTGGTGGCAGCGCTCCAGACACCACGGGTGATCTGGGTAATGGTCCCCGCCGGAGAGATCACCAGGACTGTGATGAGCGATCTCGCTGAACTGTTGGAGCCAGGGGACCTGGTGATTGATGGCGGCAACTCCCGCTTCACCGAAGACCATCACAATGCGGCGTTGCTTGCGGAGAAAAACATCGCCTTCATCGACTGTGGTGTTTCCGGTGGCATCTGGGGCCTCGACAATGGTTATGGACTGATGGCAGGTGGAACTCACGCTGATGTACAGCGGGTTCTTCCCGTCTTCGACGCCTTGCGGCCGGATGGACCCCGTGAAGAAAGCTTTGTACACGTCGGCGACGTAGGAGCTGGGCACTACGCGAAAATGGTGCATAACGGGATCGAATACGGCCTGATGCAGTCCTATGCAGAGGGTTACGAACTGTTGGCAGCAAAAGACATCATCAAGGATGTTCATGGCACCTTCCAGGCCTGGCAGCATGGCACGGTGGTCCGTTCATGGTTGCTTGACCTGCTGGTTAAGGCGCTCGACGAGGACCCGGAGTTGAACAAAATTGCCGGTTATGTCGAGGACTCAGGTGAAGGACGATGGACTGTTGAGGAAGCCATCGCCAGCGAAATTCCGGTCCCCGCCATCACTGCGGCATTGTTTGCACGGTTCTCCTCTCGCCAGGACGATGCCCCCGCGATGAAGATGGTGGCTGCACTCCGAAACCAGTTTGGTGGGCACCTCGTACGCACTCCCACAGAATCCGCGTGAGTGGGTCTCCATGTATGTTCAGCATCTGTCCCTGACGGATTTCCGCACCTACAGCCAGGTTGAAGTGCCATTGGAGGCCGGAGTAACAGTCTTTGTAGGTCCCAACGGTGTGGGTAAGACCAACATTGTTGAGGCCATCGGCTATCTCGCTTCTCTTTCCTCGCACCGGGTGAGCTCAGACAAACCGCTGATCGCGTTCAATGCGGAGCGTGCTCTGGTCAGGGGGAGACTGATACGCGGGACCCAAACCACCAGCGTCGAGGTGGAGATCAACGCTGACCGGAGCAACCGTGCCCGGATAAACCGGGCAAACCCAGTCAAGGCGAGCGACGCGGCCGGCATCCTCCGTACTGTACTTTTCGCGCCAGAGGATCTTGCACTGGTGAAAGGTGATCCCTCCAACCGCCGTCGATTCCTGGATGATCTGATGGTGACTCTGCTCCCACACCGGGCGGGAATCAGTGCCGACTATGAGCGGGTCCTCAAACAGCGCAACGCATTGCTGAAGTCGGCGCGGGCCAGCGGAAAGTTCACTGCCTCACATGAAGCGACGCTCGATGTGTGGGACCAGCACCTCGCAGAAGCTGGCGCCAGGCTATTGCATGCCCGATTGCTCGTACTGGGGCAGCTACAGCCGCATCTGGAACGGGCGTATCACCAGCTCACCGACGGATCCAAGGTGGCGGTTGCCACGTACCGGTCGTCGCTGTCAGGTGTCGACGACGGCGGCGCCGGAGAAGATGACAACCTAGGCTCATCAAACGTGGACGAGCTGACTGAGAAGTATGTTGCGGCGCTTCTCGGGCACCGGAAGAAGGAGCTTGACCGGGGGATATCGCTCGTTGGACCTCACCGGGATGAGGTCGACCTCGTGCTTGGAGGGACCATCGCCAAGGGGTATGCCTCACACGGTGAAACCTGGTCATTGGCGCTCGCCCTGAGGCTGGGATCGTATTACCTCTTGGTTGAGGACGACAACACCCCGGGTGCAACCCCTGTGCTCATCCTGGACGATGTGTTCGCTGAGCTGGACACGAGCCGGAGGAAGAAGCTGGCGGCGATCGTTGGTGGAGCTGAACAGGTCCTGGTCACCGCTGCCGTCAGCGATGATATTCCCGAGTCGCTAACCGGACGCCAGTTCCAGGTGGTACCTGGGGGACTGGTCAACAGTGGAACCCAATAACCCTCGTCCGGAGGGAACCGTCTCGGGAGATTCGCCCGAGGACGATCAGTCTGCCGGTGGGGAGCCCTATCTGGATGCTCCACAGTCATTGCTGAACCGAGTCCGTGATGCCTCACAAAACCGAGGTAACACCCGATTGCCCGCTGGACGGCGCGGTGGGGCAAGCCCCAAACGGCGGCCGGCGGGGTCCGTCACCTATACGGGCCGTGATCCCGAGGGGTTGGGGAATGTCTTTAGTCGGTTGCTCAGTGAGCGCGGGTGGAAGTCCCCAGTGGCGGTGGGTTCAGTGCTTGCCCGGTGGGATGAACTTGTTGGGCAGGAAATCGCTTTGCACTGCCGACCCGAAAGTTTTGACGGCAGTACCGTGCTCGTGCGCTGTGACTCTACCGCTTGGGCTACTCAGCTCAGATTGATCAGCCCGATGTTGATTCAAAGATTTGACGCTGAGTTGGGCAGCGGCGTTGTCACCCGCATCTCGGTTCTCGGCCCAGCCTCCCCCAACTGGAGGAAAGGGGGCCGATCTGTCAAAGGCAGAGGGCCCCGCGATACCTACGGATAAGTTCCGTTGAGGATCGGATCGATCGGTCTATTGCCAGTTCGGTAAACGCCATGTAGGGCCCTGAACTCCCCGTTGGAGGTATCCGGCCTTAGCTGCCGCCCTCCCAATGGCTTATATGCGGCTTTATTCGCCATTAGAGGCCTGTTCAGTGAGGTATTGTCCACGGCGGCAAGGTAGAATGATGGGAAATGGCATTCCTGAGGGGATGCCTTCGATCTGTTACCTGCTCCGCAGGTGTCAACAGCGAAGCTTTTTTACCCAGATTCCTACCTTTGAGGAGCCGACAGCGCCTGTGGCTAATGACAACGAGCTGGACGCCAAAACCCAGGGCAATCCGCAGTCCGCTGCAGAAGCCCAAAATGGGACCACCGGATACGACGCAAGCGATATCAGCGTCCTCGAGGGTCTTGAAGCGGTTCGTAAACGACCCGGCATGTATATCGGTTCGACCGGTCCCCGAGGCCTTCACCATCTGGTGAATGAGGTGGTCGATAACTCGGTCGATGAGGCTCTTGCCGGGCATTGCGACACCATCAAGGTGACACTGCAGGCTGATGGCGGTGTTCGGGTGGTTGATAACGGGCGTGGCATCCCTGTTGATATGCACCCCACAGAGGGGCGCCCCACCGTTGAGGTCGTCATGACCATCCTGCATGCTGGCGGTAAGTTCGGTGGTGGTGGGTATGCGGTGTCCGGTGGTCTCCACGGGGTAGGCATCTCGGTAGTCAACGCCCTGTCCTCCCGAGTGGAAACCGAGGTGAAGCGTCAGGGGTATGTCTGGAACCAATCTTTTGCTGATGGCGGCAAGCCGGTGGGAGAGCTCCGCCGTGGAGCTGAGACCACTGAAACAGGAACCACTCAGACGTTCTACCCGGACGCCTCCATCTTTGAGACAGTGGAGTTCGACTTCGAAACGCTGAGAGCCCGGTTCCAGCAAATGGCGTTCCTCAACAAGGGGCTTCGAATCATGCTGGTCGACGAGCGGGTCGACGAGGTTGAAACTGAGGAAATTGCTGATACATCTGATGACGGTACCCCCGGTGAGGACACTCCAAAGCACCGCCAGGTTGACTACATGTACGAGAACGGGCTGCTTGACTACGTCAACCACCTAAACTCGGCAAAGCGCGTGGATGTCATCCACGAAGATGTCATCGGGTTCGAGACCGAAGACACCGACCGCAAGATTGCTGTCGAAGTAGCAATGCAGTGGACCAGTGCTTACTCGGAGAGTGTTCACACCTACGCCAACACGATCAACACGCACGAGGGCGGCACCCACGAAGAGGGTTTCCGCGCAGCCATGACGTCATTGATCAACCGGTACGCGCGAGACAAGAACATCATCAAGGAAAAAGACGAAAACCTCACCGGTGATGACATTCGAGAAGGACTGACCGCGGTCATCTCAGTGAAGCTTTCCGAACCACAGTTTGAGGGACAGACGAAGACCAAGCTCGGGAATTCCGAAGCCAAAGGCTTTGTGCAGCGCGTAGTCACCGATCAGCTGGGCGACTGGTTAGAACGGAACCCCGGACCTGCCCGCGATGTTATCCGCAAATCCATCCAAGCAGCGCAGGCACGGCTCGCTGCGCGCAAGGCTCGCGAATCCACCCGACGCAAGGGTCTGCTCGAATCCGGGGGGATGCCCGGAAAGCTCAAGGACTGCCAGTCGAAAGACCCATCGAAGTCTGAAATCTACATCGTCGAGGGCGACTCGGCAGGTGGGTCGGCCGTCCGTGGACGTAACCCCGATACACAGGCCATCCTGCCGCTGCGTGGCAAGATCCTCAACGTCGAACGAGCCAGGTTGGATCGGGCTCTCGGCAACAGCGAGGTCCAGGCCATGATCACAGCCTTTGGGGCCGGCATCGGCGAAGATTTCGACGTCGCCAAGGCTCGATATCACAAGATTGTCCTCATGGCTGACGCTGACGTTGATGGGCAGCACATCACCACGCTGCTGCTGACCTTGCTGTTCCGCTACATGCGCCCCCTGATCGAGAATGGCTACGTTTATTTGGCGCAGCCACCGCTCTACAGGATCAAGTGGTCCAACGCCACCCACTCCTACGTGTTTAGCGACCGTGAGAGGGATGAAGTCATCAAAATGGGCCTGGCCAACAACCAGCGTTTGCCCAAGGAAAACGGCGTCCAGCGTTACAAGGGGCTTGGGGAGATGAACTACACCGAGCTCTGGGAAACCACCATGGACCCCGACAACCGCACCCTACTTCAGGTGACTGTCGACGATGCGGCCGCAGCGGATCAGATTTTCTCGGTACTGATGGGTGAAGACGTCGAATCACGACGGAATTTCATCCAACAGAACGCGAAGGACGTTAGATTCCTCGACATTTAGGGAGTTCCGGCGATCGACGGTAATCGCCAGCTCCAACGCCTTGGCACTTAGAACTGAACGGAACTGACGTATGAGCGACGAAGAAACACCCGATCTCCCCCTTGAAGGACGGGTCCTCTCCGATCGAATAGAGCAAGTCGACCTGCAGACTGAGATGCAGCGGTCGTACCTGGATTATGCGATGGCAGTGATTGTGGGGCGCGCGCTTCCCGACGTCCGCGACGGGCTGAAGCCCGTCCATCGACGCGTTCTCTACGCCATGTTCGACGGCGGCTACCGGCCGGACCGGTCCTTCAATAAGTGTGCACGCGTGGTCGGCGAAGTCATGGGGCAGTACCACCCGCACGGTGATACTGCCATCTACGATGCGCTGGTCCGGCTCATTCAGGACTGGACTATGCGGTATCCGCTCGCCCTGGGGCAGGGAAACTTTGGTTCGCCGGGCAACGATGGAGCTGCGGCCCCCCGGTACACCGAAACCAAGATGGCACCGCTCGCCATGGAAATGGTTCGGGATATTGACGAGGAAACCGTCGATTTTCAGGACAACTATGACGGAAAGAATCAGGAACCGACCATCCTTCCGGCACGGTTCCCCAACCTGCTGGTCAACGGATCGTCGGGTATCGCCGTCGGGATGGCGACCAACATCCCACCGCATAACCTTCGCGAAGTCGCCTCAGGCGTCCAGTGGTACCTCGAGAACCCCGAGGCAACCAAGGAGGAACTGCTCGAGGCACTTCTGCTACGCATCAAGGGACCGGATTTTCCCACCGGAGCACAGATCCTCGGTCATAAGGGTATCGAAGACGCCTACCGCACAGGCCGCGGGTCGATCACAATGCGGGCCGTCGTCAACGTCGAGGAAATCCAGGGTCGTACTTGTCTGGTTGTCACCGAATTGCCCTACCAGGCAAACCCCGACAATCTGGCGATCAAGATTGCCGACCTGGTCAAAGACGGGAAGGTCAACGGAATTGCCGATCTCCGTGACGAGACGTCGGGCCGCACCGGTCAGCGGTTGGTTGTCGTGCTCAAGCGCGACGCGGTCGCGAAGGTGGTGCTGAATAACCTGTACAAGCACACCCAGCTGCAGGACAACTTCAGCGCGAATATGCTGGCTATCGTCGACGATGTGCCTCGCACGCTGAGTCTGGACGCATTTATTCGCCATTGGGTCACACACCAGCTCGAGGTTATTGTCCGGCGTACCCAGTACCGGTTGCGTAAGGCTGAAGAGGCGGCCCACATTCTGCGGGGTCTGCTGAAGGCTCTTGACGCACTTGATGAGGTAATCGCCCTGATCCGACGCTCCTCGACGGTCGAGGACGCCCGCAACGGGCTCATGGGTCTGCTCGAGATCGATGAAATCCAGGCCCAGGCAATTCTGGATATGCAGCTGCGCCGTTTGGCCGCCCTGGAACGCCAGAAGATCCAGGATCAGCATGCCAAGCTCGAAGCGGAAATCACCGAGTACCAGAAGATTCTTGCGTCGAAGCAACTGCAACGGGATATTGTCTCCACTGAGCTCCGCGAAATAGTCGACAAGCATGGCGATGACCGACGTACTGAAATTCTCATGGGTTTCGACTCGGACATGAGCATGGAAGACCTGATCCCTGAAGAGGAAATGGTCGTCACCATCACCCGCGGTGGCTATGTGAAGCGGACTCGCAGCGACAACTACCGTCAGCAAGCCCGCGGTGGGAAGGGCATCAGAGGAGCGCAACTACGCGGCGATGATGTAGTTGAGCATTTCTTCGTCACGACCACCCACCACTGGTTGCTCTTCTTCACCAACCTGGGACGGGTATATCGGGCGAAGGCCTACGAGTTGGTAGAGGCTGGCCGCGATGCGAAGGGTCAGCATGTAGCCAACCTGCTGGCGTTCCAACCCGACGAATCGATCGCACAGGTGCTCGACCTTCGGGATTACCAGCAGTCCCCTTATCTGGTGCTGGCAACCAAGCGCGGTCTCGCGAAGAAGACCAGACTTGAGGATTACGACACGAATCGGACAGCCGGAGTGATCGCGATCAACCTGCGTGACGGCGACGAATTGGTCTCAGCACAACTGGTATCGGAAAGCGACGATATGATGCTGGTTTCCAGGAAGGGTCAGTCGCTGCGGTTTACCGCCACGAATGACGCTTTGAGGCCTATGGGCCGGGCAACTTCGGGTGTCACCGGGATGAAGTTCCGCGAAGAGGATGAGCTGCTTGCTGCCAACGTTGTCACTGACGAATCCTTTGTCTTCATTGTGACCGAGGGTGGGTTTGCCAAGCGCACCAAGGTTGAGGAATACCGAGTCCAGGGTCGCGGCGGCCTGGGGATAAAGGTTGCCAAGCTTGCGGAGGAACGCGGGGACCTGGTGGGTGCTCTGATCGTCCAGGAAGAAGATGAAGTCCTGGTCGTGATGGGCGGTGGCAAGGTTGTGCGCTCAGCCGTAACCGGGGTGCCGGCCAAGGGCCGCGACACGATGGGGGTCATCTTCGCAAAGCCAGACAAGAAGGATCGAATCATAGCCGTCGCACGCAATAGCGAACGGGGTCTCACGGTCGAAGACGGGGCTCTTGATATGACGGGAGAGAGCAGCGAATCCGCCGAGGCAACAACCGATGAAGTACCGTTGACCTCAGAAGAGACGGCTGAGCTGGAAGCACAGTCGCCAGATAATGGAGGTACCGAGTGAGCTCGCCTAACTCAAACCCACGGGCAACCGGAGGGTCGGTCAAACAGACCGGCGCCGGGCCCCGCGTGAATGCCCCGGCACGGCCACCCCAGCGCCCAGCGGGTGCCCCCTCGGCGAAACCGGCTGGGACCCGGCCGGGTTTGGTGAAACCAGCTCCCAAGGCCAAGGCCCGGAAGGCCAGGCTGTTGGTCAGCAAAGTTGATCCCTGGTCTGTGCTGAAGATGTCATTCCTCTTGTCTGTAGCCCTGGGCATTGTCACCGTGGTCGCGGCCATTGTCATTTGGACGGTTTTGGATCTCACGGGGATTTTCGATGGGGTGAACGATCTACTACGCGAAATAGCTGGCACCGAAAGCGGCGGTTTTGATCTACGCCAGTTCGCTTCCCTGGGTCAAGTGGTTTCTTTCGCCACAATCATCGCGGTGGTGAATGTGGTGCTCTTGACAGCTCTAGCGATGCTTTCGGCGGTCCTGTACAACATTTCATCGACCCTGGTTGGCGGAATTGGTGTCACCCTCACCGACGATTAACCTTCCCGTCGGACGCCTGTTCCCGGACGATTTGATGATTGCCGAGATACTCCTGTAAAGTCGTGTTTCGGCCCGAACAGGCTTCGGGGCGTATAGCTCAGGCGGTTAGAGCGCTTCGCTGATAACGAAGAGGTCCCAGGTTCAAGTCCTGGTACGCCCACGGACCTACCAGCCGCAGGCAACTGCGATAGGAGGAACACTGTGAAGAAGTTGTTGGTAGTTGCAGCAGCGGTAGCAAGTGTCTTCGCCTATAAAAGGTGGCAGGAATCCGAAAGGGATAGAGCGGTATGGCGTAAGGCAACCGATACGGTTGATTAGGCTATACTGGTGAGGTTGCCGTAAAGGTAATCGATCGGGGGCATGGCGCAATTGGTAGCGCACCTGCTTTGCAAGCAGGGGGTTCGGGGTTCGAGTCCCCGTGCCTCCACCGAAGGAAAGGGTTCCGGCCACTGGCCGGAACCCTTTCCTGTTAACTGAACTGCACCGGGTAGCTTAGTGTTACTGGGTGATCATCTTCCTCTCCATTCTGGGTGTTTTAGGCGTTGCGGCGTCTGGCCCAATTATGGCGGCGACGGTGGCTCCGGCCCTCGCGATAGCTTTCTGGCGCAACGCGATTGGTGCGCTGGTGATGGGTGGGCCCGCGGCACTGTCCAGGCGGCATGAGTTCAAAGCCTTGCGACGCCCCGACTTCGTGCGTCTCACGATTGCCGCCACTGCACTGGCACTGCACTTCGCCTGCTTCATCACCGCCCTGAAACTGACCTCGGTGGCGGCTGCGACGGCGCTGGTTTGCCTCCAGGTGGCCTGGATCGCGCTGTTCAATGCGATCCAGGGTTCAAGGCCCGCTACGAAGGTGGTGGTGGGACTGAGTGTGGCGCTGCTTGGCGTCGTCGTCATCACTGGATTCGACCTGACACTCTCCCAGGACGCCATCATCGGTGATCTTTTGGCCCTGGCTGGCGGCGCCCTGGCTGGGATCTATCAGATGGCTGGGGCTAGCGCCCGGAAGACCATGTCCACGGGCACCTACACCACCCTTTGTTACGGAGGGTGTGCGCTCATCCTGCTCGCAATGTGCCTGATCTTCAGGCAGCCGTTGGTGGGATTCTCGCCGGCAGCCTGGGTGGGGATCCTCGCCGTCACGTTGGTTGCCCAACTCATGGGCCACACAGTATTCAATCACCTGCTGGCAGTGATGAGCCCGCTGGTGGTATCGATGATCATTCTGCTTGAGATCCCAGGGGCAGCCCTGCTTGCAGCAATCTTTCTAGGCGAGCAGCTGCCGGCTGGCACGTATGGTGGATTGCTGTTGATCCTGGTGGGCCTGGCTATTGTGGTCCGGGGACAGATGAATCCGCGGCAGAGACCTCCCATAGAGACTGCGGCTACACCACCGCCCGCGATGGGTGGCACCTAGGCCTGGGGCGGGCCCCCGGCAGCGTCCTGGGGAGTCCCACCCCGGGGCTGGCGGGGACTGCGAGCAGAGTGAACAGCACGGATGATCTTTGCCGGGTAGTAGATAGACATGAAAATCAGCGGGGGTATGCCAAGGATCCGCTTGTTGATGCGGTGAGCTTTGTACGTACGATCAAAGCGGGTTACATAATGGCGGTAATCCTTGGGTGAATCCTCGAGTCTGCGCGCCGACATGCCGCTGACCATGGTCGGCAGGTAACGAATTACCAGATCGTGTTCGGCCAGGTGGAGCGAAAGGTCGATATCCTCGTGCATTTCGTCTGCCTCGTCCCGGCAAGTGGACTCACGAATCTGTTCCCAGGCCGTCCGGCGGATGGCCATGTTGGAGCCGAAGAGGAAGTGGTATTGGTTACGGGCGAGCTTCAGGACAAGTTGGCGGATTTTGTCATCGGCAAGCAAGCCCCAGCGCCGCATCGGCATATCGTAGTAGACCACTGGGCCGGTCGTGGCGGCGACGTCGGCCTCATCGAAGCCCGCGAGGACCTGCTCCACCCAGTCGGGCTCCAGCATAGAGTCAGCGTCGATTCGTCCGATGATGTTGCCTGAGGCGCTATCAAATCCGAAATTGCGGGTGGGTATCAACCCCTGCTCGACTGAATGCTGAAGCAGTTTGATCGGACTGTCGGGATACTCCAGCTGCATCTGCCGCACAATCCCACATGTTCCATCAGTGGAACGGTTGTCGACCACAAGGATTTCGTCGGCCGGCACCGACTGGTAGATGGCCGCGATCAAACACTGCCTGATGATGGTTTCCTCGTTGTACGCCGGAATGACGATCGATACGGCGTTCTGGAGAGGATGCACGGCCGTCAATCTACCACCGTGAGTCCCTTGACCGTACGAGTGAACAAAAGGAAAGGCGGCTCCGAAGAACCGCCTTTCCTTTCACACTAAACCAAAGGGACTATTTGGTAGCATCCTTCACATCTTCTGCTGCATCAGCGATCTTGCCGGTCGTTGCTGTTCCAGCCGACTTCGCTGCCTCTGACGTTTCATCGATAGCGTTGCCAGCCTTGGCTGCGGCCCGATCGGCGGCCTGCTTGATGTCAGCGACAACGTTCTTTGCTTCCTCAGCGCGGTCAGCTTCGCCGGTGGGCTTGGTATCGACCTTGACGGGGGTTTTCCAGGGGTCCTCGACCGGCTTGGAAGCCCGCCAGATAGCAACGCCAGCGGTAATCGCTGCGGCGATGATACCGAAGATCAACCAGCCTTTGCTGCCGCTCTTCTGGCGCTTCTTCAGGTCCCGTGAAGCCTTCATTGCGGCCGCCGCCGCAGCCTTCTGGGCCTTTTTCACCGTCTTCTTGTCCCCGGTGACCTTGGTGACCGCCCGGTTTACAGGTTCGGGTATCGTTGCGCCGGACAGCGAACGGGACACGCTGTCAGCAGCGTCTCCTAATTTGTGGGACAGGGTTGGTAGGTAGTCGCCAACTACTTTGTCACGAGCACCGGTAATTGCGGGAGCTGCGCGGTCCAGGGTTTTCTGGATGTGCGGGGTGGTGGTGTCAACCACCTGCGAAATGCGCGGCGCAACTCTATCCAGGCCGTCCTGAATACGTGGGGTGACGGTGGTGATCCCGTCGGAAATGCCATGTGCGGCACGCTGCACTCCGTGCTGGATCATCGGCGACGCAGATCCGTAGCCCTTTTCGATCCGTGGCGCCACCCAGTTGTAGGCGGCATCGACGCGTGGAGCTGCCCAGTCCCGTGCGGCTTCGGCACTCATGACGACGCTCTTCTCGAGGTCGCGGGTCATACGTTTGTTCTTCTTCACATCTGCCTCCCGGGAATAGTGACTGTTGACTGTCAGCCTACGTGGTATCGCAATGACGTGCTATTCGTTCGTGGTATCCCGGTCGATTTTTCACTGTGCGCGGAACAGCTGATTCTCAGGGGTTTACCAGAGGGTGCATGAAAGAATGGGGGTATGACAGCTATTGCAACAGCACAGGCAACTATCCACACCAACCTCGGCGACATCAAGGTAAACCTCTTTGGGAACCATGCGCCGAAAACCGTGCAAAACTTCACGGGCCTGGCGACGGGTGAAAAGGCTTGGACCCACCCGCAGACTGGCGAGGAATCCACCAAGCCGTTGTACGACGGCACAATTTTTCATCGGGTCATCAAGGATTTCATGATCCAGGGTGGAGACCCACTGGGTCAGGGTATCGGCGGACCGGGTTACCAGTTCGATGATGAGATCAACCCAGACCTCGATTTCACGGCGCCCTACAAACTGGCCATGGCAAACGCAGGAATCCAGGGTGGCCGGGGTACCAACGGCTCACAGTTCTTCATCACTTCGGTCCCAACCACCTGGCTGCAGGGAAAGCACACCATCTTCGGTGACGTCACCGATGAAGCTTCACGCACCATCGTGGAGCAGCTGAACGCTATTCCCACCGATGCACGGGACAAGCCACTGGAAGATGTTGTTATCAACTCGATCACGGTAGAGCAGCTCTAAGACACCAATGACATACGGAATCCCGGCGGACCAGCCGCAGCAGGAAGTCCCCGTGTGCTCCCGACACACAGACCGTGTCAGTTACGTCCGCTGCCAGCGGTGCGGCAGACCTGCGTGCCCGGAGTGCCAGCGACCGGCGGCCGTCGGGATTCAGTGTGTTGACTGTGTGAGAGAAAGTGCGCGGAATGTTCCCACACAGCGAACTATATTCGGCGGTGTGGCCAGGCAAGGGAAGCCTCTTCTCACGTTCTCGATCATTGGCATCTGCGCGGTGCTCTTCCTGCTGCAGATGGTCATCCCCGGGCTGACCGGAGCACTGGCCTATGCTCCGCTCTATACCTCTGAATACCTGTCCCCTGAACCCTGGCGAATGCTGACGGCCGCATTCCTCCACTCCACCGGGTTTCTGCTGCATATCGCGTTCAACATGTACGCGCTTTGGATCATGGGACAGGCACTGGAACCGTTGCTGGGGCGTACCCGTTTCCTGGCGCTCTACCTGTTGTCCGCGTTTGGTGGATCTGTAGCCGTGCTCCTGCTCTCCAACCCCTTGCAGTCGGTGGTGGGCGCTTCAGGCGCCGTTTTCGGCTTGTTTGGCGCGATGTTGGTAGTCCAGCGCCGCAGAGGCGGCGACGTGCGCCAGCTCGTGGTTCTGATCGCCATCAACGGCGTGTTGGGCTTCGTGGTCCCAGGGATCTCCTGGGAGGCGCACCTCGGTGGGCTGCTCGCTGGAACCGCGGCGGCCGCAATCATCGCCTATGCCCCCAAGGGGAATAACCGATCCCTGATTCATTGGGGAGGTCTGGCGGGTCTGACTGTCCTGCTCGTAGCTTTGGCAATTATCGGTTCATCACTCGTGCGGCTACCACTGGGCTAGAAGTTTTCCACAAGGTTTATCAACAGCGGGGATAACTTACACACATGTAATTCCACACCTGTGGATAAGCAGGGGGCCGAAAAGCACCACTTTTAGACCTGATCTAAGGAAAGTTACCCACACCTGTGGATAACTTAGTGCACAACGTGTGTATGAATCGGGCTTAACAGCAAACGCGCCCGCAGCAACCGTAGGACAGGGACCGGAATTGGCTCTGTCCCACGATCAGTGCGGACGCGTTGGGGAGTGGCTATGGGGAAAGCTGGGTCAGTGCCACTTCGTCGTCATCAGAAACCCTATGATCGCCAGGCCGAAACCGATCATGATATTCCACGAGTCGATTGAAGGAATAGGGAAGCGTGCCTCGGACACGTAGTAGACGATGATCCACAGCAACCCCAGGATCATCAATCCGAACATCACGGGTTTGTACCAGACCGGATTAGGTTTCCGCTCGACGGAGGCAGCGGTGCTGGACTGATTCGGTTTCCTGTTCTTGCGGGACTTCGACTCGGGCACTGGTCCTCCTAGAGAGGCGAAGCCACAGGGGCAACGCCTTAGTGTTTACCCTCACAAGGGCTCGGCAGTCGGCGATGACGCACGCTATCCTGAAAAAGGATCAATGTCATCAGCACGGTTCCGCATAATTCTAACCAATGAACCTGTGCTGGGGTGCCGAACCCCACCCAGGTGAAATTCCGGCAGCCCGTGCGTTGCAGGACAAACCAGTGGAGCACATTGCTGATGATCAAGGTACAACAGGCCGCAAGAGTTCAACGACGGGCATTCCACGAGCACTATGAGCACACCCACCCGCATTCTGGTCATTGATAACTACGACAGCTTTGTTTACACCCTGGTTGGCTACCTGCAGGAGTTGGGTGCCGAAACCACTGTGGTGAGGAACGACGACGTCACGTTGGCTGAGGCGGTCGCTCTCGCCGAGGTGCGTGACGGTGTGCTGATTTCGCCAGGCCCAGGGACACCTGCCGATGCCGGTATCTGCATCGAAATGATCAAGTGGTGCGGTGACAGTTCGACACCGATGCTCGGGGTCTGTCTGGGGCATCAGGCGCTGGCGGAGGCCTTCGGTGGCACCGTCACCCATGCGCCAGAGCTGATGCACGGCAAGACATCCCTGGTGGAACACGAGGCAGGGAGCATCTTCACGGGGCTGCCGTCACCGTTCACCGCGACCCGCTATCACTCGCTTGCAGCAGTGAGCGATGTGGTTCCACCAGAGCTGGTGGTCACCGCGCGCACGGCAAGCGGCATCATCATGGGGTTGGAGCACCGAACAGCTCCGCTGTGTGGTGTGCAGTTCCACCCCGAGTCGGTGTTGACCGAGGGCGGCTATCGCATGCTTGGCAACTGGCTTGAGTCTCTGGGACTGGCGGGCGCCGCTGAAAAGTCATCAACCCTGAGCCCGCTGATTTCCAGATAGGTTCATCGAGCCAGGAACCCTGGCCCTACACCGCCGAGCCAGGGTCTGCGATCCTGAGCTAGGGTTCCTCGGTCGCTTCCGTAGGCGTCGGGGTAGGAGTGGGGTCCGGGTCGGCCGAAGAGTCATCCTCGGGTTCCGGCGCAACGGCCACGGTGATGACTATTTGCGTGCCCGGCGCGACCACCGAGCCGGGCTCTGCACTCTGATCGGTGACAATGTCGGGGTCCACGACGGCGTTTTCTACCTCCTCTATGCGGTAGGTCAAACCCCTCGCCGGGTCCTCCAATTGCGCTATCGCCTCGTCTGTCGTCAATTCGATCAAGCGCGGCACTTCGACCAATCCGGTAGACAACACGAGGTCGATCTCTGATCCAATCGGGACCGACTCTCCCGCCCCGGGAGTGGTGGAGACCACGCGGTCAGCCGGAACCGTTGCGCTGTTTTCCTGGGTTACCGTGCCGCCGCTGAGACCGGCCGAAGACAGGGCATCCCTAGCCGATGACTCGGTCATGCCAAGGATGTCCTGGGGAATGATCGCCTCGGAAGGGCCCTCGGAAATAGTGACATTGATTGTTGAACCGGGTTCGACCTCTTCCCCTGCGCCCGGGTCAGAATCGATCACCAACCCGGGTTCGACGGAGTCACTGTAATCTTCGTCAAACTGAGGGCGCAGGTCGGCAGCGAAGATGGCATTGGCTGCCTCATCCTGAGTCATCCCTTCGACGGTTGGGACCGCCTGCAGGAGGGGGCCCTCAGGTTCGGAGTTCAGCAAGTTCAGCAGCACAAACGTTCCACCAGCAAGAACAAGGGCCACGATGATGAAAAATGTTGTGGTCCACGCGCGCCGGGCAGCACGACGGCGGTCGTCGGCATCGCCGTCGGCGTTAAACGTCCGAGATATCGACAGTGGAGGCTGGTCTTCTGTGACCGGACCCGAGCTCATTGACCCGCCAGCCAGCACCTTCGCCATGGCTCGGGTCTGCGGGCCCTCGGTCTCGGTGGCCGAGTTTGCAGCGGCGGGTAGGGTCGAGAGCGCCTCGGTGGCGTGCTCCTGTGGCCGGGAAGGAGGAACTACACCTTTGCGGGCCTGCTGCAATGCGTCGCGGAAGGCTACAGCGTCCTGGTAACGGTCCTGACGGTCTTTTTCGAGGGCCCGGTGTAAGACCGCATCGAGAGCCGGTGAGACCTCGGGGTTGAACTGGCTAGCCGGTTTGGGAATTTCCCTCACGTGTTGGTAGGCGACGGAAACCGGGCTGTCGCCGATGAAGGGCGGACGGGCGGTGAACAGTTCGTACATCAGGCAACCGGCCGAGTACAGGTCACTGCGAGCATCAACGGTCTCGCCCCTGGCCTGCTCGGGTGAGAGGTACTGGGCGGTGCCAATGACGGCCTGGGTTTGGGTCATGGTGGCTGCGGAATCTGCGATGGCCCGGGCGATGCCGAAGTCCATCACCTTGACGTTGCCCTCCGGTGTGATCATCACGTTCGCGGGTTTGATATCGCGATGCACAATACCCGCCTTGTGGCTGTATTCCAGTGCCGACAGCACGCCCACCATATGTTCGGCTGATTGATCGAGGGTCAGCTCCCCGGCTCGAATGAGATCGCGAAGCGTCCTCCCCGCAACGTACTCCATCACAATGAACGGGACCTTCACGTCGTCCACTGAACGGCCGGCAATTTCTTCTTCGCCGGTGTCATAGACGGACACGATAGTGGGGTGGTTCAACGCGGCGACGGCCTGCGCCTCCCGGCGAAAACGGGACTGGAACAGCGGGTCCCGGGCAAGATCCCGACGCAGCAGTTTGATGGCCACGGACCGGCCCAGCCGGATGTCACGACCGAGGTGCACATCGGCCATTCCTCCACGGCCAATGAGCTCACCTACTTCGTAACGCCCGTTCAGGACCCTGTCAGTGGTCACTTGTTCGCCTTCCGCCTGCATCTGAGTAGTGAAGGAAGCGCGTTAGGGCGCTTCGGTGGTGGGTGGGGGGCTGGTGGTTTCTTCGGGTGCTGGGGTGGTCTGCGGGGGGCCGGAGGACACCACGTAGCTGACGGTGCTGCCGGGTTCAACCTCCGAACCTTCGCTTGGGTCCACACTCAGTACGGTTCCGGCAGGTTCCTCGGATTCTTCTGGTCCAGCGTTGGCTGGCTGCAGGCCTGCATTGATCAGTGCTTGCTGGACTTCTTGCTCCGTGGAGCCCACCAGTCCTGACGGCACCTCAACTGGCGCAGGGCCGGAGGAGGAGGTGACCGTCACAGCTGCGCCACGTGCAAGGGTTCCCACCGGGCTGACGCTCAGGACAAGGCCTTCTGCTATGTCGGATTCTTCCTGCTCGGTGGAGACCGAAAGGCCGAGGGCGCCGAGCTCGGCAACCACCTCATCGACCGGACGGCCTTCGAACTGAGCGGCACTGATGACGATTTCAGGTTCTTCTGTCTCAGCAGGTTCGGTAGTGGGAGTTGCTGAGGGCGTTTCCGATTCCGTCTCCGACGGCGTCGGGCTAGCCGAGGTTGTCGTCGTGGCCGGAGGGGTGCTGGGGTCGTCATCTGCCCCGGTCAGAACGGGCCAGAGGAAAAACAACCCGACGCCAAGTCCAACCAATAGAAGTAGGAGTATCGACGGAATGAGCCACGGGCTCCTGCCGCGGGATTCCGGCGCCGGCTCGCCCCGGTCAATCTCCTCTTCGTGCCATTCGCGGGACGCCGCTACTTCGTCATTCCCCGCAGCGGCGCCGACCGTCGGCATCGACGAGGTCGACGACGGCACTACCGTCGTGGCCGAGGTTTCCGGAGCTGGGACTGGCGCGGTGATCGGACCCGTGCTGTTGCCGAACAGGAGCATGCCTGGGACGGCGGCCTGAGCGGCGCGGATGTCATTTCTACGAATGGCGGCTACCGCCTGTGCCAGCAACTCGGCGTCGGCGGGGCGATCGGCCGGGTCCTTGGCGAGCATCGAGGCAATGAGCGCGCGGACCGGGGTAGGGATGGTCTCTGGGAGTGGCGGTGGGGCATCATTGACCTGGGCCAGGGCAATAGCGATCTGGGATTCCCCGGAGAACGGACGCCGGCCAGCGAGTAGCTCGTAACCGATCACGCCCAGGGCATAGATATCGCTTGAGCCGGTGGCGGCCTGCCCCGTGGCCTGTTCAGGGGCAAGGTACTGGGCGGTGCCCATGACTTGTCCGGTGGCGGTCAGTGGAACCTGATCAGCGAGACGGGCGATACCGAAGTCGGTGATCTTGACCCGACCGTCGGGGAGGATCAGCAGGTTGCCTGGCTTGACGTCGCGGTGAACCAAACCCTGGCGGTGTGCCACCGACAGAGCTGTGGCCGTCTGGCCCACAATGGACAGCGCCCGGTCTGGTGAGAGGATCTGTTCGCGTTCGATGATGGTGGACAGCGGCTGACCGGGAACCAACTCCATGACCAGGTAGGCCGAGCCGCCTTCCTCGCCATAGTCGAAGACGTTGGCAATGCCATCATGATTGAGGAGCGCAGTGTGTCGTGCCTCGGCGCGGAAACGGTCGAGGAAATTCGGGTCCCCCGTGTATTCCTCTTTGAGGATTTTGATGGCAACTTCCCGGCCCAGGACCTGGTCCATTGCCTTCCAGACCTCGCCCATCCCGCCAATGGCAATCCGGTCGGTGAGTTTAAACCGTCCGCCTAAGGTGATACCTGATGTAGGTCTCACTTATTCAACACCGCCTCTATCAATTGCCTAGCGCTTGGACTTGTTAGTTGTGCACCCGTCGTCAGGTCGACGTTCTGCATCACGATCGATACCACCACCTGCGGGTCATCCGCTGGCGCGAAACCGGTGAACCAGGCGTTGTCTCCCTGCCCGGAAACCTCAGCCGTGCCGGTCTTGCCTGCTACTTCCACCCCGGGAATAGCCGCTGCCCGCGCCGAGCCGTTGTTGACCACATTCACCATCCAGTCGGTGAGCTGGTTCGCGGAGTCAGCGCTCATTGATTCCTTCAGTACTTCGGGTTCGGATGCGCTGATACGCTCAAGATCGGGGGCACGAAGCGCCTTCACCAGGTTGGGCTTCATGAGGACTCCGTCATTGGCAATAGCAGCGTTTACCATGGCCATTTGCAGCGGAGTTACCCGAACATCGAACTGGCCGATGGCTGACTGGGCGAGTGCTGGCTGGCTCAGGTCTTCGGGGAACTGGCTTGCAGCGACCTCAACCGGGACGAAGAATTTCTCCCCGAAGCCGAAGTCCTGTGCCTGCTCGAGGACTGTTTCTTCGCCCAGCTCCCACGCAATCTGTGCGAATGGCGTATTGCAGGATTGTTCCAGCGCAAATTCCAGGTCAGCAGTTGCCCGGGCAGCGCAGTTACCGTTGACGAAGTTGGGAAGGCCGGCGTCCGTGCCGGGAAGGTCGAGGACCGCCGGATTGGGAATTTCGGAATCCTCGTCAAAGTCGCCCGACTCAAGTGCGGCAGCTGCGACCACAAGCTTGAAGACTGAACCAGGCGCCACCAGCGATTGCGTGGCCGGATTGAAGTACGGCGACAGTCCGGGAACAGACGACAGTTCCTCGAGGTTTTCCATCACGACGCCCGTGTCATGACCTGCAAGCAGGTTCGGGTCGTAGGACGGCTTGGAGACCATGGCAAGGATGTTTCCGGTGCCGGGTTCCATGACAACGATCGACCCTTGCTGACCGTCGGGAATTAAGTCCCAGGCGAGCTGCTGGATCTCTGGATCGATGGTCAACTCGACCGACGCGCCCTGAACCTGTGCGCCGGAAAACAACTGCACGATGCGGTCATAGAACAGGTCGTCACTTGCGCCGGAAAGCTCGTCGGCCATGACGCTTTCCAACTGGGTGGCACCGTTGGCCAGAGAGTAAAACCCGGTCAGGTGCGCGTAAAGGCTCGGTTCGTTGTAGACCCGCTGATAGTTGAACTCGTCATCGGAGGGTACCGACTCCGCTATTGCCCGCCCATCCACAAGGATGGATCCGCGATTCTTACCAAAATCCTGGAGGAGCGACCGGTTGTTCCAGTCGTTGTCCGCCAGGGCATCGGCCTCGAAGAACTGGACGAACGTCAGAGCCCCCAGAACCAAGGTGAACATCGCAAGGGCCACCATCCACGAGCTTCGTATTGCCTGATTCACGCGCTGACCCCTTTCGATCCGCTAGTCAGATTCCCGGTGCGAAAGTCCTGTCGGTCAGGGAAAGAATCCTTCATCGGCCCTGTGACAGCTGGGCGGCGGGCGGACTCAGAAATGAGCAGGAGGATTGCGACGATGATCCAGTTTGCAAGCAGCGAGGACCCGCCTGCCGACATGAATGGTGTGGTCAGACCGGTGAGTGGGATGAGGCGTGTGACTCCACCCATGACAACGAAGCACTGAAGAGCGATCGTGAAGGACAAGCCGCAGGCCAGGAGTTTGCCGAATCCGTCCCTGGTACCCAGAGCCGTGCGCATGCCACGGGACACCAGTAGGACGAAGAGCATGATGATGCCGAACAGGCCGATGAGCCCGAGCTCCTCGCCAAGGGCGGCGATGATCATGTCGCTATTGGCATAGATCACCAGATCAGGACGCCCCTCACCGAGACCTGTCCCAAAGAGTCCACCGTTGGCCAGCCCGAAGAGACCCTGGACCACTTGGAAACTACTCCCCGCCTGGCGGTTGAACACCTCCGGATCAAACGCGTTGATCCAGCTATCAATGCGCAGCGAGACGTGGCTGAACAACTGGATTGCAGCGAACCCGCCGGCTGCGATCATCAGCAGTCCGATCAGGACCCAGCTGATTCGGCTGGTGGCAACGTAGATCATCACCATGAACAGTCCGAAGAACAGGACGGAGGAGCCCAGATCACGCTGGAAGATCAAGACCCCGATGCTGACCAGCCAGGCCACCACCATGGGGGCGAGGTCCTTGAAGCGGGGAAGCTGCAGCGGACCCACTTTTTTTCCTGCCAGAAGAATTAGGTCGCGGTTGGTGGAAAGATAGCCAGCGAAGAAGATGGCAAGCGTGATCTTGGCAATCTCTCCGGGCTGAAAGGTTCCAAACCCAACGTTGATCCAGATCCGCGCACCGTTGATTTCCAGGCCGAGCGGTGAGAGGGGGAGCAGGAGAAGTACCGCACTCGCGATCAATGAAATGTAGGTGAACCGCCGAAGCATCCGGTGGTCTTTGAACACCAACAGGACCGCAATGGATGCCGCCATGGCAACTGACGTCCACAGGAACTGGCTTTCAGCGACAGTGGTGTCATTGGCTAGGTCAATCCGGTAAATCATGGCCAGGCCGATGCCGTTCAGAGCAATCACGATCGGAAGTATTACCGGATCCGCATATTTAGCCCTGAAGCGCAGAACGATGTGAAAGGCCAGGGCCAGCGCCGCGAGGATGCCGCTCTGAGTCCAGAAGGCGGAATCAAGGGGATTCTCTTTGTCGAGGCCGACGATCAGGTTGGCGCTGATTGCCACTCCTAGCGCTATCACCAGGAGCAGCGCTTCAACGTTGCGGCGTGATTTTGAAACGGTAAGGACGTCGCTCATGATGACTCGTCTCGGCAGCCCTGGGCCTCACCGGGGGCGGCTTGTGGGCTGCTCCGGGGACTGGGGGTGCTGGTTGGTTCTACTGAGGGGCCGGCGGAACCCGACGGTGATGCGGACGGCGACGGGCTCTCATCCCCGGGTGGGCAGGCGACGGCTCGCAGGTCACCGCGCAAATCCTCGACAATACGCTGGGCATGTTCAAGATCGGTGGCAGGCAGCGAGCTTTCTACCCGGGTGCGCTGGTACTCGGGAAGGTTGGATACCGGAATATCAGTGGTTTGATCGAGGTGACTCAGTCTCAGTGGTCCGATTGTCTGTGATACACCGTTGAAGATTGCCACGTTGTCCTCGTACTCGGCGACGTAGTAGCGAGTCTGGGTCCAGGCATACCCGAACCACAGCACCGCGACGAGAATAAGTGCCATCAGCCCGAGAAATGCGGGGATCAGCCAGCGTTTCCGGCCCTTGGCGGGTTCCTCCGCGTCGTTGTCGTTGTCGAACAGTTCGGCATCAAGTGCGGCCTTATGGGTAAGCATCATCGCGGCACGGCGTTCGGTAGTCCGCTGCGTGACGATGGGGATTTGACCGGTTTCGGTTGCCAGCGCCGCAGAACCGACCAGCCTGTGCGGCCGGGACGAAAGGTCCTGTCGGATCACGTCGGCGCGGATGGCGCTCCCCGGCAGTTGATCGTCTGCTGGCTTGGCGTCATCTTTTTCGCCGGCCGCCTCTTTGGCAGGCGGCAGGGTTGTCAGGGCGGCCGTCCGTAGGTCTTCGGCTGTTGCCGCGGCTATTTCCACGACAGCGATGGTGACGTTGTCAGGGGACCCGCCGGCCAGTGTCAGGTCGACGAGGGTGTCGACGGTGGCTTGGAGGTCTGGTGTTTCACGCAGGATGCGCTCGATAAGCTCATCACTGAGGACGGCGTTCAGCCCATCGGAGCATAGGAGCCAGCGTTCTCCGGCGTCGACTTCGAAAGAATCGAGATCGAGTTCAGGGCTGGCGTCGACGTCGCCGAGAACCCGCATCAGCACGTTCTTGTGCGGGTGGACATCGGCTTCTTCTGGCTTCAACCGGCCTTCATCAATGAGGCGTTGCACGAACGTGTGATCGATGCTGATCTGCTCAAAGACATCATCTTTGAGCCGGTAGGCCCGGGAATCGCCGATGTGCGCGAATTCGAGTCGATTCCCATTCAATAGGAGGGCAGTAACGGTGGTGCCCATCCCCGCCAGCTGTGGGTTGGCGTTCACCAGTTCGGACAGTAGCGTGTTGGCGGTCTGAATTTCGTCGGCCAGCTGGTTCGCGGCATCACCGTCGTCGTAATCTTTCCGGTCCAGGTGAACCAGATCCAGCACTGTTGACGCGGAGGCAACATTTCCACCCGCGTGGCCGCCCATACCGTCGGCGACAACGGCCAGATAGCGACCTACGTAGGCAGAATCATCATTCTTGACGCGGACCATCCCTACGTCTGAACGTGCCGCGAAGCGCATGATGTAGGCCAACGCTATGACCTCAATTCGATGACCGTCTTACCGATCCGGACGGGAACACCCAGATCAACCGGCAACGCACGGGTCAGCTGGCTGCCTGCGAGGAACGTGCCGTTCGTAGACCCGAGGTCCTCAATGAACCAGCGGCTGCCCTGGGGAAAGAGACGCGCGTGTCGACCAGAGGCGTAGTCGTCCTCAAGCACGAGGGTTGCTTCCTGGGCTCGGCCCAGCAGGATTGGGCTGGATGCGAGATCCAGTGTGGCGCCTTTCAGAGGCCCTTCGGTGACCACGAGGGTTCGCGCGGTGACACGCGCTGGTGTCTCATCGACGAGTTCGGGGTGCTTCCGTGCTTGACGGGCAGATGGCGTCCCCAGCCGGTTTTTGCTGCCGACTACCAGGTCTCGGCGCAGAGCGCTCACCACACTAATCACCAGGATCCAGATCAGGATCAGGAAACCGTACCGCAGCACGGTGAGAGTCAGTTCGCTCAGGTCACTCATTCCTAGCGGCCGCCGTTCGGTAGCGAGATCAGCCGAAAGGTCATGCGGGTGCGACCCATGGTGATGATCGATCCGTCAGTGAGGTCGATTTGGCCCTGGACGCGTTGACCGTTCACATAACTGCCATTCGTGGATCCCAGGTCCACTGCCTGGGTGGTGCCACCCTGTGTGCGTATTTCGAGGTGTTTTCGTGACACTCCGGTGTCATCGACGAGGATGTCAGCCTCGGACGAGCGACCGAGAATGATGGATCCTGCGTTGAGTGAATAGCGCTGCCCGTCGAGGTCCAGCACAGGTTGCACCCGGGTTGGTTGGCGGGTGGGTGCGTTGGGGGTAGTGGACCTTTTGGGACCAGCTTGTTTTTCAGTGGAGGAATCAATCTCGAAGACCCCAGCCTTGAGGTCTTCATCCCTGGTGAATGAGACCTTGACGGGACCTCGAAGTGAGTAGCCCTGGCTATTGACGTGTTTGATCACCACGTCGCATAGCTCTTCGGCGAGCGTCGATCCCCATTCCTGGGCCAGGACAAAGTCTGAGTCTGACAGCCTCGCTGTGAAGACATTCGGGGCTAGAGTCCTGCCCTCGGCGAGGGTGATGGACTTGTTGTCCAACTCGCGACGCAGGGCGCTAGCAATTTCAACGGGCTGTACCTGGGACCGTGATCCGGTAGAGAAGGCGCCGCGGACGATCTTTTCCAACCCGCGTTCCACGTTGTCCAAAATACCCACTTGTTGCCTCCTCACCCTGCGATTGAATAGTTTGCCGGTACAGCGATCCACGGCCTTCATCGAGCGCGAAGGCATGGTCAACGTACGACACGATGAGTTCGATACTACTGGGGACCTCTCTAAAAGGCCTTAACCACCTGCCCGGATAGACCACTAAGTGATAACGATTCCTCGGACCGTAGCGGAGTGCTTGTCTGACATACCCCTTCTGGCCAGTGGGATACGGCAGCGCGTTTAGGTGATTTCAGTGATGCTCCGTTATGCTTATTTCTGCTGTTCTCGAAGGTCTTCGACCGTTGTGTTGAAATGTTTTGGAGTGGTTGCGCGCGAGTGGCGGAACGGCAGACGCGCTGGCTTCAGGTGCCAGTATCCGAAAGGGTGTGGGGGTTCAAATCCCCCCTCGCGCACGGCTCAGACCCCCGGTTACCCGGGGGTCTTTTTCGTTAACAAGAGGTTGTGGACGTAGCTCCCAGGTCATTGGGACCGGTAGCTACTGGAAGTCTCGCGATTTTGTGGTCGCCTTCATGGTCAGCACCTCAAACTTGTCAGCCACAATATTGACGATTCCTTCCGCGGAGCGCTCCAGCATGCCGCGGACCAGTACACCACTTGCTTCCCGGGCAATGCGCCGGTATCGCTGCCACACCCCCACAGAGCAGATGACGTTGACCAGCCCCGTTTCATCTTCCAGATTCATGAAGGTGATTCCGCTTGCCGTGGCGGGTCGCTGCCGGTGAGTAACCACACCACCAACCTCGACCCGGCGTCCTGGTTCAGCCTGCAGCAGGTCAGCGGCGGTCAAAACACCACGTTTGATCAGAGTTGCTCTGATGTGACGAACCGGGTGATCGTCGGGGGTGATGCCAGTGGACCAGAGATCAGAGGCGACCCGGTCTGCCGCAGTGAGGTCGGAGAATAGCGGCGGTTGGATGTAGATAGTGGTGCCTTTTAGTTGACCCGCTCGCTCAGTGGATGCCGGTCCGGCATTCCAAAGAGCTTCCCGCTCGGTTAGTCCCATTGATTCGAAGGCTCCAGCAGCTGCCAGTGATTCAAGTTGGCTGGCGTTGAGTTCAGTGCGCCGCACCAGATCCGCCATATCCGCATAGACGCCATTGGCGATGCGTTCGGAAACAATTTGTTCTGCAACACGTGTCCCAATGGATTGGACGCTGTCCAGGCCCAGTCGGACTGCGAAGTGGGCATCCCTTCGGTGGACTGTCGAATCAAAGGGGGTGGACCTGTCAAAAGGACCTACGGGGGGTTGATTCTGCTGGCAGCAGGAATCCAAGCCTGTAGCTTGGCCGGTGGAAGTGCTCGCAGGTCCAGCGAGGGGCTCAAGATCTGCGTGAATTCCTGAAAGCAGCAGGTCCGGCCGGTGCACCGTCACTCCGTGACGGCGGGCATCGGCAACAAGGGTCTGCGGTGAGTAGAAGCCCATAGGTTGGGCTCTTAGCAGTGATGCGAGGAATGCCCCTGGATAGTGAAGTCTCAACCAAGCACTGACGTAGACCAGCAAGGCGAAGCTGATGGAGTGGCTTTCAGCAAAACCGAAATTGGCGAAAGCCTGGATCTTGAGGTAAATCGAGTCCGCCGTTTCTCCGGTGATGCCGTTTGATGCCATCCCCGCGTACAGCTTGTCCCGCAACGTATCTATGCGTTCAAGACCTCGTTTGGACCCCATCGCCCGGCGCAATTGGTCCGCGTCTGCTCCGGAACAATTACCCACCACCATTGCCATCTGCATGAGCTGTTCCTGAAAAAGAGGTACCCCTAGGGTCCTTTCCAGCACTGGTTCCAGTTTGGGGTGGAGGTAGGTGACCGGTTCTTCCCCCAGTTTGCGTTTAATGAAGGGGTGGACCGCTCCTCCCTGTATGGGGCCTGGCCGGACCAGTGCTACCTCTATCACCAGGTCATAAAATCTTCGGGGTTGCAGGCGTGGGAGCATCCCCATTTGAGCTCGGCTCTCCACCTGAAAAACTCCAATGGAGTCGGCGAAGCAAAGCATGTCGTAGACGCCCTGCTCCTCTTTTGGAATGGTGTGCAGATCCCAGGACTCACCCAAGTGTTTCTTTGCAAGGTCGAAGTTGTATTGGATGGCGGCAAGGATGCCCAGTCCCAACAGGTCGAACTTCACCAATCCCATCCAGGCGCAATCGTCCTTGTCCCACTGCAGGACAGTGCGGTCTTCCATTCGTCCATGTTCAATGGGACAGACTTCGCCCACTGGCCGGTCGGTAAGCACCATTCCCCCGGAATGAATCCCCAGATGGCGAGGAAATTTGAGGACACTTTGGGCAAGGTGAACGACTGCTTCAGGGATGTCATGATCGTCACTGGAGACGAGGCCACCCCAACGTTCAATTTGTTTGGACCAGGCATCCTGCTGTCCCGGGCTGTGGCCGAGGGCTTTGGCCATGTCACGAACAGCAAATTTAGGCCGGTAGGTGATCACATTGGCCACTTGGGCGGCATTGAATCGCCCGTATTTGTTGTACACATACTGGATAACTTCTTCCCGGCGATCGGAATCGAAGTCGACGTCAATGTCCGGTTCCTCGTCCCGCATGCTGGAGAGAAAACGCTCAAACGGCAGGTTGTACATGATCGAATCAACTGCTGTGATTTCCAGCAGATAGCAGACTGCTGAGTTCGCGGCCGAACCGCGACCCTGACAGAGGATGCCCTCGCCCCGCGCAAAGCGAACCAAATCGTGAACAATCAGGAAGTAGCCCGGGAAATTCTTGCCCTCGATAACATCCAGTTCCTTCTCGATCCGCTCCACTACGTCACGCCGGCCCGGATAAAACTTGTCTGCACCTTGCCACACCAGTGTGCGCAAAAAACTCATTTGGGTGTGTCCGTCGGGCAGCGCCAGATTAGGCAACCCCGGTTTGACGCTCCGCAGCCTGAACGCCAGATCGTCGGCGAGGTCAACAGTTTGTTCGATAGCACCGGGATAGGCCGAGAACCTGGCAGCCATTTCAGCTCCACTACGTAGATGAGCTGAACCTGCAGCGGGTAGCCAACCATTCATCTCGTCAAGGCTTCTCCTGGCACGCACCGCAGCCAGAGCGGTAGCTAGCCGATGCTGTTCAGGTGAGGCATAGTGCACGTTGTTGGTGGCAATGATTGGGAGTTTCAACCGTGATGCCACTGACGCCAAGGCATCGTTGATCGAACTATCCAGTGGGTTCCCCTGATCAGAGAGTTCAACGACAACATTGTCCTTGCCAAACAGTTCAACCAACTGCCCGACGGCGTCTCGCGCCCCGTGCTCTCCATCACGCACCAATGCTTGACGGACTGACCCTTTACGGCAGCCGGTGAGAATCAGCCACTTTCCAGACGCCTGTTCGGCCAGCCTCTCGAGGTTGTAGCGGGGTTTGCCTTTCTCGGCTCCTTCAGCCAGTTGCGCTGCAGTGATGGCGCCAGCCAACGTCCGGTATCCCTCGGTTCCGCGGGCCAGGATCAACAGATGGCTACCCTCTGGATCCGGTTCGCCATTTTGTGGTTTGGAAAGGTCCAGAGAGAGTTCAGTGCCATAGACAGTGCTTAGTTGCGGAAACTTTTCGGCAGCTTCAGCTAGGCGCACCACACCGTACAAGCCATCATGATCGGTCAGCGCCAGTCCGTTCAGGCGCAACCGGTTGGCTTCCTCGACCAGTTGTTCCGGGCTGGAGGCACCATCCAGAAAACTGAAGTTCGAGTGGACATGCAGTTCCGCGTAGGGAACCAGAGGACCATCTGAGTCAGGGAGCGTCGCGGGAGGCAAACGGTACGGCTGTCGTTTCGGTGACCATGCGGGACTATCACCACCATCAGCTCCGACAGGTGGCGCGCCGGGCCTGCTTCGATCGGAGAGGGTCCGCTCAAATTCTGACCACGAGATCGGGGGGTTACTCCACCCCACGGGGGCCCCCCGTTTTCCACAAGGTGATGGCTGCCCTAGTCATAGCTGGCTTCTGCCCACCACTGGTGGTCTTCCAGGAGTAGTAGCCAGGCAGCACCCGTCTCATCCACCAGTTGAAAACGGTTCAGAGCCCGCCCTGAGGAGTCCCACCACCGTTCGTTGATGGGCCATGGTCCGGCCCAGTGATGTACCCGGCGCTGCTTGGCGGATGAACCTGGTGGTGTGAAGTGCGCTGGCGCATGAGTGAGCATTCCTCGAGTGTCAACGTCAACGCTGTGACCACTATCGTCGATCACGCGCACTTCACGAGGGGAGTCAAAGACTGTAGCTGGTGCTGGTCCGGGCAACGTGCCGGGCCAGGGCAACTGCCGGGCAGCCCTCACCGCTAGTGGATTGCTGCCTGAAGAATCCCCCCACGGAATGAGCACTCTGCGATCTTTGAGCATCCTGCCACCAGCAATCATCGCTGTCAGTACGGCTCCATGACCCAACATGCCTTGTACGCGAGCCAACCCGTTGTGGACGCCTTCGTCAGGTCCGGTACCCCACAGGCCATCAGCATGGTCGCCTAGATCCTCAACAGTGTCAGGAATGGTTTGCACTCGGGTGATACCTGATTGAAGACCATGCTCAATCAGTCCGCCGCCCTGCAGTTGCCACCTAACCCGATCAACAATGTCATCGGCATCGAACCATCGTGGATGACGCCACAACCGGTCTGAAACTTCACCGGAGTCAGAGTGCAACACCACCCTGACCACTGTGCACACCAGGCCGGAACCACGCAATCGGTCCACGAATCGGTCCGCGGAGGTACGGAAAGCAAACGCCAACTGATCAATTCGTACCAAGGCTGGTTCGAAGTCAACAAGGACGTCCAGCTCCGGTGGTGGCTTACGCACCACCACTGAGCGATGATCAAGTCCGCTGGCCTTCCGATGGGCGATTGCACCTTCAACGCCGAACCGGTTCCTAACGTCCCCTGCAGCAAGCGCTGAAAAGTCACCGAGTGTCTTGATTCCCAATCGCCGCAACAACACTGCAATTTTTGGTTCGGCTAGCACTTCTAGCGGAAAAGAGCTCAAAAACTGGGGTGATTCGCCTGGTGGAACAACCCAGATGGCGTCCTGTTCAGCGCCCTCCAACACCTCAGTGGCACGGGCTGCATGCTCTGCAGCGAACGGTGAATCAGCCACACCGATCCTGGCATTGGTTAGTCCAAGGGTCGAGAGAGTGGAGAGCAGAACCGATGCCGCTGCGGTTTCACCGCCGTAATACCGGCTCGGGCCCTGCGCAGGGATGGCGCATAAACCAGGGCGTAACAGCTGAACTCCGGGCATGATCTTTTCAATTGCTGAAACTACAGGTTCAAAAACCCGTTCATCGAGGGCAGGGTCATATTGCTCAACGATGAGATCAGCACAACGTGCCTGAGCCTCACGGACCCTGAGCCTACGTTTTACACCCTCAGACCTCGCCGCTGGTGAACAGGCATAGACCTCACCTTTATCGACCAGGGCTAGTGATGCATCGAGAGGGAGGTTCAGCTCGCGCAGGGCAGCAGTGATGGGCCAGTCGGGGCACCAGAGCATCATGACCCTGGTGGCACCCTGCCTGAGTGTTTGAGGTGGTGTTTGCAGCTTCATCAAGCGCCAACCACCTGGGGGACGAAGCGCTGATCAATAGTCCTGCTGTCAGCAGTATTGAGTTGAGGCCAGGTGCGTTGCTGAAGTTCAGTGAGTGAAAGTTCAGAGCTCCGTGACCGACCGTTGTTCCCTTTGGCCGTGACTTTCAACCTGCGGGTTTGCAGATGACCTGATCCGGTTCCCAACCCACCCCACTGATTGTCGGAGACACTGAGTACCGCCTCACTCTGTGGCCAGGCCCCGATGGTAATGAGTGCTGCTCCCCGTTGCCTTAACCGTGCCCGCAGCCGAGCAGCATCGGTGCTGGTAATAGTTGCCGGCGCCCTGGTCACAATGATGGACACCACATCCACCATTGCCGCAGTCACAGTAAGCCACTGGCCGTCCAGATGGGGGATAAGGATGAGGCGGTCTAGATCAATGCCCAGATTTGCTGCAGCTTCCACATTGAAATCGGGGATACCTATCACGCTGCACCACGCGCCTGAACCCGAGGGGCCGGCAAGCAATGCCATTGCCAGCGTGGTGGAGTTCTCCACCGAATAGGCCGCTCCCGCCATCAATCCTCCACCGGGAAGGATCCGTCCAAGAGCAGGAATGGTGGGTAAACGCCGTGATCCCAACCGGCTTCCCTGCATCTGATTAATCTTTTCCTGCAACCCAGGCTCGCTGCGCAACTGACCAGCAAGTTCAGGCACCAGCAAGTCCTGATCCAGGGTGGTGCCCGGGGACATCCGGGGGCTTATTGCTAGTGCAGTCACCCCTTAATATTCGAAGATATGTTCGATTAAGTCAATCGGTTGTTTTGGCCCTCTAGCCTCCCGGGAGTGAGGTTTGAAGCTACCCCGGAGTACCCTATCCTCATGTGCGGACGATTTGTGGTGGCGGGATCTGGCCAGGACCTCATAGACCTGTTTGACGTTGATTTCGTGGACAAGGATCTACCTGAGCCTTCCTATAATGTGGCTCCCACTGACACCGTGAGACTTCTCATGGAACGGCTCGACGACACAGGTCAAACGCCCGCTAGACGGCTCACCACAGCACGGTGGGGGCTAGTACCGTCCTGGATGAAAGACCCGAAAAAAGGTCCACCCTTGATCAATGCCCGGGCGGAGACCATTCTGGAGAAACCATCCTTCCGCACCGCTGCCTCCCGGCGCAGGGGCATCGTGATGGCCAACGGGTACTACGAGTGGGAAAAGGGCCCCGAGGGCAAAATTCCCACCTACCTCCACGGTCAAACCAGCGACATGCTTGCTTTCGCCGCCCTCTACGAATACTGGCCGGATCCAACACTGCCCGACGACCATCAGAACAAGTGGCTGCGCAGCTGCACCATTATCACCACGACCGCCAGCGACACCCTCGGTCATATTCATGACCGGACACCACTTATCCTTCCAGCAGACCTCTATTCAGACTGGCTAAACCCAAAAATGACCGGTAGTTCCGACGTGCAGGCGCTGATTGACGCCATTCCAGAACCGAAACTTGTCCCCCGGGTAGTTGGTAACGCCGTTGGATCGGTCCGCAACAATGGGCCCCACCTCATCGAACCAGCTGCCTCTTGAGAGCACCATCCACCAGGGATTTTTCGGTCCTCGTGATCAGCGCCAACCGCGATGAACATCTCGCGAACCTCGTGATTGGGTTGAATCGTTCAACCAGTAGGCCTGCAGAGCTGGTCATTGTGTATATGGGGCAACCCAACCCCGCTCCACTGGACACAGCAATTCCGCTACTCCTTGTTCATCTCCCGGCCTCCGGGTCCGGGACTCTGAACCTGGCGGCCGCACGGAATGCCGCAGCTGCAGCGGCCTCCACTGATACTTTGATTTTTCTGGATGTTGACTGCATACCTGCCACCAGACTCTGTGAAACCTTGATGCGGGACCTTGATAGTTTGGGTGGCCTGGTGATGGCCCAACCTCGCTATCTAAGCGAGGCCGGGTTTCCGATGGACGACGGCGACACTGGATTGATGCGTGCCTCGATCCCGCACCATGCCCGAACCACGTTGGCACCCGCTGATGGCGAGCCCCCCACCGCCACTGAGAAGTATGAACTGTTCTGGTCTCTGGGTTTCGCGGTAGCAGCCGACGATTTTGCACTGATTGGCGGGTTCGATGAATCTTTCACTGGTTACGGCGGAGAAGACACCGACTTTTCCTTCACTGCGCGTGAGAGAGGGGTCATTCTTTCCTTCTCAGCCGCCACCATGTTCCACCAACATCATGGGGTCACCAGCCCACCCTTGCAGCACTTCACTGACATAGTTGCCAACAGCCTGGTGTTTCACCACAAATGGGGACTATGGCCAATGACCGGATGGCTGTCGGCCTTTGCTGCCGCCGGGTACATCGACTGGACTGCCGACGCAGACGGAATCGATGTACTGAAGCACCCCTCTGACGAGGACGTTGCTCTCGCTCGCGTGATCGCTCCCTACTAAACACCATCCGCCCCAGAACCTGGCGTCTCTGTACCAGCCACCTAAGAGCCAGCTGCCGACACCCTCAACACCAGATCCAACAACCCACCCTTGAAACTTTCCTGGCTGACGAATAAGGCCTTCTGCAGGGCGCTCGCATCTGACGCCTCCGCCTGGCGGAGGAGATCTGGCCAGCTGACATCCGACCAGCTCTCAGCCATCGGAATCCCCGCTGTGCTAGCCAACGCCCGGGCAAAGGCGGCCTGTTCCCCGAACGGTCTTTCCTCTGGCACCAGAATGGTGGGGCGACCAGCTGCGGCCGCCGCGGCAACGGCATGGTACCCCGCGGAGGTGATGATGATGTCGGCAGTGGCGAGTTCCTCGGAGGGATCGTTCAGAACGCCCAGCAGGCGAACATTGGGTGGCAGATCAATGTTCCCGGTGCTCAGTCCAGCCACGTTCCATTGCCAGGAGGGGCAGGATCGGGCGGCCTGGGCAAGATCACTGATTTTCACCCCGTTGCCGCCCAGACTGGTCTGCACCGTGATGATCCTGCCACCTGGCTTTGTTGGATCTGTCGCAGCACCTCCGGTAGGTGCAAGCATCCCCAGATGCTGGGTCCGATGCCCAAATGCCTCAAGAAAAGAGGAGTCCTCAAGATGCCGGGGGTAGTAGGCGACCAGCTCCGAAGCTGACGCATAGGCTAGTTTGTGCACTGCATCGGAGCGATCCCCGGGCATGCGCCGGTAGATGACGGGATACCCGCAGAGTCTGGCGAAGATTGCCGCCTCGGCCGAAACATCAATAATGATGACCTGCGGATCAAAGTCTCGCCATGCAGCATGCAGCTCGGCGATGCGGTCCCTGATTGCTGAATTGGTGGGCGTGTAGTGCAGAAATGGCTCTTCGGGCGTCGGGTAAGGCTCGCCGTCGGGCCCGGTATCTATTGTGAGCTGGGCAAATCGGGTCTTCGGAATTGCCCTGAGCCCGGCGGGTTCGGTGGATCCAGTGACCAACAGGTCAACAACCTGCAGGCGCGCTATGTTTAGGGCATGGCGTAGGTGTCCCGAGCCGTGGTGGTGGGTGTAGTAGGCGACGCGGGGGAGAGCTGTCACGGGGACAACTCGAGGGACAACTCGAGGGACAACCCGAGGATCACCACCGGTTTAGGAGGCCAGCATCGCTGAGTCGGTGATCAGGTCCTGATTCACCAGTTCACCGAGGTGCTTTTCGTAGTTGGCAATCATCACGTCAGCTGCAAACCGTGCCGCAGAAGCCCGAACCGCTGTGCTGTCCGCTCTGCGTGCCTGTTCAATGGCCAAGGCAAGGTCTGCTGCAGAGAACCCGTCTGCCACTACTCCGCCGCGCAGGTCAATAATCTCAGCCATCGCACCGCAGGGAAGTGCCGCCACTGGGGTGCCGCACGCCATGGCTTCGACTGTGGTCAGCCCGAACGGTTCCGCCCACAACGGTGAAGCGATAAAGACGTCCCCGGAGCTGAGGAATGACGCTAGCTGGGCATGGTTCAGGTGACCTACGTGCTGAACCGATTCAGATAGTAACGGCGCAATGGTTCGAGTGTAGTAGTCCCGATCACTAATGGGTCCGGCAAAGCGGATCCGCAGTCCGGCGAGGGATGCAGCCTCGATGGCCACGTGCAACCCTTTTTCGGGGGTGATCCTGCCGGCCCAGACTGCCGTGCCGGAGCGTCGGCGGGTCGGTACTCCTGAATGCCATTCTTCGAGCCGGATCCCGTTGTGAACAATGCTGATGTCGGCGAGATGGTTCCGCCACTGCCGTGCATTGGCCGCTGAAACGCTGACAAACCGTTGCCGAGGCGAGGGGCGGTAGCCGGATCCCTCGAAAACGGACGTCACTCTCGGTAGCGGAGGGGTATGGAGAATGGTCAACATGGGGGCGGTGGGCGGATCAGCATGCGGTAGCGGGCTGAGCGAGTTGTTGATGACGACGTCGAAATTACCCTTGTCAATCAGGTTCAGGGTGGTGTTCTGAGCATCATCCAGGTGGCGTGTCTGCGCGTCACGATCTGGACCCTCGGGATGCTTGGCGAAGTGGAACCCGGCGTCGAGTACTGACACAACGGTGCCTGTCGTCTGGCTGCCACCCTTGGCAAAAAGGGTGACCGTGTGTCCTCGTGCCGTGAGTTCTTCAGCCAGCAGCGCGGTGTGCATTTCCAGTCCACCCGGAAATGGGCTGGCAATGGGGTGGTGCAGGTGGGCCATGATGGCAATGTTGAACGGTTGTGCATGCAGCATAAAGGTAAGTATGCTTCATTTCCGTGAAATGTCGACACGGCCGAGCTGTCTACCCTACTGGTCGTCCTTCTCAGCATGCAGGTTCTTGGTGATCAGATCCTGTTTGCGGACTGCCGCATGGGTCGAGCGCTCAGCTACCAACCAGGCAGGGGGCTCCTGGAGCAGCGCGGTGATTTCCGGCGTCGTGAGCGGTTCGGTGACCCCACCACGAGCCAGACCGCCAATGGAGATGCCCAGTTTTTGAGCCACCACTGGGCGGGGGTGAGGTCCGTTACGGCGGAGCTCCGCCAGCCATTCCGGCGGATTCTGCTGGAGTTCGTTGAACTCCGCGCGGGTGACGTCGTTATCCTGAAACTCTTGGGGAGAGGCTGGCAGGTAGATTCCCAGTTTCTTGGCCGCTGTGGCGGGTTTCATGGTCTGGGGGCTTTTTGCGGGGGTCATCCCTTAACCCTAGCTGCCCCCGCCGATCCTCACCCGCGCCCGGTGCGCATTTTTGCAAAGAACCCGGCCAGCTCCGCAGGAGCCGTCAGCGGCAAGACCTGAGCTACATACTGATCCGGGCGAACGACGACGACGGCGCCATCCCGGCTGACGCCCCGCAGGTCGAAGATATCCTCGGCCGGGTTAACGCCAAAGACCTTTTCCAGGTAGTTGAGCTTGAAGGGTCCCACCTGCGGTTTAAACACCTCAGGAACAGCTGTGATATCCAGGTTCTGGTGGTGCTGTTGGTAGATCACCCTGACATCGAACCATGCGTCCTGGTCAGCCCCTACGGGTGTCGCAGCGAGAGGTGACTCTGGTGAATTGGCGAGCCATTCGGCGAAGGTGGCCACCTTCGATGGTGCACCTGGCAGCGGGTCATCAGCGAAAACGTAGATGCGCCAGCGTCCGTCGGCCGTAGCCTGGTGCCCCAGATGAATCAGGTTGGTGTCGCAAACGCGTGCCACGGGCGCAGACTTGAACCGTTTCCCGATGGGGAACCCGGTGGCGAGTTCCTGATGGGTTGTCTGGCCGATGATGAGGGATGGCTGGTACTCGGTCATGAATCCGGCGGGAAACTCCATGGTGCTGGTGTAAAAGTTTTCCAGTTCCGTGGGGTCCTCGAAGTCTTCAGGCTTTTTAGCCATCAACGAAGACCACTCTTTGTCGAAGTCAATCAGGTTTTTGGCTACTACCTGGCGTTCTGCTGAATAGGTGGAGAGCAGGCTCTCAGAACTGCGGCCTTCCAGAACATGTCCGAGTTTCCAGGCAATATTGAATCCGTCCTGCATCGAGACGTTCATTCCCTGGCCCGCCTTGGCGCTGTGGGTATGGCAGGCGTCCCCGGTGATAAAGACCCGAGGGGTTCGGGTGCCGAGTTCCTCCGGGAGGACGTCGTCGAAGCGGTCCGTCAGGCGGTGGCCTACCTCGTAGACGCTATGCCAGGCGACGTTCCGGACGTCGAGGGTGTAGGGGTGGAGGATTGCGTTGGCCTTCTCGATGATTTCATCAATCGTGGTGCTGCGGATTTCACCTTTGGTGTGCGCATCGACGTCGCCGAGATCCACATACATGCGGAAGAGGTGACCACCTTCGCGGGGAATCAGAAGAATGCTCCCACCAGCACCGGACTGGATGGCGCACTTCAACCGAATGTCCGGGAAATCGGTGACGGCAAGAACGTCCATGACTCCCCACGCGTGATTCGCCGCGTCGCCCGCGAGCGTGCAACCGATGGCGCTGCGGACCTTGCTGCGGGCGCCATCGGCACCGATCACGTATTTAGCCCGGACCGACCGCTGCGTTCCTTCGAGTGGGCCAGCGGTATGGGCGAGGGTGACGGCAACGGGGTACTCGCCGTCGTCATCAACATCGAGCCCAATGAAGTCCAGGCCGTAGTCAGGCTTCATCCGGGTAGGGGAGTTGGCCATGAACTCGGCAAAGTAATCGAGGACGCGCGCCTGATTGACAATCAGGTGCGGGAATTCACTGACCCCTGCCGGATCGTCGAGTGGGCGGGCTGTCCGGATAATCCGGGTGGGATCTGCGGGGTCTGGTTTCCAGAAGGCCATTTCCGTGATCCGGTATGCCTCGGCGGTAATACGCTCGGCGAAGCCAAACGCCTGGAACGTCTCAACACTTCGGGCCTGGATGCCGTCTGCCTGACCAATTGCAAGCCGCCCCGGACGGCGCTCCACCATGCGCGTAGTGATCTCCGGGAACTGGGAGAGCTGGGCGGCCGCGAGCATTCCGGCTGGGCCGCTGCCGACAATCAGGACGTCAACATCGTCGGGCAATTCGTCAGGCCGATCAATGCCGACGCCTGAAGCTACCTGGACGCGGGGGTCTCCTGATACGTAGCCGTGATGGTGAAAATGCACGGTCTGCCTCACTCACTTCTTTGTGAAAAGTTCTTTATTTGAACACGTAATCCGATAATCGAATCAATGGTCACACTGTACGTCGGGTATGACCAGCGACACAATGGGTGCCGTGATCGTGAACCCTTGACGTGGCGGCTGTCACAGTGGGTAGTATATCGTATACGATTTCGTACATTAGGAATCGGAGAGAGTATGACGACGACGAGGAGTGCGATATGACGATGGAGTCCACGACCGCGGCCGTGAGTGCCGAACTGCTGGCCCGCACCCGGAAGGTGATCGCGGTTCACCTCAACTACCCCAGCCGTGCCGCGCAGCGAGGACGTATTCCGCTGCAGCCTTCCTACTTTCTTAAACCCTCCTCGTCCCTCTCACTCGGATCTCTTGATGCGCCCGGCGTCGTTGAACGCCCCCTGGGCTGTGAGCTGCTCGGCTACGAGGGCGAAATCGCTCTCATCATCGGCACAGCAGCGCGCCGGGTCAGCCCTGCCCAAGCTTGGGACCACGTCCAATGGGTGACCGCCAGCAACGACCTGGGTGTTTATGACCTCCGCTACGCCGACAAGGGTTCAAACGTTCGCTCCAAAGGTGGCGACGGGTTCACCCCGGTGGGGCCACTGTTGATTCCAGCGAACGACATCGATCCCACCGCACTGCGGGTACGTACCTGGCACAACGATGAACTCGTCCAGGACGACACCACCGAGGAGCTGCTGTTTCCCTTCGGCCAGTTGGTTGCCGATCTGTCACAGCTGATCACCCTGGAGGCAGGGGACATTATTCTGACCGGTACCCCGGCCGGTGCGTCGGTGGCGAATCCGGATGACATGGTCGACATTGAGGTCACCGCTGGTGTCTACAGCAGCGGCCGGCTCAGGACCTGCGTGGTGGAGGGAACGACGCCGTTCGCTGACTTCGGCGCTCAGCCCAAAGCCGATGACACGCAGCGTGAAGAAGCCTATGGGTCACGCGAGGCAGCCGGACTGGAACCAGTTGGCCGGGGGCTGGCACCTGATTTGAAGAAGAAGTTGGAGAGCGTTGCCACCGCAACGCTTTCCTCGCAGCTGCGCAAGCGAGGGTTGAACAATGTGAGCATTGATGGGCTGCAGGCAACCCGCCCTGACCGTCGAGTGGTGGGGCTGGCACGCACTCTCCGGTTTGTCCCCAACCGGGAGGATCTCTTCACCACCCACGGCGGCGGGTTCAACGCCCAGAAGCGCGCCATTGACTCCGTGAACGACGGTGAAATTCTGGTCATGGAGGCGCGGGGTGAGAAGGGCACCGGCACGGTAGGGGACATTCTGGCGATGCGAGCCCAGGTCCGGGGGGCGGCCGCCATCATCACTGATGGCGGCGTTCGCGACTACACGGCTGTTGCTGAACTCGATATGCCGACCTACTTCGCCAACCCCCACCCCGCAGTCCTGGGCCGACGCCACATCCCGTGGGACACCGATATCACCATCGCGTGCGGCGGAGCAACGGTTCAGCCGGGGGACATCATCGTGGCCGACTCGGACGGAATTCTCGTCATCCCACCGGCACTTGCCGAGGAACTCGTCGACGACTGCATCCTGCAAGAGCAGGAAGAGACTTTCATCCTCGAAATGGTCAAGCAGGGAAGCGGCGTGGATGGGCTGTACCCAATGAATGCCGGCTGGAGGGCGAAATACGTGCAGTGGGTCGCCGACGGAGCAGTACGTGGCTGACGCCGTCGTCGCACCGTCACTTGAGACTAAGGGCGAAGCCATGCGAGATGATGTCGAACCGGGCAGTAAGTCCGAGCGGGCTTACGCCTCGATCAAGGCCCGCATCATCGAAGGCTCCTTTTCGCCAGGATACCGGCTGGTGCTGGCGAAGATCGCTGAAGATCTTGGATTCAGCGTGGTCCCGGTCCGGGAGGCAATCAGGCGGTTGGAGGCTGAAGGTTTGGTGACCTTTGAGCGCAACGTTGGAGCCACCGTCTCCGGGATCGACCCCACCGAATACTTGTATACGATGCAGACTCTCAGCATCATCGAGGGGGCCGCGACGGCTCTGTCCGCGCCGCTGATCGATTCCGTGGCGGTAGCCCGGGCACGCGCGGTCAACGCCCAGATGCGAGAGTGTCTTGACCATTTCGACCCAGTCCGTTTCACGGCACTGAATCAGGAATTTCACAGCATTTTGTTTGAGCATTGCCCCAATCCGCACATCCTTGATCTGGTGCACCGAGGCTGGAACCGGCTCGCTGCGCTTCGGTCGTCCACGTTCAGGTTCGTTCCCGGGCGCGCCAAGGAATCTGTCCTGGAGCACGAGGCGCTGCTGAAGCTCATCGAATCAGCGGCCGACGCCGACACCATTGAGCATGCCGCCCGCAGCCACCGCTCCGCAACCCTTGACGCCTACCTTGCGCAGGCCTCCGCCCCCGTTGAATGAGCCCCATCAAGCAGTCAGGAAGAACACTATGACGTCCACCGTCCCTGAAAACACTCACTATGTACCGCAGGCCCTGCCCACCCACATCCAGCACTGCATCAACGGAGAGTTTGTCGATTCCGTCAGTGGGAAGACCTTTGACGTGCAGGATCCTGTGTCCAATACCAACTACGCCACCGCTGCCGCTGGGCAGAAGGAAGATATTGACCTCGCGGTCGCCGCTGCACGGGAGGCCTTCGTCAACGGCCCGTGGCCGCGCATGAAACCACGTGAGCGAGCCAGGGTCCTCAACAGGATTGCCGACGCCGTCGAGGCGCAGGAGTCGCGTCTAGCCGACCTGGAGAGCTTCGACACTGGGTTGCCCATTACCCAGGCGAAGGGGCAAGCCCTGCGGGCAGCCGAGAACTTCCGGTTCTTCGCTGACCTCATCGTGGCCCAGTTCGACGACGCCATGAAGGTTCCAGGTTCCCAGATCAACTACGTGAACCGGAAGCCAATCGGCGTCGCAGGACTGATCACCCCCTGGAACACTCCGTTCATGCTGGAGTCCTGGAAACTCGCACCGGCTCTGGCAACCGGCAACACCGTCGTCCTCAAGCCCGCCGAATTCACGCCGCTCTCCGCCTCCCTGTGGGCCCAGATCTTCAAAGACGCTGGCTTACCCGACGGCGTGTTCAACCTGGTCAACGGCCTCGGCGAGGAAGCGGGTGATGCGCTGGTCAAACACCCTCAGGTCCCTCTGATTTCCTTCACCGGTGAAACGACCACCGGGCAGACCATCTTCCGCAATGCAGCCGAGCACCTCAAGGGTCTGTCCATGGAGCTTGGCGGGAAGTCGCCCTGCGTGGTCTTCGCCGATGCGGACCTTGACGCAGCGATTGATTCGGCGCTGTTCGGTGTTTTCTCGTTGAATGGTGAGCGGTGCACCGCCGGTTCCCGCATTCTGGTGGAAGGAGGCATCTATGACGAGTTCTGCGAAAAGTACGCGGCCCGTGCCAAGTCCATCGTCGTCGGCGATCCGCACGATCCCAAGACCGAGGTTGGCGCGCTGGTCCACCCCGAGCATTTTGAGAAGGTCGCCTCCTATGTGGAGCTGGGGAAGTCAGAGGGTCGGCTGCTGGCTGGCGGGGGCCGGCCGGACCACCTACCCGAGGGCAACTACATCGCGCCGACCGTGTTCGCCGACGTCGCACCTGCTGCACGCATATTCCAGGAGGAGATCTTCGGCCCGGTCGTCACCATCACCCCGTTCGAGGGCGACGACGAAGCGTTGGCTCTCGCCAACAACACCAAATACGGGCTTGCCGCCTACATCTGGACACAGAACCTGACCCGCGCCCACAACTTCTCCCACAACCTGGAAGCTGGCATGGTGTGGCTCAACAGCCACAACGTTCGTGACCTGCGCACCCCATTCGGCGGCGTCAAAGCGTCAGGTCTGGGTCATGAGGGCGGCTACCGGTCAATCGACTTCTACACCGACCAGCAGGCAGTTCACATCAGCCTCGGCGCTGTCCACACCCCGAAGTTCGGCGGCACCCCAGACGCAACCAAGGGCTGACCCCCGTCCCAGGCACCTCCCCCGCGCCATGCTCAAAGAAGAGAGACCATCATGACAAACTTCGTCCCCACCCCTACCGCACCGGCACCCGACATTGTCCGCTGCGCCTATATGGAAATCGTCGTCACTGACCTCGTGAAGTCACGTGAATTCTATGTCGACGTCCTCGGCCTGCATGTCACCGACGAAGACGACTCCACCATCTACCTCAGGTCGCTTGAGGAGTTCATCCACCACAACCTCGTGCTGCGTCTCGGGCCGGTGGCCGCCGTCGCGGCCTTCGCCTACCGGGTGAAGTCCCCGGCGGAAGTGGACGCCGCCGAGGCGTATTACACGGAACTTGGTTGCCGGGTGGAACGCCGAACGGGGGGGTTCACCAAGGGCATTGGCGATTCCGTCCGTGTCGAGGACCCCCTGGGTTTCCCCTACGAGTTCTTTTACGACGTCGAACACGTGGAGCGTCTCACCCAGCGCTACGACCTCTACTCTGCCGGCGAGTTGGTTCGCCTGGACCATTTCAACCAGGTCACCCCTGACGTGCCGCGTGGACGCAAATACCTCGAGGACCTCGGTTTCCGGGTGTCGGAGGACATCCAGGATTCCGACGGAGTGAGCTACGCCGTCTGGATGCATCGCAAGCAGACAGTCCACGACACCGCACTGACCGGGGGCAACGGCCCACGGATGCACCACGTCGCCTTCGCCACCCACGAGAAGCACAACATCATCCAGATCTGCGACAAAATGGGCGCCCTGCGCATCTCGGACCGGATTGAACGCGGCCCCGGCCGGCACGGCGTATCCAACGCCTTCTACCTCTACATCCTCGACCCGGACGGGCATCGCATCGAGATCTACACCCAGGACTACTACACCGGCGACCCGGACAACCCCACGGTTACCTGGGACGTCCACGACAACCAGCGCCGCGACTGGTGGGGCAACGCCGTCGTCCCCTCCTGGTACAGCGAAGCCTCGCTGGTCCTGGATCTCGACGGCAATCCCCAACCCGTGATTGTGCGCGAGGAGAAGAGCGAAATGGCCGTCACCGTTGGCGCAGACGGGTTCTCCTACACCCGTAAAGACGAAAATGGTGCCGAGCAGGCGTTCAAGTTGGGGGCGCAGCTGTAGCCATGCTGGATGCCTCAACAATTGAAGCCATCGCCGATGAACTGGTCGAAGCCGGGCGCAGCCGCACTCCGGTTCCGCGGTTGACGGCCCGCTATCCCGACATGACGGTGGAGGACGCCTACGCAGTGCAGCAGTTGTGGCGCCAACGCAACGAGGCTGCCGGGCGAATACTGGTGGGGCGCAAGATCGGTCTCACCTCGAAGGCCATGCAGGCGGCCACCGGCATTACCGAACCCGATTACGGGGCCATCTTTGATGACATGGTGCTCGACACCGGCTGCTCGGTGGACTGGGATCGGTACACTCATCCGCGGGTCGAAGTGGAACTGGCGTTTGTGTTGAAACAGGATCTGTCGGGTCCAGGGTGCACCATCTTCGACGTCCTGAATGCCACCGACTACGTGGTTCCCGCCCTCGAAATCCTGGATTCCCGGATCGAGATGGAGGGGAGAACCATCGTTGACACCATTTCGGACAACGCGGCGATGGGCGCCATGGTGGTTGGTGGTCGTCCGGTGAGGCCAGACGCCGTTGACCTCCGCTGGGTCTCGGCTATCCTCTACAAAAACCAGACGGTTGAGGAGACTGGTGTGGCCGCCGGGGTGCTCGACCACCCGGCGGCCGGTGTTCACTGGCTGGCTAACAAGATTGCGGCCCACGGTGACAGCATGAGAGCCGGGGACATCATCCTCGCCGGGTCTTTTACCCGACCGTTGTGGGTGCAGAAGGGCGACACCATCCACGCCGACTACGGACCGCTGGGAGCAGTGACATGCCACTTCCGCTAGATGCCACGTTTCGCGATGCGCTCGCAGGGGCCGATCGGCCGTTAACTGGTATGTGGGTGTGCTCGGGGAGCCCCCTGATTGCCGAACTCTGCGCAGGAGCTGGTCTGGACTGGCTCCTCATCGACGCTGAGCACAGCCCAAATGGGCTGGAATCCATTCTTGCCCAACTCCAGGCCGTTCACGGTTACCCGGTGCAGGCAATGGTTCGCCCCCCGGTGAATGACACAGTGCTGATCAAGCAGTATCTGGACCTGGGGGTGCAGAACCTCCTGATCCCGATGGTCCACTCGGTGGGCGACGCCGAAGCTGCCGTTGCGGCCACCCGCTACCCACCGGCTGGGGTGCGAGGCGTCGGATCGGCCTTGGCCCGGGCCTCCCGCTGGAACCGGGTCCCCGGATATTTGGCCGACGCCGAGGCAACCCTCAGCGTGACGGTGCAGATTGAATCCAGCGCCGCCGTCTCCGCCGTCGAGGCAATCCTTGCCGTTGACGGTGTTGACGCGATCTTCGTTGGCCCCTCCGACCTGGCAGCCTCTATGGGCGTACTGGGCCAGCAGGAGCACCCCGAGGTGCGCGCCGCCGTCGAACACTGTCTTGCAGCGGCACAGAAGGCTGGAAAACCGGCCGGAGTGAACGCCTTCAACCCCGCCACCGCACGTCACTATCTGGCTGGCGGAGCCAGTTTCATTCTGGTGGGTGCCGACGTCGCCCTGCTGGCACGTGGGTCGGAAGCCCTGGCTACCCAATTCATTCCGGCGCCCGACGACGATTCGCCCGTAAGCTACTGACCTCCCGTGGGTTAGTGTGATCAGATGTCCGAGCCCCAGCCCCGCGTCCTCACCGTCGGCTTTGTCCCCGGTGTGACACCCGGAAAATGGGTCAGCCGGTGGCGCGATAGGTTTCCGGAAAAACCGCTCGAAACCCGCGAGTATGAGGCAGCCAGCCAGGAGGAGGCGCTGCGCGCAGGCACGGTTGATCTCGGTTTTGTCCGTCTCCCGGTGGACCGCGAAGGCTTCAGCGTGATTCCCCTCTATGAGGAACAGCCGGTGGTGGTGGCGGGCAAGGACCACGAACTGTCGCTGTTCGACGAGGTACCCCTCGCCGAATTGGTCGCCGAGAACCAGCTTGATGTGATTTCCAACGGTGGTGAGAAGGCCGCCATTGAACTCGCGGCAACGGGTGTCGGGGTGGTGATTGTGCCCATGTCGATTGCGCGCCTCTACGCCCGCAGGGACGCGGTCTACCGGCCCGTTCTCGATGGTCAGCCCACCACTATTGCGGTGGCCTGGCTTTCGGAGAATACCGACGAGGACATCGAAGAGTTCATCGGGATCGTCAGGGGGCGCACTGAACGAAGCTCACGGCAGCCCTCAGCCAAGGAACCTGAAAAGAAGCAAAAGAAGGCGCAAAAGGCGGCAAACAGAAAGCAACCGTCATCGGGCGCCGCCAAGCCCACGCAAAGAACTGGCGGACCCAAGAAGTCGCCAGCGGGGGGCAAGAAGCAGGCCCCGCGCGGACGGAAGCCCGGCTCCGGTGGGCGAGGCCGCCGCTAGGCCTCAGTGTCTCCCTGGTCAGCCTCCCCGCAACTCTTTCCCTCCCGCCTGCCCCCTTCGCCGAGACGGTAGATCTGGTGAGCTAGTTCGGCGGGTGGTAGCGGGCGGCCCGGAGGCTGCTGCGGCTGGCGACGCCTGTCGGTCAGGGCGGACTACCCGTTGAGCGGATTATCTCGGCATATCTGTGGAAAGAGGCCCGTGGGATCCTTTCCAGCGTTGCTGGCTCCAGGCGCACCAGACCAAACTTTTTGGTGTACCCCTCCTGCCACTCCCAGTTATCCAGCAAGGTCCAGTGGAAGTATCCCCGCACATCAATTCCCGCCGCGATCGCCTCTCCGACGGCGGCGAGATGCTGCTCTAGAAATTCGATCCGGCGGGTATCCTGCAGGCCGCTCCCTGATCGTTGAAGCCCATCCTGCGGACCGTCGTCGTAAGCGCAACCATTTTCGGTGATGTACACCGGAGGCAACTGTGGATAGGCCGCTTTCAGTTGCTTAAGAATTGTGAGCAGGCTGGCGGGCATTACCGGCCAGCCGAAATCGGTAACCGGCACACCCACAAATTTTTTGGGAGCGAACGGCACCGGATAGAACGGTGGAGCCGCACCGACCCGGGTCGGAAAGTAGTAATTGACGCCGTAGAAATCCAGGGGCGCCGAGATGATCTCCATGTCACCGTCGTGGATCACCTCAAAGGAGATGCCGTCCACTTCCTCGAGTTCCGGTGGATACCTGCCGGTCAGGACCGGCCCAGCGAACTGGCCGTTGTGATAGCGGTCGTACAGCACTGCAAGACGCGCGTCCCGGTCGGAGCCGGTGGCTGGCTGCACCGGCGAATGATTGTTCACAATACCCACCGGCGAGGAAAGGGTTTCCCTGAGAGTATGCACGGCGGTGCCGTGGGCCAGGAGAAGATGATGCGCGACGACGAAGGCACTGCCCAGCATCATCAGACCCGGTGCGGCACGGCCGATGGCATGCCCGATGCCGGTATGGACTACCGGCTCGTTGACTGTCATCCAGGCGGCTACCTTGTCGCCGAACTCATCCCGAAGAATCCGGGTGTAGTCAGCGAACGCATCAACGGTGTCGCGGTTCTGCCACCCGCCGGCATTCTGTAGCGCTTGGGGCAGGTCCCAGTGATAAATGGTTACCCACGGCTGGATTCCCCGGTCGAGGAGGGCATCGAGGAGCCGGTGGTAGAAGGCGATCCCCTCGGGGTTTGCCGGTCCGCGTCCGAGGGGCTGGATACGCGGCCACGCGATTGACATCCGATACGCCTGCCCACCCAGCCCCTGGAGCAGGTCGAAATCCTCCGCATACCGGTGGTAATGGTCGCAGGCAATGGCTGCACTCGAGGCATCCAGGATGTTCTTGTGAGTCCTGGCGTACGCGTCCCAAATACTTTCACCGCGGCCACCCTCGTGGACGCCACCCTCAATCTGGGCTGCAGCCGTCGCCGTTCCAAACACAAACCCGGGCGGCAATCCAAAGCTGGTCATGGTGCGCTCCTCTATGGGCTCTCAGCCTGCTCCCTTCACCTAAATCCCATTGCCCCCGTCGCGTCAATGCCTTGACGCTGCGGACTTGTTGGCTGACCGCCGGGAGGCAGGAAGGTAGTGTGCTGGATATGCGCATCAACCCCACCCCCGACCCCCCGGGCGCACACGCACAGATCTCTCCGAAGGTCTCAGACACCACACTGGCCTCAGCGCGGTTTGCGAACCCCGCCCAGCGTGGCCCGATGGGTCCGCTGAAGCCCGGGTGGGGACTCTGGCAGGCTGCCATGGGATTGGTTCTGGTGTTGGCACTTCCCCTCGGTGGCACGCTGGCGCTCTCTTCGGTGCTCAGCTTCGGGCCTGAACTAGTCTTCGTCTCACTGTGCTTCACCTGGCTTGCCCTGCTGGGAAGCAGCGTTCTGGCCTCAAAGGTGTGGGGATTTGGTTCGCTTGCCAAGGACTTCGGTCTGAGATTCAAATGGATTGACTTGGCCATTGGACTCGGAGTTGGCATCGCGGCACGCTTTATCCTGGCAATTGTTCAGGTGATCATGACCCTACTCTGGCCGCTGGGCGAGGACGAGGTGCTGCAAGGTAACGCGGAAATCTTTCTCACTGGCGACAGCGGCTGGATCTTTGTGAACGCCGTCCTCGGCGGAGCCCTCATCGCTCCTTTCCTCGAGGAACTCTTCAACCGCGGACTAGTCTTGCGAGCTGTGCAGAACGCATGGTGGCTGAAAGGCTCAGCAAAGGGCCGGGTCTCGACCGCGACTCCGCAGCGGTCGCTAACGACTGCAACGGTTGTGGCGATCGTGGTCAGTTCCCTCGTCTTCGGCCTCCTGCATACCGGCGCGGTAGGGGACCTGAGATCGTCAATCTACCTCCTCGTCGGTACGTTCACGGTGGGTGTGATGTGCGGGTTTCTCACCGTCTGGACCGGCCGCCTGGGGCCAGCGATCGTCACCCATGTCGTTTTCAACGGAACTGCTATCGGCCTGCTTCTGGCGCTGCCACCGGAACTGCTCCCCTGAGAATTTTCGGCTACCACCCACGACACCGTCGAGAGGAAATTAACATGCAGTTCAAGGAATATACGACAATCCAGGCTAGCTCCGCTCAGTCTTCGGTGACAATTACCCTCAATCGTCCCGAGGCGCTCAATGCCCTATCCACCCAGGTCGTCGAGGATCTTGAGGATCTTCTTGGCGTCCTGGAAGCGGCATTCAGACACGACGCTGGTGGGGAGGCCCGCGGGGTCGTGATCATCGGCTCGGGGGAGAAGGCTTTTGCCGCTGGAGCCGACATCCGTGAAATGACAGCCATGACACCGGATCAGGCGTGGGAGTACAGCACCAGGATGCAGTCACTGACACTCAGGCTTGAGTCGCTCCCCGTGCCCGTGATTGCAGCGGTCAATGGTTTCGCTCTGGGTGGGGGGTGCGAGCTGGCGCTGGCCTGCGACTTCATTTATGCCACCGAGTCGGCTTCTTTTGGACAACCCGAAGTGAGCCTGGGCCTGGTTCCCGGATTTGGAGGTTCAGTGAGATTGCAACAGCGAGTGGGTCCGTCCCAAGCCAGAGAACTGTTGTTCACCGGGCGGCGCATCAGGGCCGACCAGGCGCACCGTCTAGGTCTGGTGAACGCGGTGTTCACCGACCGGGAAGCGCTGCTCGCCGCAGCTCGGAAAACCATCGCCGAGATTGCCGGACACTCTCCCGCCGCTGTAGCAGCGGTCAAGGCAACAGTGGGGCGGGTGGAGGGGCGGTCCACCGCCGACGGGCTGGCAATCGAGGCCGATTCCTTCAGGCAGGCGTTCACCACCGCAGACATGCGTGAGGGAACCCGAGCGTTCCTTACCAAAGAAAAACCTGCCTTCTCCGGTAACTAACCGGGGAAGGCAGGTTTGCTGTACTAGACCTTTGCGGGCTGAGTGACCGTTGCAGTCGGTTCCATGTTCTCGGCGTCAACCATCCAGGCGTACTGCTCAAGCTTCTCAATGAAGGCGTGCAGGATGTCGGCGGTGGTGGGGTCTTCCTCGTCGATCTGGTCGTGCACGTCGCGCATGGTTTTCACCGTGCCTTCGAGCATGGCAACAACCATGGTGACTGTGTCTTTGGTGGATACCAGGCCGGCCGGGAACTGGTTCAGGGTGGTGCCCTTCGCTACCGAAGCGCTGCGTCCATCAGGGACGGCGTGCAGAGCGCGCATGCGTTCGGCCATCTGATCGGCGAACAGGCGGGCGTCGTCGATGATCTCGTCCAGCTGCAAGTGCATGTCGCGGAAGTTCTTTCCGACGACGTTCCAGTGCGCCTGCTTGCCCTGTAGGTGCAGTTCGATGAGCTCAACCAGCACGGCCTGCATGTTGTCGGTCAGTGTTTTGGACGCCTTCATGGGTTTCCTCCTGTATGTGGGACCTGCCCTCCCTCGATGCTGGGAAGCACCGGGTATGAGGGGTCAAGCAGTCTTCACCCTAGACCGCAAATGTTGTTGAAATCCAGCGGCACGGAATACAATCAGTTTACTTAGTAGTTCACTGATTGTGGAACTTACAGGAGGAACCAGCATGACGACAGTCCAGGAATCCATCGACGTAGCAGTGCCCGTGAGCACTGCCTACAACCAGTGGACGCAGTTCGAAACCTTTCCCCAGTTCATGGGCGGGGTGGAATCAATCACCCAGGCATCTGACACTCGTAGTCACTGGGTCACCAAGATCGGCGGGGTGGAACGAGAGTTCGACACCGAAATCACCGAGCAGCACCCCGATGAGCGAATTGCCTGGAAGAGCGTCGACGGAAAGTCCCACGCAGGTGTGGTGACCTTCCACCGGATTGATGACACCACCTCCCGCGTTGCCGTCCAGTTGGACTGGCATCCTGAGACCTTCACCGAAAAGATCGGCTCGGCGGTTAACGCCGACAACCGACAGGTTAAATCCGATCTTCAGCGGTTCAAGGAGTTCATCGAAAGCAACAACTCAGAGACAGGGGCCTGGCGCGGTGACATTGATGCGCCACCGTCAGGAACCACTACTGAGACCTCAACGTCCGCGGCCGGAGCATCGGACCTCAACGATCCGTCGCTGGACGACCCCGAGTCGGGTGGCCCACGCGCGACCGTCTCGCCGAGCTAGCCGAGAGACTTACTGTTAAACAGTTTCGGCCGGAACTCCACGCAGGTGGGGATCCGGCCGAAACTGTTTAACAACAATGACCTAATCGCGGACCGTGATACCCGCAATCGCTTCAGTCGCCCGCTGGGAAAGCTGGGCGGAGATCGGTGAGCTCTTCGCTGACTCGGCGGCAGCCTCCTGGCCTTCAGGGCTAACCACATAGGTGCCGAACTCCTTGATGAGTTCGACAGTTGTCTCGTCCGGGTATGAAGTGCAGAAGACATGATAGGACACCAGGATCAGCGGGTAGACGCCCGCTTCGGTGGTGGTCCGGTCAAGGGTCAGCGCAATATCGTAACTGGGCCGGCCGTCGACCGGAGTCGCAATATCGACGGCGGCGGCCGCCGCCTCGGTGCTGACCGGGACGTACTCCTCTCCCACCAGCAGGTTCGCCCTCCCCAGCGGTGGGCCAACAGCTGAATCGTCAGCGTAGGTGATTGCCCCCACCGTGCTAGCGACCGTGCTGACAACACCCGCGTTGCCCTTGGAATTCTCATTGCCGAGCGCGCTGGGCCAGGTGCCATCGGCATCGAACGTCCATAGGTCCGGAACGGTCTCGTGGAGGTAGTCGGTGAAATTCTCGGTGGTTCCCGAATCGTCCGACCGGCTGACCGGGGTAATCCGGAGGTCCGGTAGATCGACGTCGGCATTCTGCCCGGCAATGGCCGGGTCATCCCAGCTGTCGATGTCGCCCAGGAAAATGCTGGCGATGGTTGGGGCATCCAGGTTGAGCTCGGTGAGCCCTGGGAGGTTGAACGTGATGCTGATCGGCGACACATAGGCCGGAATATTGAACGCCCCGGCTGGGCCGCAGGCCTCAACGGATTCGGCGAGTTCCTCGTCATTGAGGTAAGCATCCGAGCCGGCGAATTGCACTGCTCCGGCGAGTAACGCCCCCCGCCCCGCCCCGGAGCCATCGGGGGAATACTGCAATTGTGCCTGGGAATGAAGAGTGCCGAAACCGGATATCCAGCCGTCCATTGCCGGACCCTGAGCCGAGGATCCGGCGCCGGTGATGGTGCCTCGCAGGTCTGAGTTGGCACGCTGGGCTGCGGCTTCCTGCTCGGGGCCCAACGGATAGTCGGATCCGCAGGCGGTAAGGGAGAGGCCGAGGGCAGCGGTGGCAAGTAGGGCAAGGCGACGCGTGGGGTGAGGCAGCACCTCATTTACGATACAGGTGAACAGTGGGTGAACGAATTGGGAAGGTTCCAGCGTCAGCTGCCCTGAGTGAGGTCGCGGGTGGCGGGGCCTTCCAGGAGGGTTCCCTCCGCCGAGAATCGCGATCCATGCAGGGGGCAGTCCCAGGACTTCTCGGCGTCGTTCCAGCCGAGAACACCGCCCAGGTGGGGGCAGACCGCCGAAATCCGGTGGGTGACGCCGTCGACCACGCAGACCCCCTCAGGGCGGGCGCCGTTGCGGACCACCACCCCTTGACCCTCCGGTGGGCTGACGGTGCTGGTTCGCGCCAAGCCGCTAAGCCAGCCGTTCAGGAGTTCCAGTCCGGCACCGGCGTTTGTTTTGACAGTGCTGAACGCGTCCTGCCGGGCGACGCGGGTGGCATACAGCTTGTTCGCCCACGGCATCTGCCCGCCGAGAATTTCGGCCGATAAGGCCAAGGCCGCCGCGACGGCGTTGGTCATACCCCACTTGTTGTATCCGGTGGCGGCGTAAATGTTGTGTCGGCTCAGTGGAAGCTTGCCCACATAGGGCAGGGCTGACGCGGGTTCATAGTCCTGAGCCGACCACTGATAAACCGGCCGCACCGACGGAAAGTGTTGCTGGGTCCAGCGCACCAGATCATCGACCAGGGCTTGCGTATGGGTCTCACGGCCGACCGGGTGGCCATTGCCACCAGCGATCAGGTACGTCTGTCCATCAACGACGGCGGTGCGCAGGGAGCGGGTCGGTCCGTCGATGGACAGGAACATCTCATCCATGCCCTCAAAAGCCAGGCTCTCGACGGCAAAAGCAACAGCATAGGACCGCTGAGGGGTGAGGACTGAAAAGTGTCCGCCCCGATCGAGAATGGGGGTACCTGTTGCCAGGATCAGATGCTCAGCCCACACCGCCCCGCGAGGGGTCTTGACCTTAATTTTGTCCCCCTTCAGCTTTCCGGTGCTGATCCCCTGCACCCGGACTCCTTCACTCAGGTGGCCGCCATGGGACCTGAAATCAGCTGCCAGGCCAGCTAGACCCCGCAGCGGATGAAACTGTGCTTGCCCCGGGAGGCGGAGGCTACCAGTAACGGCGAACGGCAGGGAGGAGGTGTCCTGCAACACCGGGGACAGCCCCGCCGCGACGCACGCCTCGCGTTCGGTTTTCAGCGCAGCAGCACCGGCGTCGGTGACGGAGTAGGCGACCGCGTCCCGAGTGTCGAACGGGATACCGTGTTCGCGGAAGAACCGCAATAACCAGGATTGCCCTTCAAGGTTGCCGGTGACGTAGTGGCGGGCTGTCTCGGCGTCGTGGTGCCGGATAATAGAGGAAAGTTGGGTCCCCTGAAGGAGTGATATTTTGCCCGTGGTGTTTCCGGTGGTGACATCCCCTGCGCGCCTCGCCTCCAGTACTGCGACCCGTTGGCCTGAGCGTGCCAGCAACAGCGCGGTACTGATTCCGGTAAGCCCTGCCCCCACGACCACTGAGTCGTAGGTGGCGCCGGGCGTGAACGGGTCGGCTGGGAGCTGCGGACGGGTTGCCTGCCAAAGGGATGTCATCGGATGCCTTCCGCCGTCGGGTTGTGGGACCTAAGCCCACTCCCAAAAACTGTTCCCGTCAAGGACCCGCAGAGGTCTTGCGGTGTGGTTGACGACGGCGGACCCCGGATTGAGTAAGTATGCTGATTATCATGCCGCTAGAGGAAGAGGATGATGTGACGACACCGAAGCGGTCAGTGCTTTTGGATAGCGAGTCAAACACCCAGGACACCCTTTACGGGAGCGCTGTCGCGGCGGCTGGCTCGGTGTCACGTGCACTGACACTTGCCTCCGAGCTTGGTGACCGCACCCCCCTGCCGGGCGGAGGATCCACCCTGACCCTGTGGGAGACCCTGGCCACCATTGCAGCAGCCGACCTGTCGGTGGCGCGTACCGTTGAACCGCACCTTGACGCGGTAGCCATCCTGCGGCAAGCCGACCTTCCAGTTGCACCGGGAACCTGGGGGGTGTTCGCCGCCGAGGCGCCCGGACACCGCCTGGAAGCGCACCACTCTCTCAACAGTGACGGCAGCTGGCAGCTGACCGGGCGGAAACCCTGGTGCTCGCTGGCGGCCAAGCTGGACTACGCGATAGTGACGGCCCATGTTCCGGATGGCGAACGGCGCGCCTTCAGCGTAGACCTGCGCCAACCGGCCGTTCAGGTTATCCGCGGTACCTGGGTTAGCCGTGGGCTGGCAGCGGTGGACAGTGGCCCCACTGATTATGATGCGGCATCCGCCCGCCCCGTAGGTGCCGACAATTGGTATCTCCAGCGCGACGGGTTTGCGTGGGGAGGGCTGGGGGTGGCTGCCTGTTGGTACGGCGGCGCGGTCGGTATTGCCCGGCGGCTGCTGCGCTCCGTGGAGGAACGAACCCCCGATCAGCTGGCGCTGATGTACCTCGGGGAGGTGGACCGGCATCTGTATGCCGCGCGGGAGGCCCTCGCCGCGGCCGCAACCGACATCGACGCAGGTCGGGCCAGCGGTGCTGTCGGGGCGTTGCTGGCTGCGCGGGTGAGGGGCGTTGTTGCCGACGCTGCCGAAGCAATCCTTCGGATAGTGGGCCACGGGCTTGGTCCGGCACCCCTGGCCTTGGAGGAGGACCATGCCCGGAGGGTGGCGGATCTGCAGGTATATCTCCGCCAACATCACGCCGAACGGGACGCAGCAGCACTGGGTCGCCACCTCCAGGGCACCGGGGTTTCCCCGTGGTGACCTTTTCACATGAGGACGCCGGAACGCCCGAGCACCGCTGGAGCCAGGACTGGCGCAGCGATGCCCGGCTCAGCATCGAGGCCCTCTTCGACGGGAGAATGCCGGAGCGGGTGATAGTGGTTGCAGCACACCCCGATGACGAGACGCTGGGGGCGGCCGGGCTGGTGCGACGCATGGCCCGCGCAGGAGTTGCCATGGACATAGTCGTTGCCACCAACGGCGAAGCGTCCCACCCGAATTCCCCGACCCACACTGCCGTCCAGCTGGCGGAGCTGCGGCAAATTGAACTTGAGCAGGCCGTCGAATTGTTGGCACCTTCAGCACGGACCCACTTCCTCAACCTTCCCGACGGCGGGCTGGATGCCGAAGAACTCGCCGAACAGCTCCGACGCATTGTTGCCGCCGGGGGGCGTCCGGGCGAACGTACCTTGTTGGTGGCCCCGTGGCGAGGGGACGGGCACGCGGATCACGAAGCCGGCGGCCTGGCCGCGGCACAGCTGGCAGCGGAACTGAACCTTCCGCTGCTTGAATACCCCGTGTGGCTGTGGCACTGGGCGACGCCGGATTCCTCCGAAGCGCCGTGGGACCAGCTTGAAATCCTTGAACTTGCCGGCGATGAGCAGACGCTTAAGCAGTCGGCTCTGCTCATGCATGCGAGCCAGACGGCACCCCTGTCCGACGAGCCGGGGGACGAAGCACTGCTCGCCCCGGGGTTCCTTGACCACTTCGCCCGCGGTTTTGAGACCTTCATCCCCACCCCATCCTCGGGTGTGTTTGAACGGCTGCACGCCGACGCCGACGATCCATGGGGGCTCCAAGACCGCTTCTATGAACGACGAAAACGTTCGGTGGCTCTGGCGCTGTTACCGCGGGAACGGTTTGCGGCTTCACTCGAACTGGGTTGCTCCATCGGTGTACTGTCCGCCGAGCTCGCCGCGCGCACGGATTCCCTCCTTGCCCTGGATATCAGCCCAACGGCTGTGGCAGCTACACAGGAACGGTTGAGCGATTACCCCGGGGCGACCGCCCGGGTTGCCTCCGTGCCACGGGATTGGCCGCCTGGGGACTTCGACCTGATCGTCATCTCCGAGGTGGGCTACTTCCTCAGCCGGACACAATTGCTTGATGTCGTGGCGCGTGCGGTCGCCTCGCTGGCAGCCGATGGGGTCATTCTCCTGTGCCACTGGCGGCACCCGATAGACGGCTGGGAACTGGATGGGGACACCGTTCACGAACTATTCCGCTCGGCCTCATCACTTGCTGTTTTTGCAGAACACCGCGAAGAGGATTTCCGCATTGACCTCCTGGTGCGGCCACCGGCGGTGTCGGTGGCCAGAGCGACCGGTGTGCTGTGAATGAGTCGTCCGTGCCGGTGCCGGTGCCGGTGGCGGTCGCCGTCGTCGTACCGGCCCGGAACGAGGAGGAGAGCCTGCCGCGGTGCCTGACCGCCCTCGATGAGGCAGGCAGGGCGCTCGCCGACGCGTACCCGTCGGTGGTCCTGTCCGTCACAGTGGTACTGGACGGATGTACCGACGCTTCGGCACACGTGGTGGCCAAGTATCCGCTAGCCCAGCCTCTGGCCGTCGATTTCGCATCGGTGGGATTGGCACGCAGAGCCGGGATCACCCACGCCCTGGGTCAGCTTCGGCAACCGGCCAGCCAGATCTGGGTGGCGAACACCGACGCCGACACCGAGGTACCCGACCATTGGCTCGTCGAGCAGTGCCGGATGGCTGCCACGGGAGTGGAGCTGGTCCTGGGGACAGTGGTTCCCAACCCGGTAGGCCTGGATGCCGCGCTGGAGCACGCCTGGCACGCGGCTCACCCGCTCGACGACGGCCACGCCTACGTGCACGGCGCGAACCTGGGATTCCGGGCGGACAGTTACCAGGCAGCCGGGGGGTTCGCCGCCTTGGACATCCATGAGGATGCAGATCTGATCGAGCGGCTGAAATCGCAGGGGGTGAAGTGGGCGGCGGTGGACTCCATCAGGGCCACGACATCTGCCAGAACAACGGGCAGGACACCCGGCGGGTTCGCCGGCTACTTGCGGGACCTTCCCCTGTGAGTAGGGAAAGCGGGGCAAACAGTAGGTCCGGGATCAGTCAGCCCGTTTGAGCCGGTATCCGTCTTCGCGATGGATGAGCCGGCGGCCGGCACCTTCGTTGAGCTGAATCCAAAGCACCGAGGCGTCGTCGGTGCGCATCTCGACAACCCCCGCTACGGGGCCATCGCTGTCGTGGTTGAACGCGACCCGTTGCCCACGGCGAAGGGTGGCCCAGTCCGAGATGACCCCGCGGGGCTGAGGCGACGTTTCCATGGTCGGTGGGTCCTTTCAGTACGGGAAGTTGATGTCCTCAACGTACTGCGCCTGTCTGAACGGCAAGTGAATGCCGCCTGAGCGTTCGGGGTGGCCTCCGGCACTCTGGCGTGCAATGTCAGACTGTTCGCCACTTACCAGTGGTCAGGTGGGAACCGGCCTGCGGGCCCATCTGGAGCATGCCGCCGTCGACCACCCATGAGGCGCCGTTGACATAGCTGGACGCCGGGGAGGCGAGGAACGCAATTACTGCCGCGACTTCCTCGGAGGCGCCGGGGCGGCCCAGCGGAATGCCCGGACGGTCGATCTCGTGAGCGTCGTCGTCCTCGGCATCGTTCATCGCCGTCGAAATCTCACCGGGAAGTACGGCGTTGGCGGTGATTCCCTGATCGCCGAGTTCCAGGGCGATCGTTTTGATCAGCCCACCAAGGCCGTGCTTTGACGCATCGTAGGCCGCGGAGCCGACGCGGGGCTGTTCCTGGTGCACGCTGGTGACGGCGATGATCCGGCCTCCGTTCCCTGCCGAAATCATCTGGGCCGCCGCGCGCTGGATGCAGACGAACGCCCCGTCCAGGTTTGCGGCGACGGTGCCACGCCATTCGTCGTAGCTGGTCTCCATGAAGGGCGTCCCGCCATTGACGCCCGCGTTGTTGACGAACACGTCGAGTCCGCCAAGTTCGCTGATCATCTTCTCGATGACATCTCCGCAGGCGGGAGCGTCAGTGGTGTCCAACTGGGAGACCACCGCAGAACGTCCAAGCTCGCGGACCAGACGCGCAGTCTCGTTGGCGCCGTCCTCATCGGAGTGCCAGGTAATCCCGACGTCGCACCCCGCCTCGGCGAGGGCGAGGGCGGTGGCCCGGCCGATGCCGGAGTCGGAGCCGGTGACTATTGCTGTGCTGGGTGTGTATGCCATAGTCCCTATCCTTCCGAGGATTCAGCAACGAAAGCAAGCGTGCTGACCTTCCCGGGACACAAAACCGGCCCAACGCTGAGGCGTTGGGCCGGTGGTGGTGCCTGCGCGGGGCCTTGATCCCCGGGCCTTCCGCGTGTGAAGCGGATGCTCTACCAGACTGAGCTACACAGGCAGGTGTCATGTCCTGCAGACGCAGGAGGACAGTTGTTAGTTTAGGCCATACTCGGGCCACAGGAAATTCGTTGGTGCTGACGGTGCATGAACCGAAGACTATTGTGCCCGTAAAGAAGGTGTAGGGGTTCACCGGTTGGGCGTGAGGATCCCATAAAGACCACGGGTTGGGGCTGAAGGCGGGTATCTAATCAGTGAGGCACCAAAATGTGCCGGCGCTCCTGAACCGGGGCGCCAGTCCAGTCAGATGGGGTTCCTCGTGCTTGACATCGTGTACGTCGCGGGAGTGATTGTGCTCTTTGCGGTTGTTGTGTTGGCAGCCAAGGTGGTGGATGGACTGTGATCCTGTTCGACATCCTTGCCATCAGCCTTGGCCTGGCAGCGGTTTGCTATTTGACCTATGCGCTGATGAAACCGGAGCGGTTCTGATGGAACTTTGGTTAGCCGCTGCGCAGTTCCTCACAGTGGTGGCCATCCTGGCCCTTCTTCACCGGCCGCTGGGGGACTACATGGCCGCGGTCTACACGTCGCCACGACACCTCAGGGTTGAAGCCGGCTTCTATCGACTGATTGGTTCCGATCCCGGGTCCGAACAGTCGTGGCAGTCCTATGCCAGGAGTGTGCTCGTCTTCTCTGGCCTCGGGGTGCTGATCCTGTACCTGCTGCAACGGGCCCAGGCGCTGCTCCCTGCGTCGTTGGGGCTGCCACCGGTGCCCGAAGGTCTGGCATTCAACACAGCTATCTCTTTCGTCACCAACACCAACTGGCAGTCCTATTCACCCGAAGTCACTCTCGGCTATGCGGTCCAGATGGCTGGTCTGACAGTTCAGAACTTCCTATCCGCCGCGGTGGGAATGGCGGTGGCTATTGCCTTGGTGCGCGGATTCTCGCGGCGTGGAGCCAACACCGTGGGAAATTTCTGGATGGACCTCACCCGAGGCACCCTCCGGATCCTGGTACCTGGCGCAGTGGTGGCCGCCGTCGTACTCGTTGCTGGTGGGGTGATCCAGAACTTCAACGGCTTCACCTCTGTGACCACGCTGACGGGAGCCCTGCAGACCCTACCGGGTGGCCCGGTAGCCTCCCAGGAAGCCATCAAGATTCTGGGAACCAATGGGGGCGGCTTCTTCAACGTCAATTCGGCCCATCCGTTTGAGAATCCCACGGCCTGGACCAGTCTGTTTCAGATTCTGCTGATGCTGGCTATACCTTTCAGCCTGCCACGCACATTTGGCACTATGGTCGGTGACCGCAAACAGGGGTACGCCATTGTCGCCGCGATGGCCGTGATTTATACGGTGTCGATGGTCTCGCTCACAGCGCTCGAACTGAACGGTTCAGGTGCCGGACCTCAAGCTGCCGGGGCGGCGATGGAAGGCAAGGAGCAGCGGTTTGGAATCGCGGGTTCCACGCTGTTCGGGTCGACCAGTACCCTCACCTCCACCGGTGCCGTCAACTCGATGCATGACAGTTTCACTGCACTCGGTGGCATGCTGCCCATGATCAATATGATGCTCGGCGAGGTGGCACCGGGGGGTGTGGGGTCGGGACTGTACGGCATGCTGATTCTCGCCGTGCTGACCGTGTTCATCGCCGGTCTGCTGGTGGGGCGCACTCCTGAGTACCTCGGAAAGAAGATCCGGTCGCGGGAGATCAAAATCGTGAGCCTGTACATCCTGGCCATGCCCATCATTGTGCTTACAGGCACCGCCCTGAGCTTCGCCATCCCGGCGGTCAGGGCGGATGTGATGGCCACCTCCATCTACAACCCCGGCCTCCACGGGTTTTCTGAGGTGCTCTACGCGTTCACCTCAGCCGGCAACAACAACGGGTCGGCCTTCGCCGGTCTGACCGCGAACACCCCGTGGCTGAACACCGCTCTCGGCGTAGCGATGCTGCTGGGGAGGTTTCTTCCCATGGTGTTCGTGCTGGCTCTGGCAGGGTCACTCGCCTCCCAGGACAAGGTCCCCTCCACTGCCGGCACGTTGCCGACTCACAAGCTCCAATCTGTGACGCTGCTCTGCGGAGTCACAGTGGTCGTCACTGCCCTCACCTTCTTCCCGGTGCTCGCACTGGGTCCCCTTGCGGAAGGACTGCTCTAGAAATGTCCACTACCACCCAAGTACCCTCTACTGCGCCCGCCCAGGCGGCGCCGCCGTCGGGCTCCCGCCCGCGGTCCGTTGGTCCAGCGCAACTCCTGGCGGCCGTCCCCGGGGCCTTCCGCAAACTCGACCCGCGGCAGATGTGGCGGTCGCCGGTCATGTTTATTGTCGAGGTCGGGGCGCTGCTGATCACTCTGATCGCCATCGCTGAACCGTTCCTGGGTGGCCCACAGGCCTCCGGAGGCGAGGCAGTGCCGGGCGCCTTCACCTGGATCATGGCGCTCTGGCTCTGGCTGACTGTGCTGTTCGCCAACCTCGCGGAATCGGTTGCCGAGGGCAGGGGGAAAGCGCAGGCTGCCAGCCTGCGGCGCACCCGCACCAGCACTCCGGCGTATCGGGTGGAATCCTATGACGAGTCGAGTGACCCGGGCGCACACCGGGCAGTCGTCGGGGAGGTGGCTTCAGCTGACCTTCGCCTCGGTGACACAGTTATCGTCTCGGCGGGCGAAACGATCCCCGGCGACGGCGAGATCATCTGGGGGATTGCATCGGTCGATGAATCGGCCGTCACAGGCGAGTCAGCCCCCGTTGTCAGGGAATCCGGCGGCGACCGGTCGGCGGTGACCGGAGGCACTGGGGTGCTCTCGGACCGGATCGTCGTCCGTATCACGAGCCAGCCGGGCGAATCGTTCGTCGACCGGATGATCCGGCTGGTGGAAGGGGCCTCGCGGCAAAAGACGCCCAACGAAATTGCGCTGAATATTCTGCTGGCTGCGCTATCGATCGTGTTTCTGGTGGTAATCCTGACCCTGAATCCCCTCGCAAGCTACTCCGGCGCACAAGTCAGCGTGCCCGTCCTGGTGGCGTTGCTCGTTTGCCTGATCCCCACCACGATTGGGGCGTTGCTATCGGCGATCGGCATTGCTGGAATGGACCGGCTGGTGCAGCGCAATGTGCTGGCCATGTCCGGGCGGGCCGTCGAAGCGGCAGGGGACGTGACCACACTGCTCCTCGACAAGACCGGCACCATCACGTACGGGAACCGGCAGGCCAGCGAATTTTCCTCAATTTCACGGGTCCCCACAGCGGACCTGGTTCGGGCTGCGTGGGTTTCGTCGCTCAGTGACCCCACCCCTGAAGGCAAGTCAATCCTTGACCTGGCGAGAGCTTCAGGATTCTCCGGTGAACGCGAGGTCGAGGGAGAAGCTGTCCCGTTCACTGCGCAAACCCGCATGAGCGGCATGGACTTCCCTGACGGATCGCAGGTGCGCAAGGGTGCGGCAAGTGCAGTCCTCGCCTGGGTGGACGGCACGACCGCTGGTGACGACGGCGTCCGCGCCGAACTGGGTCTTCTGGTGGAGGGGATCTCCTCCGCCGGAGGGACCCCGCTGGTGGTTGCCGAGCGAGGAGCGGACGGGACGGCGGTGCTTCTCGGCGCGATCCATCTCAAGGACGTGGTGAAGCAGGGACTTCCGGAACGGTTCGCTGAGCTGCGCAGCATGGGCATCCGCACCGTCATGATCACCGGTGACAACCCGCTGACTGCCCGGGCCATTGCGGCTGAGGCGGGTGTCGACGACTTCCTCGCGGAAGCGACGCCGGAAGACAAAATGCGGTTGATCCGCGCCGAACAGCAGGGCGGCAACCTGGTGGCGATGACCGGAGACGGTACCAATGACGCGCCCGCTCTGGCTCAGGCGGACGTGGGGATGGCCATGAACACCGGGACCTCCGCGGCGAAAGAAGCCGGGAACATGGTGGACCTCGATTCAGATCCGACCAAACTGATCGATGTGGTCCGCATCGGCAAACAGTTGCTCATCACCCGCGGTGCTCTCACCACGTTCTCGATCGCCAATGACATCGCCAAATACTTCGCCATCATCCCGGCAATGTTTGTGGGGGTTTTCCCGGGGCTCGCGACACTGAATGTGATGCAGCTGAGCTCGCCGTCGTCGGCCATTCTCTCGGCGGTCATCTTCAACGCCCTGGTCATTGTCGCGCTGATACCTCTGGCGCTGCGTGGGGTGAAGTATCGCCCCGCATCGGCGTCGGCGGTGCTGAACCGCAATCTCCTGATGTACGGCCTGGGTGGCGTGATCACTCCCTTTAGCGGCATCAAAATCATTGATCTCATCATCAGCCTCATCCCAGGTTTCTAGCTCACAGACAGGCGGCAACATCATGAGTGCAACTCGAGGTATCAGCGGGCTGTGGGTGGGCTTGCGGGCAATGCTGGTCTTTACCCTGGTGCTGGGTCTGGGGTATCCGCTGGCGATCTCAGGGATCGCCCAGTTGGCCTTACCGAGCCAGGCAAACGGTTCACTGGTGCAGGATTCTGGCCAGACAGTTGGGTCCAGCCTGATCGGACAGTCCTTCACCGATGACGACGGCGTGGCCCTGACGGAGTGGTTCCAGTCGAGGCCATCGGCTGCTGGTGATGGTTACGACGGCGGCGCGTCCAGCGGCAGTAACCTGGGTCCCGAAAGCGAGGCACTCGTCAGTGCCGTCACGGACAGGCGAGTAGCCATCGAGGATCTGGAGGGGGTTGGCAATATTTCCGCCGAGGCCCTGACCACCTCCGCGTCGGGGCTGGATCCGCACATCAGCCCCGAGTACGCCCTCCTCCAGGTGGCCCGGGTGGCGCAGGCCCGCGGACTCCAGGTGGAAGACGTCGAGAATCTGACGCGCTCCCATATCAAGGAGCGGGACCTGGGCTACCTGGGGGAGCGGACAGTGAACGTGCTGGAGTTGAACCTGGCCCTGGAAGCTATGGACACTTAGACAATGACGCGCGGACAGCTTCGGGTATTTCTGGGGGCCGCCCCCGGTGTGGGCAAAACCTACAGCATGCTCGAAGAGGGCCGACGGCTGGTAGGCGAGGGTAGGGACGTAGTGGTCGCAGTAGTGGAGACCCACGGGCGCTCCGCAACTGCGGCAATGGTCGAGGGTCTTGAAGTGGTGCCGCGGACGTTGGTCAGACACCGCGGGGTGGAGCTGACCGAAATGGACCTCAACGCGGTGCTGGACCGCCGGCCGAGCATCGCGCTGGTCGACGAGCTGGCACATACCAATGCTCCCGGTATGCCGCATCCGAAACGGTGGGAGGACGTCGAGGCACTCCTGAATGCCGGCGTCAATGTCATCTCTACGGTCAACGTCCAGCACATTGAGTCACTCAACGACGTGGTGCGGCAGATCACCGGTGTTCCCCAGCGGGAAACCATTCCCGATTCAGTGTTGCGACTGGCCGATCAGATCGAAGTGGTCGACCTGTCGCCGTCCGCGCTGCGCGACAGGCTGGCCGAGGGGCTCATCTACCCGTCAACCCGAGTGGACGCAGCGCTCTCGAACTATTTCCGGTTGGGCAACCTCACCGCGCTGCGCGAACTGACCCTCCTGTGGCTGGCTGACGAGGTGGATAGCGCGCTCAAGCGGTACCGCGCCGAAAAGGGGATCGACAACAGTTGGGTCGCCAGGGAACGGGTGGTGGTCGCCCTCACGGGTGGCCCAGAGGGACAGACTCTCCTCCGCAGGGGTGCCCGCATCGCGGCACGGTCGGCGGGGGGTGAACTGCACGCCGTGCACATCACCATGCCCGACGGTCTCCGACCCCTGAACGCGGGCGAACTGGCGTTACAGCGTGCCCTGGTGGAGAAACTTGGTGGCCAGTTCCATCAGGTGGTTGGTAGCGACATTCCCCGGGACCTAGTTGAATTCGCCAGGGGAGTGAACGCGTCGCAGCTGGTGATCGGTGTCAGCAGGCGGCCACGCCTTGCCGCTCTCCTGTCGGGGCCGGGGATCGGAGCGACGGTGATCCGCGAATCCGGCGACATCGACGTTCACATCGTGACACACGCGGCGGCTGGCGGTCGTTTCACCCTGCCCCAGATCGGAGGGGCACTGACCCCACGGCGCCGCATCACGGGATTCCTCTTCGCGCTGGCTGGTGGTCCGCTGCTGACGCAGGCCCTCGTCGCGGCCAGGTCTGAAGCGTCAATCACCAGCGACGTCCTCGCCTACCAACTGCTGGTGGTGGTAGCGGCGTTGATCGGCGGAATCTGGCCGGCGTTGTTCGCTGCGGTGCTGTCCGGGATCACTCTGAACTTCTTCTTCATTGACCCCTTGTACACCCTGACCATCAACAGCCCCATCCAGTTTGTCGCCCTGATCCTCTACGTCATCAACGCGGTTCTGGTGAGTTTCGTGGTGGATAGCGCGGCCCGGCGCAGCCGCGCCGCCCGAAGAGCCGCAGCAGAATCAGATCTCCTGGCCACAGTCGCGGGGAGCGTGCTGCGCGGCGGCGACGCCATCGAAGCACTTCTCGGCAGAACCCTTGAAGCGTTCGGCCTCGACGGCGTCCGATTGTACGACGGCAGAGAGACGATCGCGAGGGCGGGTAATCTACTCCCAGGTGAGCCTTCAGCCATCTTGCCGGTCGGAGAACTGGCGCAACTGGAGCTCTTCGGCAGGAGCCTCGCGGCATCAGACCGTCGCCTGCTGGCTGTTATTGCTGCCCAGCTGGACACGGCACTTGGTTATCGAGAATTGTCGGCTGTCGCCAGTGAGGTTGCGCCCTTGGCCGAGGCAGATCGGGTGCGAACCGCGCTGCTCGCCGCTGTCGGGCATGACCTGCGCAGGCCCCTCGCTGCGGCCACAGCCGCCGTAACGGGACTCCGGTCGGCCGACGTCGACTGGTCCTCTGAGGACCGAAACGAACTCCTGGAAACGGCCGAGCAGAGCCTTGGAAGTCTCGCGGGCCTCGTTACCGATCTGCTCGACGTCAGCAGGTTGCAGGCAGGTGTTCTCGGTGTCGCGATTCGTCCGGTGGGGGTCGAGGACGCGCTCCTCCCCGCGTTGGAGGAACTAGGGCTGGGTCCCGCCGATGTGGAACTGGACCTACCTGAGGAGCCTGTTCAGATTCTGGCGGATCCCGGCCTGTTGCAACGTGTGTTGGTTAACCTGTTGGCCAACGCGCAGCGTTTCAACCCGGCCGGGCAGCAGGTGGTGCTGTCCGCGAGTAGGTTCGGGAGTACAGCGGACATCCGTGTCATCGACACAGGGCCAGGGATTAGCGAGCAGCGACGGGACGACGTGTTTGTTCCATTTCAACGGCTGGGAGATACCGACAACCAAACCGGACTTGGACTGGGGATGGCACTTTCCAAAGGGTTCGTCGAAGGCATGGGAGGAACCCTTGACATTGAAGATACGCCAGGGGGTGGAGCCACCATGGTGATTACTCTTCCCCTCGCAGAAGATGATCCCCTTGCTGGGGCCCCTCCAGAACATGAAGGGGATCAACCGTGAAGATACTGATTGCCGATGATGATCCTCAAATTCTCAGGGCGCTGCGCATCACGTTGACCGCGTTGGGCCATCAGATTGTTACTGCTGAGGACGGGGCTGCAGCCCTTCGACGCGCTGCCGATCAGCAGCCAGACATAGTTGTCCTGGATCTGGGAATGCCGATGATCGACGGACTTGAAGTCATAGCGGGGATTCGCGGATGGAGCAAGGTGCCCATTCTGGTGGTGTCGGGGCGAGCCACTTCCAGAGACAAGGTGGAGGCGCTCGATGCCGGCGCCGACGATTACGTCACTAAACCGTTCTCCACCGACGAGCTTCTGGCACGGATGAGGGCGCTGACGCGCAGCACGCCGACGGTGGCCCGCGAGCCCACCATCACCTTCAGCGGCGTTAGCGTCGATCTGGCAGCAAAGACGGTGTCACGGGTGAACACGGGTGAGACTCTCCGGTTGACACCAACGGAATGGAAGCTGTTGGAGGTGCTCCTGAGTTTTCCTGACCGGCTTGTCACCCAGCAGACTCTTCTGGAGCGGGTATGGGGCCCTCAGCACGCACACGACACCGGTTACCTCCGACTGTATGTCGGTCAGTTGCGGAAAAAGCTTGAGCCAGAACCGCCCCGGCCTCAGCATTTCATCACTGAGCCTGGGATGGGGTACCGCTTTGTTCCGGGCGGCTCACCTCAGGACTGAGCAAAGACCTTCGGTGGCCGGTCCGGCAACGTTGGCGGGAACGGCGTGCCGTTGGTCCCAAACCTCGTTACACGGAATCGCGGATGACGAGAGAGGTGGGAAGCACCGTTACCCGGTCGGTCGGGATTCCCTCGATCAGGTTCACCAGGGTCTCAGCCATCTTCCCGCCCAGTTCGATGATCGGATGGTGCACGGTGGTCAACGCGGGTGTCACCGAGGTGGCGAAGGAATCGTCGTCGAACCCGACGACGGCGATATCCTCGGGGATGCGCAGGCCCCTCCCCTGAATCGCGGTGTACGCTCCCGCGGCCATCTGGTCATTTCCCGCAAAGACGGCGTCCAGGGGGTCGCCACGGTCCAGTAGGCTCTGCATCGCGCGGGTCCCGGACACCTGGGTGAAGTCACCGGTCTCCACCAGCGCCTCCCCGAGCCCTGCCTCCTGGACGGCGGTCCGCCAGCCGGCGAGCCGGTCAATACCGGGTGGCATGTCCTGGGGTCCGGCGATCGTCGCCACATGCTTCCGCCCTGAGTCGATGAGTTGGCGGGTGGCGTTGTAGGCAGCCTGCTCGTTGTCGACCTCAACGTAGTAGCTCTCCTTGCCGCCCACCAGCGGGCGGCCAGCGAACACCATCGGCAGTGACCCCGAGAGGTGCGTCCAGGAGTGGTCGCCGCTGTGGTGGGAGACCACCAGGACGCCGTCGACGTTGCCGCCGAGCAGGAAACTGCGGGTCTTCTCCGGCTTCGATTCCGACGAGATGACCATGTTGAGGGTGTAGTCGGTGTCGGTCAGGTACCTGGCGATGCCCTCCACCACCGAGGCGAAGAAGGGGTCGGCGAAGACCTTCGACGTCGACTCGGGGACGATCAGGGTGACCGTGTTCGCCCGGCGCTTGGCGAGAGACCGGGCGGCACGGTTCGGGGTGTAGTCCAGTGCGAGGATCGCCTTTTTTACCGATTGCGCGAGCTTTGGGTCGACACTCGGTAAACCGTTGACGACGCGGGAGACCGTGGCCCGTGAAACCCCGGCCAGCGCCGCCACCATTTCCAGGGTGGCGACCGGCCGGGGTCCGCTTGCGTCCTGCGTCATTGTTTTCTCCGAAGCCTCGTATGTATTGCTGAGACTACTTTAAGCGGCTGTCGGGGAGAGCGACGGTGTCCGGGCACCGGAAATGACGCGCGAGTACGCCAGTCCACTGTCTTTGACCGTCCGCTCGAACGAGTCGTAGTCAACCCGCACTATTCCGAATCGCTTGCCGTACCCCCAGGACCATTCGAAGTTGTCCAGGAGAGACCAGACGAAGTAGCCGCGGACATCCGCACCCTTGTCGAGTGCTTCGCCGACGGCGGCGATGTGATCGAGGATGAAACGGGTGCGCTCCTCGTCGTGGACCGACCCGTCGCTGCTGACGTCGTCGTCGTACGCGGCACCGTTCTCGGTGACGTACAGCGGGGGCAGCGTCGGGTACTCCTCGCCGAGCCGGACGAGCAGGTCACGCAGCCCATCCGGGTTGACCTCCCAGTCCATGGCGGTGCGTGGCAGCCCTCGGCTCGGGAACGCGATGTCCTCCGAACCGATCCAGCAGGACGAGGTCGGGCGGGTGGCGCCGCCGGAGTGACCGTCGCCCCCCTCAGCGTTCGGGTGTCCACTGATCAGGTCGTCGTGATAGTGGTTGACGCCCAGGAAATCGAGGGGGGTGCCGATCACGTCGAGGTCGCCCGGCTGGATCACTTCCCGGATGCCGAACTGCTCCAGGTCTGCGAGGGTGTCCTCGGGGTAGGCGCCGCGCAGGATCGGGTCGAGGAAGATCCGGTTCTGCAGGGAGTCGAACCGGCGGGCCGCGTCGAGGTCCACCGGGTCGGTGGGATCGCGGGGGATCGAGTTGCTCAGGTTGAGCGTGATCCCGAGGTGCTGGGCCCCGCGGTGCCGGAGTTCGTTGACTGCCAGACCGTGCGCCAGGTGCTGGTGATGAATGGCTGCCACCGCGGCGCGTGGATCCTGCCGACCAGGCGCGTGAACGCCCGCGGCATAGCCCAGCAGGGACGAGCAGAACGGCTCGTTGAAGGTGGTCCAGTGCTGCACCCGGTCCCCAAGTACGGAATAGACGTCATTGGCGTAGTCAACGAACCGCAACGCCGTATCCCGGTTCGCCCAGCCGCCCTTCTCCTCGAGCGCCTGCGGCAGGTCCCAGTGGTAGAGGGTCAGCCACGGCAGGATCCCGGCCTCCAGGAGGTTGTCGACGAGGCGGGAGTAGAAGTCCAATCCCTCGGCGTTGGGCCCGCGACCGCCCGGACGCACCCGCGCCCAGCTGGTCGAGAACCGGTAGGAGCCCAGCCCAAGGTCTTTCATGAGCGCAACATCCTCGGGCATCCGGTGATAGTGCTGGACCGCATTCTCTGGGGTGTCCCCGTGGGCGACCGCTCCCGGCACGCGGGCGAAAGCGTCCCAGACGGAATCCTCCTTCCCGCCCTCATGGCTTGCACCCTCCACCTGGGCAGCAGCGGTGGCCGAACCCCATAGGAAGCCTGGCGGCCAGTGGCGGGCGGGGTCGGCACCGGTGGCACCGTGGTGTGTTGCATTCAATGGCATTAGCCCTTCACTGCTCCTTGCATGATTCCGGAAATGAGTTGACGGCCCGCGACGGCGAAGAGCACCAGCAGCGGAAGTGTTGCCAGCACAGCGCCGGCGAGAACAATCGAGTAGTCGACGTAGCGTGCCGACTGCAGTTGGCTGAGTGCCGTCTGCAGAGTGGGGTTGCCGGCGTCGAGCACCAGTAGCGGCCAGAGGAAGTCAGTCCACGCGGTCATGAACGTAAACAATCCGAGGATAGCCATCGCTGGCCGTGCCGCGGGAAGGGCGACATGGAAGAAGGTGGAGATCATCGAGGCCCCGTCCATTCGGGCGGACTCAATAAGCTCATCGGGGATGACATCCACCAGGTACTGGCGCATGAAAAAGACTCCAAACGCGGTAACCAGGGTGGGGATGACGACGGCGCCGATCTCACCAGTCCACCCGAGGGTGCGCATCAGCATGAACAGCGGAATGATGCCGAGCTGTGTGGGAATGGCCATCGTCGCGACCACGGCGACCATCAGACCGGTCCGTCCCTTGAATTTGAGCTTCGCGAACGAGTAACCGGCGAGGGTGGAGAATCCCACCACCGAGACAGTGATGATGCTCGAAATCAGTATGCTGTTCCCGAGCGCGAGCCAGAAGGGAATGGTGTCGAATACTTCGCCGACATTCGTCCAGAAGTTACCGCCAGGGAGGAGCGGGGGCCAGGTCTGTCCCAGGGCCTCATTGGAGCGGCTCCCGATGATCACCGACCACCAGAGGGGGTAGGCCGAGGCAAGGAAGAAGGCAATCAGGAGTCCATAGGTGAGAAAACCCGGCCGGCGGCCATTCCCGAAGAGTGCCTTGCGCGCCGCGAGCGACCGCGGCGTCGGTGACTTCCTTGCCGCGGGTCGGGTCTGGGTGACAGTCATCGTCCGCTCCTTGCTGTTGGTCCCGCCAGTGGCTCTCCGGCAGGGTCTGCCGAGGGTGCCGGTGGCTGCGCGCCGACGGCGGGGAGGACTGCCGCAGGGGCGACAGGTCGTTTTCGGCGGCGTGCCCGCCGGGTTCCACCACGGTCATCGCCACTGGTGGCGATCCTCCGCGAGATGAGCCAATTGATCACGCCGAAGAGCACGATGATCAGGAAAAGAATCCACGCGATCGTGGCAGCTTTCCCGAAGTTCTGGCGCTGGAACGCCATCTCCCAGAGGTAGAGCACAGTGGTCTGGAACTGCTTTGCCGTCCCGCCCGCGGTCCTGGGGTCGAAGAGCCGTGGCTCCGTAAAGATCTGGAGTCCACCGATGGTTGCGGTAATGACCACGAAGATCATGGTGGGCCGGATGCTCGGCAGGGTGATGCTGAAGAATCGCCGGAACGGCCCAGCGCCGTCGATCGCCGCCGACTCGTAGATGTCCCTGGGCACTGCCTGCATCGCGGCGAGCAGGATCAGCGCGTTGTAGCCGGTCCACCGCCAGTTCACCATGGTCGCGATAGCAATGTGGCTGGGGAGGGTCTCGTTCTTCCACATGATCGGGTCGACGCCGAAGCTTGCGAGGATGTTGTTGACCAACCCGTACTGCTCGCCGAACATGTTCGCGAAGATCATTGCCACGGCCACCGGGGTGACCACGTAGGGCAACAGGATGCTCATCCGCCAGAACGTCCTGGCCCGCAGGTTCTGGTCCAGGATGGCTGCGATGGTGATAGCCACCACGAGCTGCGGGATGGTGGAGAGCAGGAAGATACTCATGGTGTTGAACAGGGAGTTCCAGAAGAAGCGGTCCTGGAGAACTTCCTGGAAGTTTTGCAGGCCCACAAACTCGCCCTGTCCCCTGAGCAGGTGCCAGTCGAACAGGGAGACGAAGAAGGTATAGCCGAGGGGAAACAGTCCCACCAACGCGAACAGGATGAAGAACGGGGCGATGTAGAGGTAGGGGGAAACCTTCAGGTCGAAAACGCTGAGGCGTTGCCGGAAGGTGACTGCGGGTTTCGTTGCGGCTTTGCCAGCCGCCGGGCGGTTCAATGTCGTAGTCATGATGATCTCAGACTCCCTGCGGGGCCCCCGGTAGTCCCGGGGCCCCGCGGCCGGGTGTTGCTAGTTGTTGACGACCTGGTCATTGAGGAGGGTCAGTGCTTCTTCCCAGGCCTCATCTGCCGTGCCCTCACCCGTATCGAGGAGCTTCACGGCGGGTGCGAACACGTTCTCCTGGATCACCGAGTCGTAGGGTCCCTTGAACTGGGCAACAACGCCTTCGGCCCGGGACTCGAAGACGGCGCCATAGGGAGCGTTATTGAACAGCTCATTGGGGACCGCCGCTTCCACGATTTCCGCCTGCGCCTCAAGGGTGCTCGGGAAGTTGTTCGCAGCAGCGGACTGCTTGACCTGCTGCTCGGGCGCGGTCAGCCAGGCAGCAAGTTTGGCTGCCTCAGCGGGGTGCTCAGAGCTCTCGGGGACGGAGAGGAAAGCTCCACCCCAGTTCGAGGCCCCACCGGGGAAAACGTCCGCGACGTCCCAACCGCTCTCAGCTCCGCCGCCGGCGGACTCAAGCTGTTCCTTGATGGTGCCGAGCATCCAGGCCGGGCAGACGTGAACCGCGAAGGAGCCGTCCACGAAGGCCTGTCCGTTGCCCCAGTCAAACTGGGTCTGGTTGGCGGAGAGACCATCAAGGGTTCCACCGGCCAGCAGATCGAACTGGGCGCGCATCGCCTCGTTGCCCTCGACATTCAACTCACCGTCAGCCGTGTAGTAGCCCTCTTCCATCTGGTTGACCATCGAGTTCCAGACGAAGCTGGACTGGTCGTACCAGGCCTTGCCGGTTTCCTCGTTGTACTGACGGCCCAGATCGAAGTAGGTTTCCCAGGTTGCTTCGTCACCGCCGAACAGCTCGGCAACTTCCTCGCGGTCGGTCGGCAGCCCGGCCTCCTCGAAGAGGGTGCGGTTGAAGCACAGAGCCTGGGGTCCAATGTCAGTGCCGTACCCGATCACCCGTCCCTCGGGATCGGTGCCCTGCTCGAACTTCCAGTCCACCCAGTTGTCCTTGATGTCCGCAGCGCCGTGTTCATTGAGGTCGACGAACTGATCCGACACCTCCATGATGGAGCCGAGCCAGCCTTCCTCGACTGCAACAACATCGCTGAGGCCCGACCCCGCCGCGAGCTTGGTGAAGGCGTCGGTGCGGGCATTGGCGCTGCCGTCAATGTTCGTCGCTTCGATGGTGACGCCGGGGTTCTGATCCTCATACGCGGCGTAGAGGTCGTCGTAGCCGAACTGTCCGAAGGTGGTGACGGTCAAGGCAATGGGATTATCGGCGCCAGCCGGCTCTCCGTTCCCGCCGCCGCCGCAGCCCGACGCCACTAACGCAAGGGATGCGACGCCGGCGAGGGCGGTGATTTTCCTGAGTCGCGAGTATTCCACGGTCACTCCTTTGTGTGTGTGAGCGACATACGCCGACTAAGCGAGAGAGCGCTCTCTGAGGTGTGAGTCCACTGTATGTGCGGAATGTCACATCGTCAAGAGAGCGCTCTCTCATGTTGACGAATGGTTGTTGACGAATGGTTATTGTCGAATGGTTGCGGAGCAGTGCAGGATTCCCCAGGTTCTTGGCCCCTGGGCGCGCGTCGGACTGGAACACGCCGTCAAACCGGCCCCTCAATGGCCAGAACGTGGGGAAACCTGCACACGGCAGGGCCCAAGAATGGCGCACAACTTGGCGCCCAGGGGGTGGAATGTCCCGGCGGGACAGTGAGTGGGAGCGGCTGGCTACCGTGTGGCTAGCCAGCCGAGGGTAAGACCGCCCATGGTCCGGCGGAATCCGCTGTCACCGCGGGTCAGCTCAAGAACTGCCCACAGTCCGAGGCACACCCGGCTGAGAGTTCGCAGCAGCACCCGGTTTTCCTCCCGCAGGGCCATCCGGGAAGCGAGCCCGAAGAGTGTCCAGCCGAGTACTGGGGCGTTGGGAGCCTGCGCAATGGTCTGTTCACCGCGGGCGTTGGTGAAGAAGCTGGGGAGCAATGATCCGGTGTGTGCCACTAGGCGCCCTTTGCCTTGGATTTGGATGGTGCCTTCTTCGACTCGGTTGTTTTCGTCGAGTCCGACGTGCCCTTCTTTTCGCGGTTCTTCTCCACGCTGCGCCGCAGCGCCTCCATCAGGTCGAGGACTTTGCCGCCGCCCTCGTCGTCATCGGAGTCCCCGAACGTTTCCTCAGTGTCGAGGGCTTCCCCCTTCTCAAGCTTCGCCTCGATCAGGGTGCGCAGCTGTTCCTGGTACTCATCGGTGAAGTTCTCAGGATCGAAATCGGTCGAGAAGGAGTCCACCAGCGCGGCCGACATTTCCTTCTCCTTGGCCGAGATCCGTACCCGCTCGTCAAGGGCTGGGAACCTGGCCTCGCGTACCTCGTCGTCCCAGAGGAGCGTCTGCAGCATCAGGACGTCCCCACGCACCCGCAGCGCACCGAGCCGGCTCTTCTGCCGCAGCGTGAACTGCACAATCGCCGTGCGGTCGGTTTCCTCAAGGGTGCGGCGCAGCAGCACATAAGCCTTATTGGAACTGGAGTCCGGCTCCAGGAAATAGGACCGGTCCAGCATGATCGGGTCAATCTGGTCGCTGGGCACAAATTCGACGACGCCAATTTCCCGACTCTTCTCGACGGGCAGGGTCGCGAAGTCCTCGTCGGTGAGCACCACGGTGTGCTCGCCGTCGTCGTACGCCTTGTCGATGTTCTTGTATTCGACCACCTCCCCGCAGATCTCGCAGCGGCGCTGATAGCGGATCCGGCCGCCGTCCTTGTCGTGGACCTGGTGGAGGCTGATGTCGTGGTCTTCGGTGGCGCTATAGACCTTCACCGGTACATTGACCAGCCCAAAAGCGACGGCGCCCTTCCAGATGGCTCTCATGTACCAAGTGAACCAGTGTTTGGGTTCCGCGGATACGATGAATTGGTGAATCCTGAAAAAGCTGAGCCCACGGTCACCACGACCACAGTCGACGGCAAGCCCGTCCTCCGGTTCGAGATGCGGTACAACTTCCCCGTATCAGTGCTCTGGAAGCACCTGACGGACCCCCGCAAACTCAAGTATTGGTTCCCCTGCGAACTGGACCTGCTTCCGCGCAAAGGCGCCGAAGTGACCTTCACGTTTCCTGGGGAGCGGCCCACCAAAGGCGCGGTCCTCGAAGCCGAGAAGCCGCACCTTCTCGCCTACACCTGGGATCGCGAGGTGCTGCGCTGGGAGTTGGCGCACGACGGCGACGCCGGCTGCCTGCTGACCCTCTCCAATACCCTGCAGGACCAAGACGCCGCGGGTAGCTCGGCGGCGGGCTGGCACTTTACGCTGATTGGCCTCGACGATCTCCTGAACGAGCGTCCGTTGGGCCAGAACCCTGCTGACTGGGAGCGCCTTGTCGCCCACTACCAGGAGAAGTTCAGCCACTAACAGCACTCCGGGAAAGGATCCAGTGCCCTGATTTCCCGGCGCATGTGGCGTTTGCGGCGCTTCCAGACAAGACTGGTGCCATGGGTTCCAGCACGGGTCAGCAGCAGCAGACTGTCACTGTGGACGGTCAACGCCTTCGGCTCACGAACCTCAACAAGGTGATCTATCCCGCAACCGGGACCACCAAGGCGGACGTTCTCGCCTACTATGCTGCGATCGCCGGCTACCTGATTCCACACGCCAGGGACCGGGCGGTAACCCGCAAACGCTGGGTCAACGGGGTGGGAACCGAGGATCAGCCCGGACAGGTTTTTTTCCAGAAGAACCTCGACCAGTCGGCGCCTGCGTGGGTGCAACGACACTCCATCGCCCATAAAGACCACGTCAACGTGTATCCGATGGTCAACGACCTGGCCACCCTGACCTGGTTCGGACAGATTTCGGCTCTGGAAATCCATGTTCCACAGTGGAGGTTCGGCCCGGACGGGGAGATCAACACTCCGGACCGGCTGGTCCTCGACCTTGACCCTGGCGAGGGGGTGAGCCTCGGCGATTGCGCCGAGGTGGCCCGCCATGCCCGCGTGATCCTCCGCGACATGGGCCTGGAACCCTACCCTGTCACCAGTGGCTCCAAGGGCATCCACCTGTATGCGGCACTGGATGGCTCCCAGTCCTCCGATGAGGTATCCGCCGTCGCCCATGAGCTGGCCAGAGCGCTCGAAGCTGACCACCCCGACCAGGTGGTCAGCGACATGAAAAAGTCCCTGCGCGGGGGGAAGGTGCTGGTGGACTGGAGCCAAAACAACAGGAACAAGACCACCGTGACGCCCTACTCCCTGCGCGGCAGGCTGCGCCCCACTGTTGCCGCGCCCCGCACCTGGGCGGAACTGGAGGACCCTGAGCTGGCGCAGCTCGACTACCGGCAGATGATGGACCGGGTGCAGGAACTCGGTGATCTCCTCACCGGGCTGGATGGGACTTCCGACAAGTCCGAGCCCGGGGACACGACAACATCCGAGGCCCACCTTGCTGACCGCCTGCACACCTACCGCTCCATGCGGGACCGCACAAAGACCCCCGAGCCGATCCCTGACAGCGTCAGTGGCACCGGCGGCAACCGTTTCGTCATTCAGGAGCACCACGCCCGCCGGTTGCACTACGACTTCCGGCTGGAACGCGACGGCGTCCTCGTCTCCTGGGCTGTACCCAAGGGGCCGCCGGACACCCCGAACAGGAATCACCTCGCCGTCCAGACCGAGGACCACCCGCTGGAGTATGCCGCCTTCGAGGGCACCATCCCCAAGGGGGAGTACGGGGCCGGGGAGATGTCCATCTGGGATTCCGGAACCTACCACGCCGAGAAGTGGCGCGAGGGCAAGGAAGTCATCTGCACCATTCAGGGCCGCGACGACGGCGGCCTGGCACACAGCGGCAGCGCCATCCGCCGGTACGCCCTCATCCACACCGGTGGCGACGGCTCGGGTAAACGGAACTGGTTGATGCACCTGATGAAAGACCAGAGCACGGGTGATACCTCGGCCGACGCCGCAGCGTCGGGCTCCACCGAGGCCCCGCCGGAGCTGATGCCGATGCTCGCGTCCCCCGGATCTGCGGGGGACGTGAGAGCCGATGAGGACTGGGCTTTTGAAATGAAGTGGGACGGGGTCAGGGCAATCGCCACAGTGACGCCCGACGGCGTGCGTCTCACCAGCCGCAACGCCAATGACATGACCGCGCTGTATCCCGAACTGGCGGATCTGGGCAACTACGTCAACGGCAACAATGTTGTGCTCGACGGCGAAATCGTGGCACTGAACAAGTCGGGACGCCCCGACTTCGGGCTACTGCAGAACCGCTTCAATCTCACCAAAGGCTCCGAAATTGACGCCGCACGCCGCAAAGCGCCAGTGCATTTCATGATTTTCGATCTGCTGTACCTCGATGGCAACTCATTGCTTCAGCTGCAGTATGCCCAGCGCCGGGAAATTCTCGAGCAGGCTGTGGACAGCCCCGCGGATGGCCACATTCAGGTGCCCCCAGCGCTGGATGTCACGCTTGAGGAGGCCGTGGCGGCCAGCAGGGCGCTCGGGCTGGAGGGGGTGGTCGCCAAGCGCAGCTCAGGCGCGTATACAGCCGGTCGCAGGACCCGGGACTGGGTCAAGATCAAAGACCAGCTCACCCAGGAAGTGGTGGTGGTCGGGTGGCGGCCGGGCAAAGGCAGCCGGGCCCACAAGGTGGGGTCCTTGCTGGTCGCTGTGCCCGACGGCGTCGACCTCAAATACGTGGGACGGGTGGGGTCGGGCCTGACCGAACGCGACCTCGCGGAAATCGGATCCCGGCTCCGCAAGATGTCCCGGAAGACCGCACCACTTGCGGATGTGCCTGCCGCTGATGCGTCGGATGCGCACTGGGTACGCCCAGCCCTCGTCGGCGAGGTGCAATTCAGCGAACGAACCGGCGCGGGGAAACTCCGCCACCCGGTCTGGCGGGGTTGGCGGCCCGACAAACTGCCGTCCGACGTCGTCGTCGAAACCTGATGAGAACGCCTCATCGGCTGCATGCCGCAGCGTATTTGACCAGCACTATCAAAGGAGAACACCAATGAGTGAAAAAACGATCACCACAACCCGCGTCATCGACGCTTCAGCGAATGCCATCTTCAACGTCCTGTCCAACCCCGAGCGGCACGCCCAGATTGACGGCTCCGGGATGGTGCAGTCCGATGAAAAGTCGGATCGCATCACCGCCGTCGGGCAGGTGTTCACCATGAACCAGCACTGGGACAAGATGGGTGGGGACTACAAGACCGACAACCATGTGGTGGGGTATGACCACAACAAGCTCCTCGCGTGGAAGACAGCAGAGGCCGGCACCGACCCGGCGGGATGGCAGTGGGTGTGGGAGCTGACCCCACAGGGTCCCGACTCCACCGAGGTGGCATTGACCTACGACTGGGCTGGCGTCACCGACACGAAGGTGCTCAAGCAGGTGTCCTTCCCAGCGGTGT